>DASWIG010000299.1:0-1742 GCA_036397835.1 Thermoanaerobaculia bacterium
GCGCGCGGTGCTGGACGGCGCCACGGTGCCGATCTACTACGAGAGCCGGCTGGCCAAGCTGGCCCTCGACGAGGCCGAGTGGCCGCGGATCGACCCGGAGTTCGAGGAAGCCACCGAGGGCGAGGAGGTCGAGCGCAAGGAGCGGCTCAAGACCAAGTGGGCACAGCTCGAGGCGGTGGTCGGTGCCGAGAAACGATTGGGCGTGGTCGCCCGCGACATCGTCGACCACTTCGAGCAGCGGCTCGAAGCGATGAACGGCAAAGCGATGGTCGTCTGCATGAGCCGGCGGATCTGCGTCGAGCTGTACCGTGAGATCGTGAGGCTCAGGCCCCAGTGGGAGAGCGCGGACGACGATCAGGGTGCTCTCAAGGTGGTGGTGACCGGCTCGGCCTCGGACCCGGCGGACTGGCAGCCGCACATCCGCAATAAGCCGCGGCGCGAGGCCCTGGCCAATCGCTTCCGGTCCTCCGCCGATCCACTGAGAATCGTGCTCGTGCGCGACATGTGGCTCACCGGCTTCGACGCGCCGAGCCTGCACACCATGTATCTCGACAAACCGATGCGCGGCCACGGCCTGATGCAGGCGATCGCGCGGGTGAACCGGGTGTTCAAGGACAAGCCGGGCGGGCTCGTGGTCGACTACCTCGGCCTCGCCCAGGAGCTGAAGCAGGCGCTCGCGACCTACACCGAGAGCGGCGGGACGGGGCGCACGGCGCTCGATCAGGACGAGGCCGTCGCCGTGATGCTGGAGAAGTACGAGGTGTGCTGCGGCCTCTTCCACGGCTTCGACCGGTCGACGTGGACGAGCGGCACGCCGCAGGAGCGGCTCGGCCTGCTCCCGCCCGCCCAGGAGCACATCCTGGCGCAGGAGAACGGTAAGGACCGCTGCGTGCGCGCCGTCCGCGAGCTGTCGCAGGCCTTCGCGCTGGCGGTGCCGCACGAGGAGGCTCTGCGCATCCGCGATGAGGTGGCGTTCTTCCAGGCCGTACAGGCGGTGCTCGCCAAGCGGGCGCCCGGGGAGGCGCGGCCGGAGGAGGATCTCGACCACGCCGTCCGTCAGATCATCTCGCGCGCGGTGGCCCCGGAAGGCGTGGTGGACATCTTCGCGGCGGCCGGCCTGGCGAAGCCCGACCTCTCGATCCTCTCGGACGAGTTCCTGGCCGAGGTGCGCGGCATGCCGCAGCGGAACCTCGCAGTGGAGCTCTTGCAGAAGCTCCTCAAGGGGGAGCTGGCCACCCGGCGGCGCAAGAACGTGGTCCAGGCGCGTTCGTTCGCCGAGATGCTGGAGCAGACCATCCGCCGCTACCAGCATCGGGCCATCGAGGCGGCGCAGGTGATCGAGGAGCTGATCGGGCTCGCCAAGGAGATGCGCGCGGCCAACGCGCGCGGCGCGGCACTGCGGCTCTCGGAGGACGAGCTGGCGTTCTACGACGCGCTGGAGACCAATGACAGCGCCGTCAAGGTGCTCGGCGATGAGACGCTGCGCGGCATCGCGCGCGAGCTGGTCGAGACGGTGCGCAACAACGTGACCATCGACTGGACCCTGCGCGAGAACGTGCGCGCGCAGTTGCGGGTTCTCGTCAAGCGGATCCTGCGCAAGAACGGCTACCCGCCGGACAAGCAGGAGAAGGCGACCCAGACCGTGCTAGAGCAGGCGGCTCTACTATCCGCGGAATGGGCGGTGGCGTGACGGGCGTGCTAAACAGGCCAATGCGACTGTTAATCGCCTACGAGCACGCCGG
>DASWIG010000300.1:0-94019 GCA_036397835.1 Thermoanaerobaculia bacterium
GCCCGTGACCGCCAGCCCCATCGACTTCGACGCCGCCTTGAACCCCGACCAGCTCGCCGCGGTCACCCACGGCGACGGCCCTCAGCTCGTGCTCGCCGGCGCCGGCTCGGGCAAGACCCGCGTCATCACCTACCGCGTCGCCTGGCTGGTGAAGGAGCGGGGCGTCGATCCGTCGGCGATCACCGCCGTCACCTTCACCAACAAGGCCGCCGGCGAGATGAAAGGGCGGGTGGAAGAGCTCCTCGGTCTCTATCCCCTGCCCTCGTTCGTCGGCACCTTCCACCGCTTCGCGCTGCGGCTGCTGCGCGCCTACGGCGAGCGCGTGGACCTGCCGCGCGAGTTCGCGATCCTCGACTCCGGCGACCAGGCGGTCCTGGTCAAGAAGGCGATCGAGGCCGAGGGCCTGCCGGAGCGCAACTTCACGCCGCAGGCGGTGCTGGCGGCGATCAGCGGCGCCAAGAACCGGCTCCTGGGTCCGGCCGCCTACGAACGGCAGGCCCAGGACTTCTTCAGCCGCCGCGTGGCCCCCCTTTACCGGCGCTACCAGGAGCTGGTGGCGGCGGCCGGCGGCGTCGACTTCGATGACATGATCCGCCTCGCCGTCGAGCTCCTGCGCGGCCAGAGCGACGTGCGCGAGCGCGTGCGCGGGCGCATCCGCTACCTCCACGTCGACGAGCTCCAGGACACCAACCACGCTCAGCTCGCGCTGATCCGCGAGATCTCGGGCGGCACCGAGATCCTTGGGGGCAATGTGACGGCGGTGGGCGACGAGGACCAGTCCATCTACCGCTGGCGCGGCGCCGATATCGCCAACATCCTCGAGTTCGAGAAGTCCTTCCCCGGCGCCGAGGTGCGCAAGCTCGAGCGCAACTACCGCTCGACCCAGAACATCCTCGACGCCTCGGGAGCCGTGGTGGCCCACAACGTCGGCCGCCGCGGCAAGAAGCTGTGGACCGACGCCGGCGCCGGCGAGAAGCTCCACCTCTACCGCGCCCACGACGAGCTCGACGAGGCGCGGTGGACCGTGTCGACGCTGCAGGAGCTTGAGCACCGGATGCCGCTCGGCGAGATGGCCGTGCTGGTGCGCACCAACGCCCAGACCCGCGCCCTCGAAGAGGAGCTGCTGCGGCGCAAGGTGCCCTACGCCCTGATCGGCGGCATGCGCTTCTACGAGCGCGCCGAGGTGAAAGACCTCGTCGCCTACCTGCGGCTGGTCCGCAACCCGCGCGACGCCCACTCGCTCAACCGCATCGTCAACCAGCCGCCGCGGGGAATCGGCAGGTCCACCCACCAGGCCCTCGTCAACCGCGCCGCCGAGCGCGGCAAGACGACCTGGGACGTGCTCGTGGACGACGACCTGGCCGGCTTCCCGATCCGCGGGGCCACGGCGTTGCTCAAGTTCCGCGACCTCATCGCCAGCCTCGCCGGCGAGGCCGCCGACCTGCCGCTCCCGGCGCTCTTGCGGCGGGTGATCGAGGTCACCTCCTACACCGACCTCTACCAGAACGACGAGGACCGCTCGAAGCTCGAGAACGTCGGCGAGCTGGTCTCGGCGGCCCAGGAGTTCGTCGAGGCCAACGCCTACGCCGGCGTCGAGGACGACCTGCTCACGGCGTTCCTCGACCACGCGGCCCTGACCAGCGAGGCCGACGCCGAGTCCGGCGGACGCATCTCGCTGATGACGCTCCATTCGGCCAAGGGCCTGGAGTTCCGGGCCGTGGTGCTGCCGGGGCTCGAGGAGGAGCTCCTGCCCCACGTCAACGCCGGCGTCGAGCAGGAGGACGTGGAAGAGGAGCGGCGGCTGCTCTACGTGGGCATGACGCGGGCCAAGGAGCGCCTCTACCTCGCCGCCAGCCGCCGCCGGCGTCGCGGCGGCCTCTACCAGGACCAGCGCGAGTCGCGTTTCCTGGGCGAGATCCCGGTCGGGCTCTTGGACGTCGAGACGAGCCCGGAGCTCGTCGACCGCCACGCGTCGACGAGCGCCGTCCACGCCTTCTTCGGCCGCCCGTCGCCGGCGGGCTCCGCCGCCGCGAGCCGGCGCGGCGTGCCGCGCGTTTTCGACGACGCGGGGCCCGAGCTCGCCATCAAGCGCGGCAACCGGGTGCGCCACGCCGTCCTCGGCGAGGGCCGCGTCCTCCAGATCGAAGGCAGCGGCGAGGACGCCCGGCTCGTCGTCTTCTTCGATGGCGTGGGCCGCCGCAAGCTCCTCGTCAAGTACGCGCAGCTCGAGGTGGTGTAGGCGGAAGGGAGCTCCGCCTGTGCTATCCTCGTTCCAGGCGACCGTACTCGGGTGAATACAGCGACCGACGATGGCACCGACAGATTGACCGAGGGCTTGCGATGACACGAGCGGAGTTGCAGGACGAGTTGATGGAGCTTCCTCTGGAGGACCGCTTGGAGATCGCCCAGTCCCTGTGGGACAGCGCCGTTCCTCAGCCGGAGATCGAGCTGACCGACGAGCAGAAGGCGCTCCTGGAAGGACGTCGGGCTGCCTTCCTGGCCGATCCGGGCGCGTGCGACTCCTGGGAAGTCGTCAAGGCCAGGATCCTCGCCAAGCTATGAAGCGTGCCCTTACCGCGGCCGCCGAAGTGGAGCTCACAGAAGCAGCTCTTTGGTATGAGGATCGCCGCGAGGGCCTGGGCGTGGAGTTTCTCGAGGAAGCCGAACGGGTGTTTCGGAGAATCGAGGACAACCCGAAGCTCTATCAGGTGGTTCATCTCGACGTCCGTCGAGCTAATCTCCGGCGTTTCCCCTACAGCGTCTACTACGTCATTCACCAGAACGCCATCGGCGTCCTTGCGGTACATCACAATTCGCGCGACCCTCGGAGATGGAAATGGCGGCGCGTCTGAAGTTCCGGGCCGAGTCCCGTGGGATTCCCGCTTCGGCGGAGGATGGTCGCGACAAGAAGAAGCTCGCGCTGGTGAGGCTGGTCCACACACCGTCAACGTGCCCCCTCACGCGGCTCGCCCAGAAGTACAGGGCGGAGAAGGGCTGGGCCTTCGACACGATCGCTCGCTCCAGCGCACCGCTAAGGTCCCCGCATGGGCGGCAACCGGGTGCGCCACGCCGTCCTCGGCGAGGGGCGCGTCCTCCAGATCGAAGGCAGCGGCGAGGACGCCCGCCTCGTCGTCTTCTTCGACGGCGTCGGCCGTCGCAAGCTCCTCGTCAAGTACGCGCAGCTCGAGGTGGTTTAGGCCGAAGGGAGTCAACGATGGCAGCAACTCTCGCCGCAGAGGTCCTCCAAGACGATCTTGCCGTGTCTCTCGCTCGGGCCATGGCGAGGGCCAACCAGCGCGCCCGCGAGCTGGGCGTCGACGTGCTGGGCAGCGTGATCTCCGTTTCTCAGAGGTCGGCAGAAGACCGGGAGATCTGGCGCGTCAACTACGGTCCCAAGGACTACGTCGGCCGTCGCGGGGGGGACCTCATCATCGACGTGGATCCGCGCGACGCGACCATCCGGCAAGTGCTCTGGGGCCAATAGCCGGCCCTCCTAGTGCTGCTGCATGAAAAGCGGCTGCGGTACGTGGGCATGACGCGGGCCAAGGAGCGCCTCTACCTCGCCGCCAGCCGCCGCCGGCGTCAAAGGCGGTCCGAGTGAGCCGATGACGTCCGGGCTCTACGACGGCACGGCAATTGCTGGGATAGGGTAGCGTCGAGGAGATTCTCGACGGAGACCACGCCATGTCTTTACGCCTGCGACTCTTCCTGGGATTGAGCGGCCTGGTTGCGGCCCTGGTGGCGGCCCAGCTCTGGTGGGTGCGGTCGCTCGCCCGCGACCTCACCTACGAGGTGGGCCACGTGGCCTTCGAGGTCGGCCACTCGGTGGCCGCGGTCATCTCCCACGAGCCCGATTGCCCGCAGGGGGCCGAGTGCGACGTCCGGATCGAGGCCCACGAGCCGCCCCACACGGTCGTGTTTCATCGCCGGCCGGACGGCGCGGCCCCGCCGGACGCGGCCACCGATCCGGAGTCCGCGTCCGCCTTCCAGTGGGTGACGGTGAACGCGGACGAGGCCCGGACCGCCAAAGCCCGTTTCAAGGTGGTTCGCCGCCAGCTTGCCGGCGAGCAACACGAGATCCACCTGCGTCTCCACCCGAAGACCGGGGGCATCGGCGAAAGGGACGAGACCGCCGCCGCCTTCGTCTCCGTGAGCTCCGACGACGACGTCTTCGAGCGCCGCATCCGCATTCCCGAGGAGGGCGTCCACGCCCGCTTCGAGGACTACGAGCGGCGCCTGCTCCTGGGGGCGGCGGGGCTGCTCGGCGGCGGGCTGCTGCTCGCCGGCGTGGTGGCTCAGCGCGTCTCCGCGCCCCTGCGGCGCCTGACCGAGGCCGCCCGCGAGGTGGGCCATGGCGCCCTCGGCGCCCGGGTGACGGCCGCCGGAAGCGGCGAGGTGGGCCAGGCGATCCACGCCTTCAACCGCATGTCGAGCGAGCTCGCCGCCCTCGACGAACGGGCGCGGCAGCTCGAGGCGCGCCGCCACCTCGGCGAGATCGGCGAAATCGCGCGCGGCCTCGCCCACACCCTGCGCAACCCACTGAACGCCCTCGGCCTGTCGGTCGAGGAGCTGGCGTCGCGCTCGTCCGGCGGCGACGAGCTGGCCGCCGCGGCCCGGCGCCAGATCCGCCGCATCGACGCCTCGATCCGCTCGTTCCTGGCACTGGCGAGCCAGGGCGGCGGCGCGGCCGAGGACGTGGCGAGCGCCGAGCTGGCGCAGGACGTGGCGCTCGAGGCCCTGCAGGACGCCCGCGGACGGGTGCGCCTGGCCGTCGACGCCGACCCCGCCACGCCGGCGATCGCCGCCGTCGAGCCCGAGCTGCGGGCGGTGCTCCAGGCGCTCCTCGTCAACGCCGTGGAGGCCAGCCCCGAAGGCGGCACCGTGCGCATCCGCGTGGCTCCGGCGGCCGGGGCGCAGCGCGTGCGCGTCGAGATCGAGGACGAAGGGCCAGGGCTGCCGCCCGAGGTGCGCGGCCGCCTCTTCACGCCGCACCTGACG
Source organism: Thermoanaerobaculia bacterium (assembly GCA_036397835.1). Classification (GTDB taxonomy): domain Bacteria; phylum Acidobacteriota; class Thermoanaerobaculia; order Multivoradales; family J023; genus DASWIG01. The sequence goes on from DASWIG010000300.1 coordinate 4,999, forward strand.
ACCAAGGCCAACGGCTCGGGCATGGGTCTCTTCCTCGCCCACCGTATCGCCAGCACCCGCTACGGCGGCACCCTCGAGCTCCTCGATCGGGACGGCGGCGGCGTGCGCGCGGTGCTCGAGCTCGGCCCGCGGCGCGAGGAAGACGGCCGGGATGGCTGAGCTCAACGTACCGGCGGTCCGCGTGCAGGGGGTCCGCGTGCTGGTGGTCGAGGACGACGGCGACCAGCGCCGGCTGGTGGCCGACATCCTGCGCTCGCGCCGTTACCTGGTGACCGAGGCCGAGTCGCTCGCCGCGGCGCGGCGCGCCCTCGCGGCGGCGCCGGTCGACCTGGTGCTCGCGGACTGGAAGCTGCCGGACGGCGACGGCGTGGAGCTGCTCGGCGAGGTGCGCGCCGGCTGGCCGCCGGCGGCGTTCGTGGTGGTGACCGCCTACGGCACGATCGCCCGCGCCGTCGACGCCATCCGCGCCGGCGCCGACGACTACCTGGCCAAGCCCTTCGAGCGCCAGGCCCTGCTCCTGGCGCTCGAGAAGGCCCTGCGCTCGCGCCGCCTGGCCGACGAGAACCGGCGCTTGAGCGAGGAGCTGGCGGCGCGCGACCGGCTGGTGGACCTGGTGGGCCGGGCGCCGTCGATCGCGCGCCTCTTCCGCCAGGTCGAGAAGCTCGCCGCGACCGACGCCACCGTGCTCCTGACCGGCGAGAGCGGCACCGGCAAGGAGCTGGCGGCGCGGGCCCTCCACGCCCTGTCGCGGCGCGCCAACGGCGAGTTCGTGGCCGTCAACTGCGCGGCGCTGCCCGAGACCCTGGTGGAGTCGGAGCTCTTCGGGGCGGAGAAGGGAGCCTACACCGGCGCCGACCGCACCCGCGCCGGCAAGTTCGAGGCCGCCCACGAGGGGACCCTCTTCCTCGACGAGGTGGGCGAGCTGCCGCTCGCCGTGCAGCCGAAGCTGCTCCGCGCCCTCCAGGAGGGCCGCCTGACGCGCCTCGGCGGCCACCGCGAGATCGTCACCGACGTGCGCCTGATCGCCGCCACCAACCGCGACCTCCCCGCCGAGGTGGCGGCGGGCCGCTTCCGCGAGGACCTCTACTACCGCCTCAACGTGGTGCCCCTCAGGATGCCGCCCCTGCGGGAGCGCCGCGAGGACGTCCCGCTCCTGGTGGAGCACTTCGCGGCGCGCGCCGCGCGTCGCCACGGCGTGAGCGTCGAGGCGTTCCCGCCGCGGGTGCTCAAGCGGCTGCTCGACCATGGCTGGCCGGGCAACGTGCGCGAGCTCGCCAACGTGGTCGAGCGCCTGGTGCTGCTCTCGGAGGGCGGCCGGGTCTCGGAGGACGACCTGCCCAAGGAGATGACGGCGCCGGCGGCGGGCAGCGACGGCGGCTTCCGGCTGCCGGCGCGCGGCCTGTCGTGGGACGACCACGAGCGGAGCTGCCTGGCCCAGGCCCTGGAGGCCGCCGCCGGCAACCGCGCCCGGGCCGCCCGGCTCCTCGACCTGCCCTACAAGGCCTTCCTCTACCGGCTCGAGAAGCACGGATTGGCGGACGCCTGATTTCGGGAGACGTCTCCCCATCTGGGGATGCGCGCGAGGTCCCCGGCGACCGCCGGTGTAGGGGCGCAAGGCCTTGCGCCCTTCGGGCCGTCGCCGTTCCACCGGCCGCGGGCGCACGCCGTGCCCCTACACCGGCCGATGCCTATCGTCCGGTTCCTGGCACACCCCTTGCTCCTACGCCACTGCAAGCCGGACGACCCGGCCCAGCTTCAACCCCACCGGAGGAAACCACCATGAAGAGACTCAGCTTCTTCGTCACCGTGATCACTTCCCTGGCGCTCGCCGCCACCTTGACTCTCGCCGACGACGTCGAGACCAAGCACCGCTTCAAGCTCAAGGTCGGCGGCGACAGCGAAGTCATCACGATCGACGACCTCGAGGTCGGCGAGACCCGCCAGCTCTTCACCGACTCGGGCAAAGAGGTGATCGTCACCCGCGAGGAGGACGGCATCAAGCTCACCGTCGACGGCAAGGAGATCGACGTGTCGACGCCGCACCACCCCCGCGGCCTCGCGCTCGTCGACGTCGGCGGCGAGGACGGCGAGCGCGTCAACGTCTTCGTCAAGAAGATCGGCGGCCACGGCGAGGGCGAAGAGGGCGAGCACGTGATGGTGTGGCACGGCGTGGACGGCGAGCACGCGGCCCACGACGTGATGGTGTGGACCGGCGAGGAGGGCGAGAGCCACGCGTGGACCGGCGGCGAGGGCCACGGCTTCGCGTTCGTCGCGGCCCCCGACGTGGCCGGCAGCGTGCTCGAGTCCGGGGTGCTCGACGATCTCGATCCGGCCAAGCGCGAAGAGATCCTGAAGGCGATCAAGGACGCCGCCGTGACCCGGACGTTCCACAAGAAGGTGAGGGTCCACGCGGAGGGCGACCACGAGGAGCACTGAGGCGACGCCACGTCCGCACGGGCCTGAAGGCCCGTGCTATCGAGGGTAAGCCCGCTGAAGCGGGCTGCAGAATTCGTCGCCGCGACGCGGTCCCCAGCCCCCTTCAGGGGGCTTTCCCTCAATAGCACGGGCATTGATGCCCGTGCTCTTCGCCGCGCGTCCCGCCGGCTCAGCCCGCCATCGCCCGTAGGCTTTCGCCGTCGCCGTCGTGCTCCCCGTCCTCCTCGCGCGCCGCCGCCAACGCCGGCGACAGCTCCACCGCGGAAGCGTAACGGTCGGCGGCGTCCTTGGCCAGGCAGCGGTCGATCACCGCCACGAGGGCGGCGGGCGCGTCGGGTCGCAGCTCGCGGATGGGTCGGTGCGGGTCGCGGAGGATCGCCATGGCCGCCGCCCAGGCGCGGCCGGGGAAGGGGCGCTTGCCGGTCAGCATCTGGCACAGGAGGATCCCGAGGGAGAAGATGTCGGAGGCGAGGGCGATGTCCTCGCCGCGCACCTGCTCCGGCGACATGTAGGGCATCGAGCCCAGCAGGGCCCCCCGGTCGGTCAGGCGCTCGGTGGAATCGGTGTCGTCCTTGAGCCTGGCGAGACCGAAGTCGAGCACCTTCGCGCGTCCGTCGTCCATGGCCATGACGTTGGCGGGCTTCAGGTCGCGGTGGATGACCCCTTTCTCGTGGGTCGCGGCGAGCGCGGCGACGATCGCCGCGGCCAGCTCGTGGAACGAGCGCAGGTCGAAGCCGTCTGCCGGAATGACCTCCGCGAGGGTGCGGCCGGAGAGCCACTCCATGGTGATGAACCGCAGACCGCGGTGCTCCTCGACCGAGTAGATCCGCACGATGTTCGGATGCTCCAGGGCCGCCAGCACGCGCGCTTCGCGCTCGAAGCGTCGCAGGCTCCGGCGGTCGTCGAGCTCCGGAGGCAGAACTTTGAGCGCCACCTTGCGGCGCCGGGAGACGTCCTCAGCGAGGTAGACGCCTCCCATCCCGCCGGCGCCGAGCTTTGCGAGGATCTTGTAGTGGGACACCTGGGTGCCGATCATGGTTGAAGTCCTTCACGTTGTCACCCCTGCTGCACCTGGGTCGCGAGCCGCCGCTGCGGGCGCTCACCCGCTACTCGGAATCGCCCTCGGCCTGCTCTCCGATACTGAGCAGCTCGATCTCGAAGACGAGCACGGCGCCGCCCGGGATCGACGGCGGCCGGCCCTGGTCGCCGTAGGCGATGTCCGACGGGCACACCAGGCGGCTCTTGCCGCCCACCTTCATCTTCTGCAGGCCCTCGGTCCAGCAACTGATCACGCCGCCCAGCGGGAAGCTCGCGGGCTGGCCGCGGTCGATCGAGCTGTCGAACTGCGTGCCGTCGATCAGGGTGCCGCGATAGTGCACGGTCACGCTGTCGCTGGCGGTGGGGCTGGCGCCGGTGCCCGGGGTGACCTCGGAGTAAACCAGGCCCGACTCGGTGCGCACGGCGCCCTCGGCGGCGGCCGCCTGCTCGAGGTACGCCGACCCCTGGGCTTTCTCGGCTTCGGCACCCCTCGCCAGACGCTCCTGGGCGAAGGTCTGGAGCTTGGGGCCGTATTGCATCAGGTCGACCTTGGGCGTCTTGCCGAGGGCGGCGTCGGCCACTCCGAGCTGGACGACGGCGACCTCTTTCTCGGAGAGGCCGAGCTGGCCGAGCTGCTGAGCGATCGCCAGGCCCACCGCGTAGAGGACCTTGTCGTCCTCGGTGGCGAGCGGCGCGTCCGACGATTGGGCGAAGAGCGGCGCTGCTTGGCCCGAGAGCGCCAGCGCCAGGACCAGGACGACGATGACTCGATTCATGGTTTTCATGAAGGGAAACTCCTTGGGAGGTGTGATCAAGGGAACGGCGACCATAGCAGGGTCGTGCCCCGATGTCGAATGTACGACGGCAGCGCTCCGCCGTCCGGTCACGGCGCCGCCAGGATCAGGTCCGCCGCCTTCTCGGCGATCATCAGGGTCGGGGCGTTGGTGTTGCCGCCGACCAGCCGCGGCATCACCGAGGCGTCGACCACGCGCAGGCCCTCGGTGCCGTAGACGCGCAGCTCGGGATCCACCACCGGCGCGCCGCCGTCGTCCTCCGCGCCCTCGGGGCCCATGCGGCAGGTCCCCGCCGGGTGGTAGAGCGTCGCGGCGCTACGGCGGACGAAGTCCGCGATCTCGGCGTCACTTCGGGCGCCCGCGCCGGGCAACGCCTCGGCCGCGACGTAGGGGGCCAGGGCGCGGGTGCGGGCGAGCTCGCGGCAGAGCTTGACGCCGGCCACCAGCAGGCGCAGGTCGTGCTCCGCGGCGAGGTAGCCGGCGCGGATACGCGCCGGCGCCAGCGGGTCCGCCGAGGCCAGCTCCACGCGGCCGCGGCTCTCCGGACGGATCAGCGTCGGGCCGAAGTTGAGGCCCTCCGGGGCGGCCTGCTGGAAGCCGTGGTCGATGATCCCCGCCGGGACGAAGTGGAACTGCAGGTCGGGCCGCGCCAGCTCCGGCGCCGTGCGCACGAAGGCCCCCGCCTCGCAGATCGAAGACGTCAGGGGTCCGCGCCTCACGAGCAGGTAGCGCAGCAGATTGGTCACCGTCTCGGCGCTGTCGAGGGTCACGGCGCCGCGGCTGGCGCAGACCACCGAGACCACCAGGTGGTCCTGGAGGTTGCGGCCCACGCCCGGCGCGTCGACGGCCACCTCGAGGCCGTGGGCGCGCAGGTCGCCGGCGGGGCCGATGCCCGAGAGCAGCAGGAGCTGCGGCGAGTTGACGGCGCCGCCGCAGAGCACCACCTCGCGCTCGCACCAGGCGGTGCGCCGCTCGCCGCCGTCCAGGTACTCGACGGCGCGCGCCCGCCCGCGCTCGAGCCTCACGCGCAGCGCCTGGCAGAGCGTCTTCACGGTGAGGTTGGAGCGCTTCATCGCCGGGCGCAGATAAGCGCCGGCGGCGCTGCAGCGTCGGCCGCCCTTCTGGGTCACCTGATAGAGGCCCACGCCCTCCTGGCGGGCGCCGTTGAAGTCGGGGTTGGCGCTCCAGCCGAGCTCGCGGCCGGCGTCGACGAAGGCGAGCGAGAGCGCGTGGGGATCGCGCAGGTCGGCGACGTTCAAGGGACCGCCGACGCCGTGGTAATCGCACGCCCCGCGTTCCTGGTGCTCACCGCGCTTGAAATAGGGCAGCACGTCGTCGTAGCCCCAGCCGGGATTGCCGAGGTCGCGCCAGAGGTCGTAGTCGTCGCGGTGGCCGCGCACGTAGAGCTGCGCGTTGATCGAGCTCGAGCCGCCGAGCACCTTGCCGCGCGGCCAGTAGAGGCGGCGGCCGTGGAGGTGGGGCTCCTCCTCGGTGGAATAGTCCCAGTCGAGCTCGGACTTGAAGAGCTTGATGAACGCCGGCGGCATCTGGATCTCGCGCCGCGCGTCGCGCGGCCCGGCCTCGAGCACCAGCACGCGCGCGTGCGCCTCGGCGCTGAGCCGGTTGGCCAGCACGCAGCCGGCCGAGCCGGCGCCGACGATCACGAAGTCGTAGGCGTCCGTCATGCCGTGGGCATTCTATGCGCGCCGCCGGGCGAGTCCCCAGCCGCCTGATGGCGTTCGCCCAGGACCTGGGCTCTATTCCGTCGCCTCTATTCCGTCGCCAGACATCCCTGGCTGAATCCCGAGATGCACGCGTTGAGATCGTCCGTCCCGATCGCTTCCGGCGACACGCAGCAAAATCCGCCGCTCGCGTCGCCTACGTCCCATTCAGCGCAGACGGACTCCTGCGGACAGTTCCCGCCGGCGCTGAGCAACCATTCACCGCCCGACTCCGCGGAGCTGGCTATGGTCAGGGCGACGATCGCGGCCGTGATCAGGAGAAAGACCATCATCTTGGCGCAGTTCTTCCGATTCATGCTAGGCATTCCCAGATCTCCTTTTGAGTTTGGCGTCGGGACTCGCGAAGTGGGAGCGGCGGGTGAGAGCCGACTCTCGCGTTTCCTCACTCTTGCGAGCTGCCCATTACGCGTGGAGCGGGCGAAAATCGGATCAACGAGCGGGAATTTTATTCGGAGGGGCGGCGGGCGCCGCGGCAGGCGGGTCAGATCTCGTAGAAGATGGCCCCGACCGCGCCGCGGGCTGAGTTGAGCACGCCCTTGTACGCGTTCGAGGATCGGGGCGCCAGGCGCAGGAAGCCGCCACCGTAGGTGCGCCCAAAGCAGAACGTGCCCCAGACGGCATCGTGGGCGCAGCAACCCTCGTCGCCGTGTTGAAAGAGGTAGGGCCGCGACCGGAGGTACTCCTGGGCCACCCATCCGCCCTCGGCGAGGGCGACGTCGACGCGGCGCTCCCACTCTGCGGCAGCCGTGAACCGGCCCACGAACACGTCTAGCCCCTGGTAGCTCATGCCGCGCTTGAGCACCATGTCCTCGCGTCGCGTCCGCAGCAGCTCCGGTGCCGGCGCGGTCGTGTCCTGGAAGGTGGTGGGCGCCTCCGTGACCTTGCGGCTCCAGGGCACGTGTTCGTGGACCACGGCCCGCTCCCTGGCGTCGAAGACTGGGGTGTCCGCGAGCTCCGAGAGCATGGCGAGGCTGAGCTTGTTGGCCAGGACGTTCGCGAGCGGGCTGTTGAAGAGGCTCAGGGTCTCGGCCTTGAAGCAGCGGAAGACGTTCGGCGGCGTCGCCTGGGCGGTGTACTGGAGCAGGGCGTGGACCGGGGCCTCGTCGTGGTAGAGGAAGATGCCCTTGCGGACCGCGAATCGTCCCGGATAGGAGGCGATGACGAGCTCGCCCTCGAGCGCCGGATCGACCGACGCGAGAACACGGTGGTAGAGATCTTTCATATGTTCCGCCCCACCCTCGACGATCCGGACGTCGTCGGCATCGAACACGAGAGCGACGTTGAGCACGCCCTGAGTGGCGATGCCGCGGCTCAGGACCGTCTTGACCATGTGGTGGATGACGGTGCGGAGCGGGTCGCGAAAGCGGGGCTTGAGCTCCTCCTGCTCCAGGAAGCGGGCGTTCGGCGGATGGCGGCGGCAGAACGCTTCCCAGAAGCGGATCTGCCAGCCCCCGATGTTCGCGCTCTGGTTGACCTCGACGCACTTGAGCCCGCTCTCGGTGTCGATCAGGTCGCAGCGTGCCACGGCCTCCTCGAGGCCGTCGGGCGGCGTCTGGTAAAGCGTTACGAGGGCCTCGTCGCCAATGCCGTAGAACTCCGAGATGCGCTTCGGATCGTTGCCGAAGGCGCGCTCCGGCAAGCTGCGCAGCAGCAGCGGGATCTGCACCGTGGCATGCTCGATCTCGCGCAGCTTCCGGCGTCGCAGGAGCACCGGCCAGGTCTGAATCGGGTACTTGTAATGGATGAGGAACTCGTCCTGGACGCCGGCGAAGCGGGCCAGCCGCTGGTCGAACGGCCGCAGAGCCGCGGGGTGCTCGCGGGCGTAGTCGAGAAACCGCCGCGCTTCCGGCGAAAGGTCGGCGTGCGTCCTGTCGATGTCGGACGTCAGCTCGGCCGGAATCATGGCGGCCTCACGACCCGGGTCGGACGTCCAGCGCCGCGACCGGCTCGGCCATCCCCACCAGGATCTTGCGCGGTCTTTCGAAGGGCTCACGGCCGTGGGCTGCCAGCATGTTGTCGAGCATCAGCAGGTCGCCTTCCTGCCAAGGGAAGCGCACGGTGCACTCCCGGTAGACGCGGCGCAGCGTGTCCATCGTCTCAGGCTCGACGTCGCCGCCGTCTCCATAGTAGGTCTGGTAGGGGAGGTCCTCCGCCGTGACCTGGGAGAGCAGCATCTCGCGGACGTCGTCGGGCAAGGTCGAGACGTGGAAGAACGTGCCGTGGTTGAACCAGACGGTCTCCCCGGTCTTCGGATGGACGGCCGTCGCCGGCCGGACGTAGCGCACGCGCAAGCGGTCGCCATGCTTCCACTCGGCGACCATGCGGTTGCGCCGGCAATAGTCCTCGACCCTGTCGCGGTCGTCGGCGCCGAAGACTTCCTGCCAGGCGAATCCCAGCCCGTCGCCGAAATTGCGCACGTACATCCATCGGCAGTCGAGAAAACGCTGCCGCACCTCCGGCGGCAAACGCTCGTAGACCTGGCGGCAGTCGGCGATCGGCGTGGCGCCGCCGCGCCGCGGCGCGGTGACGCAGGTGAAGTAGATCTTCTGCGGCCAGCTCGTGCAGTGGGAGTTCTCATTGTGCAGGTAGATCGCCTGCTCGGGCGGGAAGTCGGTCGAGGTGAAGATGTTCTTCGACACGGCGCTGCGGGGCGTGGCGGCTTCGCGATACTCTGCCCACTCGCCGCTCGAGGTCGCCTGGATGAAGCCTTCGAGCAGCTCGGGCGATGAAGGCCCGAAGCCGCGGAAGAGGAGTGCACCGTGCTCGAGGAGCCGCTCCTCGAGCCAGCCGCGGCTCTGCGCCGCCCAGCCGACGAGGTCGATCTCGGCGACGGTGGGCTCGACGACCAGAGGCAGGGGCGCGTCGGGTCCGAAGGTACGCGTCCGGACCAGGTCCGGGCCGGAGGCGGCCACGGCCTTGCGCCGCAGGACGCGCGCGCCGAGCGCAGGGAGAGAAGGACTTGCCAGGGTCATGATCTTGTCCTCGTCGATTCAGTTGACGGTGAAGCCGACGTCGTCCAGGGTGCAGGGGCCGCCCATGCCCACCAGGACCTTGCGGGGTCCCTTGAAGGTCCGGCGGCCGTGGGCAGCGAGGAAGTTGTCGAGCAGCAGAACGTCGCCCTGGGCCCACTGGAAGATGCGGGTCTCCGCCCGATGGGCCTCGTCGACGGCACGTACGACCTCGTCCGGGATCGACGTGCCGTCGCCGTAATAGGACTGGGTGGGGAGGTCCTCCTCGGCGAACGTCGAGAGCAGCACCTCGCGCACTTCGGGCGGCTGCATGGCGACGTGGAAGACCAGGGCCTGGTTGAACCACACCGGCTCGCCGGTGGTGGGATGGCGCACCACGCCGGGACGTACCTGGCGGGTGCGCAGGCGCGTATCGTCCTTCCACTCGAATTCGATGCGGGCCTGGCGGCAAAAGGCCTCGACCCGGGCCGGGTCGTCGGTCTGGAAGACCTCCTGCCAGGAAAGGCCCAAACCGTCGCCGTAGTTGCGCACGTACATCACGCCCAGGTCTTCGAAGCGCCGGCGCAAATCGGGTGCGAGGCGCGAGTAGAGACGCCGCGAATCGGCGATCGGGGTCTCGCCGCCCTCGCGGGCCGGCAGGACGCACTGGAAGAAGATCCGGCGCGGCCACACGTGCGAATAGGAGCTCTCGTTGTGCAGCAACACGACGCGGTCGGCCGGCAGATCGGTGGAGGTGTAGATGTTGCCGTGGACGGCGCTGCGCGGCGCCGTCCGGTCGTCGTAGGGCAGCGGGTCGCCGGCGACGGCCGCGATGAGGTCCGCGAACTGCTCGACGTTCGGCAGGTCGAAGCCGCGCAAGAGGATGCCGCCGTGTCGCAGCAGGCATTCGTCGAGGCGCTGGCGATGGTCGCGCGCCCAGGAGCTGAGGTCGACGCCGGCGATGGCGGGCCGGAAGACGACGGGCAGCCCGCCGTCGGCGAAGAGGGGCTCCTCGCGGACCCACTCCTGCTGTCCGTCGAGCATCGACCGGCGGCGCAGGCCGCCCAGCGAGCCCGGGCTCGAAGTCTTGATGGAAGGCATCTCGTGATCCCCCTTGTCCGGATCCGTCGTCGTCCTAGCGGCTGGCGTCGCCGGCGGCGACCTCGGCGCCGCCGTAGGCTTTCGCCAACTGGCCGCGGATCGTGTCGGCCAGCGTGTAGGCGTTGAACTGCTTGTCGTCGGGGAGCCCCTTGAGCATCCGGTACATGAACGTCTCCGGCCGCGGCGCGTCGTCCCCCCAAGTCGCGTCCCTGGAGAAGACCAGGATCACGTTCCAGACCGGGTCCTCCTCGATACCGAGAACCCCTCGGAAAGACTCGGCGATGACCGTGGACTCGGTCCAGAAGTGGGTCACCCGGGGATCGGTCACCAGGGCCGTGGCCTGCTCGGCCGAGCGCCGGTCTTCTTGCTCGGCCTCGGGGTCGTAGTATTGGAATACCGGTTGCCACACGAGGTAGCCGCGCAGCTCGTCGCTGCCGACCTCGTCGAGCACGTGGCGCTCCACCATCCGTGCCGACATCCGGCAGATCTCGCACTTCGGGGAATAGAACTGCAGGAAGCGCACCTTGCCGCGGTCGCGATTGAACGCCGCCTTGAGCTGGTCGGCGTCGGCCAGCAGGTGGAGCTGTGGCGCCGGCGGCTCGGGCTCGTCGCCGGCGCGGCGCTCGAGCCGGAACGGGTATTTCCGTCCGCCTTCGTAGAGCTCGCCTTCGATGGCGACGCCGTGGTCGGTCAGATCGCCCCTGAAGGCCGAGACCTCGTCGTCCTCCACCGCGACGAATGAGAGGCTGGAGCCGGTCACGGTGACGTCTTCAAGCGGTCGATCAAGCAGGCCGAGGATCGTCAGGCTGAGGTCTCCGGCCCACTCGCCGTCGGCATCGTGGCGCAGCTCGACCTCGAAATCGACCTCGTGCCGGCCCGGCGTCATGAGGATCGCGCCTTCCCACCGGCCTTCGAACTCTGCCCCGTCGGCCGCGGCCGGCTGGGCGCACAGCGTCAGGAGCGGGAGCCCCCACGTGGCGAGCTTCCGGAGCTTGTCCAGGACTTTCATCGGGCACTCCTTTCGGTCCGTTGATCGCTACTCGTAGCGCAGGACCTGAATCGGTTCGACCCGGGTGGCGCGCCGAGCCGGAAGGTAGCTCGCCGAGATCGCGACGGCGAGGGCCAGCAGCGCCACGAGGGCGAACGTGGCCGGGTCGTGCGCCGTGATGCCGTAGAGCAAGCTCGACATGAACCGGGTCAGGGCGAGGCTGCCGGCGACTCCCAGGGCGACGCCGGTGAGGGCCAGACGCAGGCCCTCGCTCATGATCATCTTCAACACGGAGGTGCGCGGGGCCCCGAGGGCGAGGCGGATACCCAACTCCTGGACGCGGCCGGCGACGGCGGAGGCCATGACGCTGAAGATCCCCATGGAGGCCAGCAACACCGCCACCACGGCGAAGGCGCCGAGGAGGACGGAACGCGCGCGCGACTCCTTCGCGAGGCCGGCCAGGCGTTGCGTCATCAGCTCGATGCCGTCGAGGGGGACGTTCTTGTCGACGGCCCACACCTGAGAGCGGATGGCGGGGATCTGCTGCGCGGCCTCGCCGTCGCAGCGCACCAGGAGCCTGGCGTAGCCGCTGCGGTTCTGGGCGTAAGCGAAGTAGACCAGGGGCCGGGCCTCGAGACGGATGCCGCGATGGATGACGTCGGCGCTGACGCCGACCACTTCCACCACCTCGTCAAGGATCTCGAAGCGCTGGCCGATGGCGTTGCCGCCGGGCCAGAAGCTGTCGGCCATCGTCTTGTTGACGACCGCGACGAAGGGCTTGTCGGGAATGTCGTCCGCCGTCACGTCGCGGCCCTGGAGCATCGCGATGCCCATGGTCTCGAAATAGCCCGGCATGACGACGCGGAAGTCGGCGACCGGCTCTTCCCCCGACGGCGGCTGCGGGCGGCCCTCGATGCTGAAGCTCGAGGCCGGCGCCGGCCAGGTCGGCGGCAGGTAATTGACGGCGCTGACCGAGCGCACCCCGGGCAGGGACTCGAGCCGCCCGCGGACCTCGTGGAAGAAGGCCTCCTTCCTCTCGACGTCGGGGTAGTCGAACGACGGCAGCGAGAACGGCACGACGAGCAGGTTCTCGGCGTCGAAGCCGAAGTCGACCCGGCGCAGCTCCTGGAAGCTGCGGAGCATGAGGCCCGCTCCGATCAGGACGACGAGCGCCAGCGCCATCTCCGTGACCACCAGAGACTTGTAGATCCTCTGGGTGCCGCGGTCCCTCGAGGTGCCGCGGCCGCCTTCCTTGAGCGTCGACACCTCGCGCGTGCGCGACAGGCGCAGGGCCGGCGCGGCGCCGCACAGGAGCGCGGTCGCGACGAGGACGGCGAGAGTGAACAGGAGCACCCGGGCGTCGACCACGACGCCGCGCTCCGGGGGCACCAGCTCCGAGCCCACGCCGATCAGGAAATCGACCGCGAAGTAGGCCAGGACGACGCCCAGGATCCCGCCGGCCAGCACCAGCAGGCCGTTTTCCGTCAGCAGTTGCCGGACGATGCGCCGCCGGCTGGCGCCCATGGCCGAGCGGATCGCCATTTCCTTGAAGCGGTCCGCGGACTGGACGAAAAGCAGGTGGGCCACGTTGGCGCAGGCGATCAGCAACACGAAACCTACCGCCGCCATCAGCACGAGCAGCGCCGGACGGGCTTCGCCCACCAAGTCCTCGGCGAGCGGGATCACACTCGTGCGCCAGCCGGCGTTCGACTCGGGGCGGGTCTCTTCGAGCTGGGTGGCGATCAGGTCCATCTCGGTCTGCGCCTGGGCGACGGCGACGCCGGGCCGCAGGCGGCCGAGCACGTGGAGGTAGCGCCCGGTGTCTTCGAGATCCTCCGTCGAGAAGGCGATGGGCAGCCAGACGTCGGCGGATTCGGGGAAGAGATAACCGGGCGGCATGACGCCGACCACCGTGTAGGTCTTACCGTCAAGGCGCAGCGGCTGGCCGATGACGTCGGGATCGCCCCCGAAGCGGCGAATCCAGAACCGGTGCCTCAGCACCGCGACGTCGCCAGCGCCCGGCCGGTCGTCGGTGGCCGCGAACACGCTGCCGAGCAGGGGATCCACGCCCATCACGGCGAAGAGCTCGGCATTGACGAGCGAGCCCGAGATCTTCTCGGGAGGGGCGTCCTCGCCGGTGACGATGAAGTTGTCATAGGCGACCGCGGCAAGGCTCGCGAAGGACTCACTGCGGGTGCGCCAGGCGTCGAAATTCAGGGCCGACACCACGTTGCGGTCCTGACCCCGCGGCAGGTTCCTTTCGTAGACGATCGCGACCCGGTCCGGCTCGGCGAGCGGCAAGGGTCTCAGCAACACCGAGTTGACGAGGGTGAACACGCCGGCGTTGGCGCCGATGCCAAGAGCGAGGGTCAGGACCATGACGATCGTGAACCGCGGTTTCCTGGCCAACGCTCGCAGACCGTACTGAAGGTCTTGAATCAGATTGCTCACGATCGCCTTCCCTTCCTTGTCCTGTCCTATCTCTGCGGTGGCGCCGGCGCGGCCTCAGGTCCAGTAGATCACGGTGCGGGGATCTTTGAACCCCATCAGCAAGGAGATCGTCAGCCGGCTTTCGTGCTCCGATTGCGGGCCGACGGCGTGGATGTTCTTGCCGTTGAACAGGTAGACGTCGCCGCGGCGGATCGGAATGGTAAGCTTGGGAACCGTCTCCAGCACGTCGAGCGGATAAGGGTATCCGGTCAGCTCGAGCCCGAGGCGCGAGCGCAGCACGTCGTCGGGCTGGAGATTCCAGTAGCAGAGACTGCCGCCGACGCCGTTTTCGATGCAGGCGTTGAAGGCCACGACGGCGTGGTCGCAGACCTCCTGAATCTCGAAACCGGCCTGCCGGGGATCGCGCATCTGCGCGAAGTCGTCGTGCGGTTTGAGGGCGAAATCCCCCGCTCCGCTCCACGAGCGCATGATGAACGCGGCCGCCTCGCGCCGGCCGTCGGCCGCCGGCCGCAGCGCCATGCCGCGGACGGCCAGGTAACCACTGAAACCTGCGAGCCACGCTTGGATGAAATTGTCCGTCGAGTCGAACAGCTTCGCCATCGCCGCCCGCGCCGCCGCGGCTTCCTGGAAGTAGTCGCTCAGCTCTTTCTGGTAGTGATAGGTGCCGACGTAGAAGGCGGGGACGCCGTCTTCCCGTTGGCGCAGCGACGGGTTCTGCCAGAAATTCGTCGAGATCGCGTCGCAGACCTGGGGCGGGATCAGGCCGCGAAAAATGCAGCCGGCGGCCTCTTCGCGCAGCACGGCCAGCACCAGGCCGTAGTCGAGACCGGAGCCTTCCACGAACTGAAAATAGGATCTCGTACCCATCGCGCCGGTGAGCTTGAGCGCCGGGGCGAATGGGATTTGTTCGATACCGTTCATGAGCGAAGCCTCCTCTATCGAGTCACGGGTTGCGACGACGTTTCGGGATCCTTCGGAACGTGGGCCTCTCGGTTCAGGCGACCATCTCACCGTTACGCGGGATCGATGCGTGAATCGGATCAACAGCCTGAGCTTTTTCTCGGGCCGCCTCCTCGGCGGCCCGCGAAGCCTCGTTCAGACACGAGGTCTCGTTCAGACACGCTCCCAGTTGCCGGGCGAGGGCTCGCACGTGGGGCCGAGAGAGCAGCGTCGCGTGGTAGCCGGGGACCTCGCGCACCTCCAGGCGGCCGCCCGCGAGGGCGTCCCAGCCGCGGGTGCGATCGGTCGCGTCCACCCCCACCTCGCGCCACGCCTTGGCGCTCTCTTGCTCGCTTTCCGTGGAACGGAACAAGGTGATCACGCCGGGATATTTGCGCGGCTCATAGCGGTGGACGGACTCCTCGCGCAGCCTCACCCCGGCGATGAGCCGCCGCACCCAGGCAGGGTCGATCTCCGGCGGAGCGAGCCCCGCCCCCCGGAGCTCGGCCAGCGTGTGGTCGATGGCCTCGTCGAGGGGCAGGCGGGCCAGCCGCTCATGGTCGAGGGCGAGGTCGACTCCGGCCTGGCGCGCCCGATTGCGGGCCAGGCCGGCGAGCACCGCGGCGTCGCTGCGCCGGGCTCCGCGGCGCACGATCAGCGGCGAGGTGCCGTCGAGGAGGGCGATCAGCCTCACCGGTTCGCCGCGCGCCACGAGCTGTTGCGCCATCTCGAAAGCCACGACGGCGCCGAAGGAGTAACCCCCGAGCGCGTAGGGTCCCTGCGGCTGCACCGCCCGGATCCTTTCCAGGTAGCCGCGCGCCATCTCCTCGAGCGGCGTGAAGCGATCCGCGAGCTCGGCGGCCGAGGGCGCCTGGATGCCGTAGAACGGCTGATCCTCCCCCAGGCAACGCGCAAGCTGGTAGTAGATCAGGACCTCGCCGCCGATGCCGTGCACGCAGAAGAAGGGGCGTTTCGTGCCCCGGGGCTGGATCGGCACCAGGGCCGAGCTACGCGGCGCGTTCCCGCGCCGGCTGAGGAGCTCAGCCAACTTCTCGATCGTGGGATATTGGAAGAGCGTGGCCAGCGGCAGCTCCTCCTCGAAGCGCTCCCGGATCCGGACCATCAGCCGAACCGCCAGGAGAGAATGGCCGCCGAGGGCGAAGAACTCGTCGCGGATGCCGATCGGGCGTACGTCCAGCAGCTCTTCCCAGATCTGGGCCAGCTCGAGCTGCAGCGGATCGCGCGGCGGCACCAAGCTGTGCAGCACCCTGCCGCCTGAGGTGTCAGCGGGCGGCAGGGCCGCGCGGTCGATGCAGCCGCCCGGCGTCCGCGGCAGGGCCGGCAGGACGACGAAGGTCGACGGCAGGGTCGCCTCGGGCAACGCCCGGCGCAGGTCTCGGCGCGCCGCGGCGTGATCGAAGGGCGGTGCCGGGCCCACGGCCAGGTAAGCTACCCGCTCGCCGTCGTCCACGTCCGCGACGGCCGCTTCGAGGGTCTCCGGGCGCCGCCGCAGCAGGGCCTCGACTTCGCCGCGGCCGACCTCGCCAGGAGTCGCCGGCCCGCGGCCGAGCAGCTCGAGGCCGCCGTCGGGTAGGCGCCGGGCCCCGATGCCGGTGGCAGCGCCGTTGACGCGGACCTCGCCGGGCACCCCCGCGGGCGCCGGCCGCCGATGCCGGTCGAGCACCTCGATGCGGGTCCCTCCGACCGGGTCTCGGACGGCGATCGGACCGTCTCCGGGCGGGATCCGCCAGAGCGCGGCGCAGGCGCCGAGCTGCGGCGTGCCGAAAGCGGCCCACAGGCTTGAAAACCTGGTGAGCAGCAGGTCTGCCAGGCCGCGCGCCGGCACCTCGCCGCAGGTCACGGCGATGCGGTGCCGCTGGCATTCGCAGCCGGCGGCGAGGAGGTCCTTCCACTGACCTGGGGTGGACAGGACGATCGTGGAGCGGGAGCGGCGCAGAACCGGTGCCAGGCCCTCTCGGGGCTCCGGCAGCTCGACGCGGGTCCCGGCGAGCAGTGCCGCCAGGACGTCGACCCCGCCGGTTTCCCAGAGCGGCGCGGCGGCGAGCCAAACCTGATGCGTGCCCAGGTCGAGGCGCCGGGCCAGCGCCGCGCAGACGTCGGCTAGCGGCGCGGCCTGCGCCGCGGCGTCACCGGTCTCCAGGACCGCCAGGAGGGCGACCACCTGGTCGACGCCAGGCTCCGGGCAGAGGGCGGCAACGTCGCCGGGCCTGAGCCCACGGGCCTCGAGGTCTCCGGCGAGACGCCGGACGCGGTCCGCCAGCGCGGCGCGGCTCAAGGCGGCGTCACCGCACGCGACCGCCACGGCGTCGGGGGCGCTCCGCGACAGGTCGCCGAGAATCCGCACGATGCCCGGCGGCCGGCCATCCCCCGCCTCGACGGCCGCCGCCGCGCCGGCACGCGCCAGCTCGGGGGCCGGCAGATCGGGCCGCGTCGTCACGGCGTCGAGGAGGTCGCGAAGCTGATCGAGCAGCCCCTCGGCGGTGGCGTCGTCGAAGCGTCGCCGCTGGTAGAGGAGGCGCAGCTTGAGGCGGTCCTGGGCGATGGCGACCAGGGTAAGGGGGAGATTGGTTTCCAGGCGGCCGTGGTAGGGCTCGATCTTCAGACCTGCCGCCGGACCCGTGCCGGGCGAGCGCTCGGCGGGGTAGTTCTGGAACACAACCAGGGTGTCGTACAGGCGCACGCTCCAGGGCACGCCGCCCCACGCCTGCACCTGCTGCGGCGAGCAGTGCTCGTAGTGGCGCACCTGCGCCAGCTCGTCCTGGAAGCTCCTGAGCCAGGTAAGCACGGCACCGTCCGGCGCTACCCGCGTGCGGACCGGCAGGTTGTTGGCGAACATGCCGACGATCGCCTCGACCCGTGGGAGCTCGACCGGTCGGCCGGAGACGGTCGTGCCGAAGACCACGTCGTCACGGCCGGCGTGGCGGCTCAGCAGGATTGCCCAGGCCCCTTGCACCAGGGTATTGAGCGTCAATCGGTGCTGGCGCGCGAAGGCCCGCAACCGGCCGCTCGCGTCCGCCGGCAGGTAGAGCTCCCGCGAGCCGCTGCCGCGGCCAGGCGGGACGAGAGCGAGCCGGTCGACCGCCAACGGGGTCGGCGCTGCGAAGCCGGCCAAACCGCGGCGCCAGAATCGCTCGGCCCGCGTCATGTCCTGGCTCCGCAGCCAGGCGACGTACTGGCGATAGGGAGGCCGGTGGGCGAGCTGCGGCGCCGCGCCCCGGCTCAGGGCCGAGTAGGCGGCGAGAACGTCTTCGAGCACGAGGGCCCGGCTCCAGCCGTCGAGCAACAGGTGGTGAAAGCTCCACACCAGGGCGTGGGTCGTGTTGGCGAGCGCGAACAGCGCGAGCCGCGTCAACGGCGCCCGCGCCGGGTCGAAGCCGCGTTGCTTGTCGGCCTCGATGTAGCGGTCGAGGCGTTGCCGCTGCTCGGCCGGCGGCAGATGCCGCCAGTCGTCGTGCCCGACCTCGAGTTCGACGTTTCGGCGCACCACCTGCACGGGCTGATCGAGCCTTTCGGAAAGGAACGCGGTCCGCAGGATCGGATGGCGGCGCACGATCTGTCGCCAGGTCTGTTCGAAAGCCTCATGATCGAGCTCGCCACGGATCGTATAGGCCGACTGCTCGAAGCCGACGCCGGACCGCGGCGCCGAAAGCGCGTGGCAGAGCAGGCTTTCCTGGAGGGGTGAAAGGGCGTAGACGTCTTCAACATTCTTCATCGATCTTGTCCTCACGCGGAGCCGTCGACGGCCGCGAGCGCCGACTCGAGCTGCTCCAGGCGGCCTGCGTCGAGGTCGGCCAGAGGAAAGTCCGAGGCGGTGAAAGCGGCGGCCTCCCCCGTGCGTGCGATCTCGAGCAACGAGCGCAGCTCCGCCATGAAACCCTCCGCCAGGCGGTTGACGGTCGCGGCGTCGTAGAGCTCCCGGCTGTAGCTCCACGAGACGTCGAGGCGGCCACCGGCGACGCGGCCCGAGACCTCGAGGAGATGCTGGCGCCGGCTCGCCGGGCTGCGCTCCGGGCCTTTCGATTCCGGGGCCAGGTGCAGGGGTGAGTCCACCGGCCCGCTGCGATCGAGGCGCCCCAGGTAGTTGAAGATCACCTGCGGCTGGCTCCGGCGCAGGGCCTCGGCAGGCTGCGGCAGCGGGCTCAGATAGCGCAACAGGCCATACGTCAGGCCGCGGTCGGGAACGCTGCGCAGCCGCTGCTTGACGGCCTTGAGCGTCGCCACCGGATCCGACTCCGAGACGAGCTCCAACCACACCGGGTAGATCGAGGTCATCCAGCCGACCGTGCGCGACACGTCCACGTCGTCGGCGATCGGCTCGCGGCCGTGTCCTTCGAGATCGATGAGCAGCGACGGCTCGCCGGTCCAGCGCCAGAACGCTCTCACCAGCGCCGCCAGGAGCACGTCGTTGATCTCGGAGCGGAAAACCGCCGGCAGCTCTTCCACCAGGGCGCGCGTTTCCTCGGCGCTGAGCACCCGAGAGACGGTGCGCGTCGCCGCCATGGTGTTGGCGCCGCTTTCGCGGTCCAGCGGCAGCGCCGGCACGGTGGGCGGCAGCAGGTCAAGCCAGGCGTCGAGCTGCGACCCGACGGCGTCCGATCTCGCGTGCTCGACGAGTCGGCGCGACCAGGCGCCGTAAGAGGTGGTCTTGGCGGGGAGCCGGATCTCGACGCCGCGCTCGAGCTGGCGATAGGCGGTCACCAGGTCGTCGAGAAGGACGCGCCAGGACACCCCGTCGACCAGGAGGTGATGGACCACGAGGAGCAGGCGGCTCGGCTGCGGGCCGCCGTCGAGGAGGACGGCGCGCACCAGCGGGCCCCGGCTCAGGTCGAGACTGGCCTGGACCCGCGCGGCGCAGGCGGTGACCGCCCGCCGCAACGACGGCTCCGGCAGGGCTGAAACGTCGACACGGTGCACCGGCGCGGCTCCGGCGGCGCGCCCGTATCCCTGGCGCCAGCCCTCCGCGGTTCGATCGAAGCGCAGGCGTAGCGCGTCGTGGTGGTCCACGAGGCGGTCCATCACCCGACTCAGGAGCGCCGGATCCAGGGGCTCGCGGACCTCGAAAAGGAGGGAAAGGTTCCAATGGTGGGCGTCGCGGACGTCCTGTTCGAAGAACCACTGTTGGATCGGGCTCAACGGCACCGGCCCTGCGGCCGGCTCCGGGGCGGTGGCGAAGGCCCCGCCTTCGAGGGCCGCCAGCTCGGCCACGGTCTGATATCGGAACACGTCGCGGACGCTCAGGCCGAGGCCGGCCTGGTTGGCCTTGGCGATGACCTGGATGGCCAGGATCGAGTCGCCGCCGAGCTCGAAGAAGCTGGCGTCGACGCTCACGCTCTCGAGGCCCAGCACCTCGCTCCAGATGGCGGCGAGCCGCTCCTCCCGGGGAGTGGCGGGTGCGATGTGAGGCCGGCAGTCGCCGGCCGTCACCGCTTCCGGCGCGGGCAGCGCGTCGCGCCGCAGCTTGCCGTTCGCCGTCACCGGGAACTGGTCGAGAAAGACGAAGGAGGCGGGTTGCATGTACTCGGGCAGCTTGTCCTGGAGGAAGCCCCGGAGCTCGGCCACCGCCGGCGCGTCGCCGCGCGGGATCACGTAGGCGACCAGGCGGTTCTCGCCCGGACCGTCCCGGCGGGCCAGGACCACCGCCTCCTGCACCGCGGGGCTGCGGCGCAACGCCGCTTCGATCTCGCCGAGCTCGATGCGGAAGCCGCGGATCTTGACCTGGTGATCGACGCGGCCGAGGAACTCGAGGTTGCCGTCGGCCTGGAAACGGACCCGGTCGCCGGGCCGGTAGAGACGAGCGTCCGACCGGCCGCTGAAGGGATCGGGCAGGTACTTGTCGGCGGTCAGCCGCGGCTCGCCGGCGTAGCCCGCGCTGAGACAGGCGCCGCCGATGTAGAGATCGCCCGGGATACCGATCGGGCACGGATCGAGCCGCGCGTCGAGGGCGTAGTAGCGGGCGTTCTGCATCGGCCGGCCGTAGGGGATGCTCGGCCACCGAGGATCGACCTCGCCGATCGGGTAGGAGTTGGACCACACCGTGGCTTCGGTGGCGCCGCCGAGGCTGATCACGCGGGCGCGGGGAAAGACGCGGCGCACCCGGTCCGGCAGCGACACCGGGATCCAATCGCCGCTCAGGAAGACACGTCGCAGCGGGCTTTGGGCCTGGACGGCTTCGGGGAACAACGGCGCGAGCTGCTGGAGCGCCGCCGGCGCGGAGTCCCAGATCGTGATCGGCTCGTCGCAGAGGATCCGCAGCAGGTGCTGCGGATCCTCCACCTCGGCGCGCGAGGCCACCCGGATCGTGCCGCCGGCGGCCAGGATGCCGAAGACGTCGTAGACCGAGAGATCGAAGCACAGCGAGGTGATGAAGAGCAGGCGATCCTGCGGCCCCACGCCCAGGGTGGCGTTGACCCACTCGATCAGGTTGATCACCGGACGGTGCCGGACCTGGACGCCCTTGGGCGTGCCCGTGGAGCCCGAGGTGTAGATCGTGTAGGCGAGGTCGGCCGGTGCCGTCCACGACGGCGGGTCGTCGACGCCGAGCAGGCCGAGGTCGGCGGCGGTATGGATTTTCTCGAGCGCCGGCAGAGCGCCGCGCAGAGACGCCGCGTCGATCCCGGCCGTCGCGTTGCCATCGACGCAGAGGACGTGCTCGACGAGCGGGAGCTCGTCGAGCGCCGCCAGGGCGGCGAGCTGAGCGGTCTGGGTGAGGATCCACCGCGTGCCGAGCGAGGCCAGGATCCAGTGCAGGCGATCCTTGGGAAAGGCGGGCTCGAGAGGGACGTAGGCGCCGCCGGCCTTGAGGATGCCGAGCAGCGCCGGCACCATCTCGAGCGCGCGCTCGAGCACGACCGCCACCGAGACCCCGGGCCGCACGCCGAGAGCGCGCAGATGCCACGCCAGTTGGTTGGCGCGGGCGTTGAGCTCGCCGTAGGTCAGCCGTTCGCCGCCGAAGACCACGGCCTCGGCTTCAGGACGGCGCGCGACCGCGGCCTCGAAGGTCTGCTGGATCGACAGCTCGGCGCAGTACGGGGCGTCGGTGTCGTTCCAGCCGACGACCAACTGATGCCGCTCGGCCGCGGAGATCAGCGGCAGCTCGCGCAGGCTCGCGTCGGGATCGGCGACGATGCTGCGCAAGAGCGTCCGGTAGTGGCTGACGGCGCGCGCGATCGAGGAGCGGTCGAAGAGGTCGTTGCGGTAGCCGAAGGAGCCGCCGAGACCTTCCGCGGTCTCCTGCATCATCAACACCCAGTCGAACTTCGACGTCGGGTTGTCGAGCCGGAATGGGCGGAGAGTCAGCTCGGGCAGCTCCAGCGGCCGGACCGGCGCGTTGCCCAAGGAGAAAACCACCTGGAAGAAGGGCGTATAGCTCAGGTTGCGCTCGGGCTGGAGCTCGTCGACGAGCTTCTCGAAGGGCAGGTCCTGGTGGGCCTGGGCGTCGAGGGTCACGTCGCGCACCCGCCGCAGGAATTCGCCGAAGGCGAGGTGGCCGGCGGCGCCGCTGCGCAAGGCCAGGATGTTGACGAAGCAGCCGATCAGCGGCTCGGTTTCGGCGCGGGTGCGGTTGGCGACGGGCGTGCCGACGACCACGTCGCCGTGGTCGGCGTAGCGCGCGATGAGGACCTTGAAGGCGGCGAGCAGGGTCATGAAGAGCGTCGCGCCGTGCCGCCGGCCGAGATCCTCGAGCCGGGCGGTCAAAGCCTCAGCGAGGCGGAAGGGCAGGTGGGCGCCCTCGAAGCTCTGCGTCGAGGGCCGTGGCCGGTCGGCGGGCAGTTGGGTGAGGACGGGAGCCGCGGCCAGTTGCTCTTTCCAGTATTTGAGCTGAGTGGCCAGCACCTCGCCGCGCAGCCACCCACGCTGCCAGAGAGCGAAATCGGCGTATTGGATCTCGAGCTCGGGCAAGGCCGGCGGCCGGTCACGGACGAAGGCCAGGTAGAGGGTGACCACCTCGTGGACGAGCAGACCCATGGACCAGCCGTCGGCGACCACGTGGTGCAGGGTCAGGAGCAAGACGTGGTCCTGCTCGCCCAACCGTAACAGGAGGCGGCGCAACACCGGGCCGCGCACCAGGTCGAAAGGCCGAAACGATTCCTGTCGGGCCCATTCCTCGGCGGCCCCTTCGCGCTGCTCGTCGGGCAATCCCGAGAGGTCGACCCGCGGCAGCGGCCGGCGTTTCCACGCGGCGACGACCTGGACCGGCTGCTGGGCGTTCATGGTGAAGGTGGTGCGCAGCGCCTCGTGGCGTCTCTCGACCTCGTCGAGGGCGCGTTCCAGGGCCCGGGCGTCGAGACGGCCGCGGATGCGCACCGGGCTCTCGACGTTGTAGGCCGCGCTCTCGGGCATCATCTGCTGGATGAACCACAAGCGCTCCTGGGCGAAGGAGAGCGGGAGGTGCGCCGCGTCGTGCCGGCGGCGGGGAATCCGCGATCGGCTGCGGTCCTGCCGCTTATTCTGCAGGCGCAGCTCGAGCAGCGCCCGTTGCTTCGGAGTGAGCTCGGTGACGGTGACGGGGATGGCGTTCATGTCGAATCCTCCGGATCTTGGTTACGGCGCCGCCGCCAGGCCACGGGCCGCCTTTGCAGCTCCTGCTGAAGAACCTCCTCCAGCGCCTCGGCGGAGAGTCCCTGGATCTCCGCCAGCATCTCCGCCAGCTCGGCGTCCTTGCCGGCCTGCCGTTCGGTGATCGCGAGCGCGATCTCGGCCACGGTGGGCCGTTCGAAGACGTGGCGCAGCGCGATCTCGGCGCCGAGCTCGTCGCGGATCCGGGCGATCACCCGGGTGGCGTTGAGGGAATGGCCGCCGAGCTCGAAGAAGTCGTCGTGGATGCCGATCTCGTCGCGCCGCAGCACCTCGCCCCAGATGGCGGCCACCCGCTCTTCGACCGGCGTGCGCGGTGGCTCGTAGGGCCTCCGGCGTTCCTCGGGCTGCCAGGGCATGGCCGCCAGCGCGCCGCGGTCGACCTTGCCGTTGCCGGTCAGCGGCAAGGCGCCGAGCCATACGAAAGCGGTGGGAATCATGTATTCCGGGAGCCGCTGCGCGAGGAAGGCCCGCAGCTCGTCCTGGGCGGGCGCCGCGCCGGCAGGCACCAGGTAACCGACCAGGACTTTGTCGCCCGCCCCCTCGCCGTGGGGGAGCACCACCGCCTGGGAGACCGCCGGGTGGCGGCTCAGCGCCACCTCGATCTCCCCGCTCTCGATGCGGAAGCCACGCACCTTGACCTGGTGATCGCGACGACCCAGGAACTCGATCTGGCCGTCGGCCAGATAGCGGGCGAGATCGCCGGTATGGTAGAGGCGCCCGCCCCCGACGCCGCCCCGAGGATCGGGGACGAACCGCTCCGCGGTCCGCGCCGGTTGGCCCAGATAGCCTCGGGCCACGCCGTGGCCGCCGGTGCAGAGATAGCCCGGCACGCCCATGGGCACCGGCCGCATCGCCGCGTCGAGCAGATAGACCGTGGAATGGGCGATCGGCCGGCCGATCGAGACCGAGCTGCCCACCTGCGCGGCGGCCGTGAGGGCGGCGCAGGTGGTGAACGTGGTGTTCTCGGTAGGACCATAGCCGTTGATGACCTGTCCGCCCGCGAGATGGTCAAGCGCCTTGCGCACGTGAGTCGGCGACAAGACGTCGCCGCCGGCGGCGATCTGGTGCAGGCAGCACAGGGAGTCAGGCTCGGCCTCGACCATCTGATTGACCAGCGCCGAGGTCAGCCACAGAGTGGTCGTGCGATATCGGCGCAGAGCTCCGGCGAGCTCGGCCAACGTCGGCGTGCCGGGGGGCATCAGGCGTAGTTGTCCGCCGTTGAGCAGAGCGCCCCAGACTTCGAACGTCGAGGCGTCGAAGGTCATCGGCGCGTGCTGCAGGAAGCGCTGGTCCTCGCCGAGCCGCGCGAAGCCGGTCTGGCGAACCAGCCGCACGACGTTGCCGTGGGTGACCGCCACGGCTTTGGGGCGGCCGGTCGAGCCGGAGGTGGAGAGCACGTAGGCCAGGCGGCCGGCCGACACCGGCGTTCCTGGCCCGGCTTCGCCGCTCGCCGGGGCCGTGGCGTCGAGCTCGAGGATACGCCCTTGCGAGATCGGCAAGCGTTGCCCCAGGTGCGGCTGCGCCAAGACCCAGTGAACGCCGGCGTCTTCGAGCACGAGCTGCAGCCGTTCCTGGGGATGGGCTGCCTCCAGGGGGACGTAGGCGGCGCCGGCCTTGAGGATCGCCAGGACCCCGACCACGAGCTCCGGCGAGCGTTCGGCGCAGAGGCCGACGCCGGCCTCCGGCCGCAAGCCGCGGGCTCGCAGCTCCCGCGCCAGGCGAGCGGCCCGAAGGTCGAGCTCGCGGTAGCTCAGATACCGGTCCTCGATCGCCAGGGCGACGGCGTCGGGGACGCGTGCGGCCTGCGCCTCGAAGATCCCGTGGACGCTCGTTCCGGGCGGCTCGCTGCCCGCGCTGCCGCGCCACTCCACCAGGGCCTGATGGCGCTCGGCGGGGCCGATCACCGTATGCTCGCCGAGGCGCCGCCGCGGGTCGGCGGCGAGGCTCTCCAGCAGGCGTTGGAGGTGGTCCGTCAGGCGCCGGATCGTGGTGGGGTCGAAGAGGCCGGCCATGTACTCCCACGAAACCAGAACCTCGTCCGCCTTCTCGATCACCGAGAGCGTCAGGTCGAATTTCGCCGTGCGGGTCTCGACCTTGAGCGGCTCGAGGGTCAGCCCCTCGATCTCCGGTGGCTCCCGGACCGCGTTCTGCAGCGCGAACATCACCTGGAAGAAGGGCGTGCGGCTCATGTCGCGCCGTGGCTGCAGCTCCTCGACCAGGCGCTCGAAGGGCAGCTCCTGGTGGGCGAAGGCACCGAGCACGGCCTCGCGCACCCGCGCCAGGAGGTCGGCGAAGCTCGGATTGCCCGCCAGGCTGCTGCGCAGCACCAGGGTATTGACGAAGAAGCCGATCAGGCCCGCGGTCTCGCTCCGGTCGCGGTTGGCGATCGGGGTCCCCACGAGGACGTCGTCCTGACCGGCGTGGCGGTGCAGAAGCGCCTGCAAGGCGGCCACCAGGGTCATGAAGAACGTCACGCCGTGCTCCCGGCCGAGGGAGCGCAGCGCCGCGGCGAGAGCGTCGGGCAAGGGCTGCGTCCAGGTCGCGCCGCGATAGCCGAGCACGGCCTGCCGTGGCCGGTCGGTGGGCAGGTCGAGGGCCGCCGGGGCGTCGGCGAGCTGCCGGCGCCAGTAGTCGAGGTGCTCGGCGAGCACGTCGCCCTGGAGCCAGGTGCGCTGCCAGTGGGCGTAGTCGGCGTATTGCAGGGGAAGCTCCGGCAACGCAGACGGCTCGCCGCGGGAGAAGGCCGCGTAGAGCGACTCGATTTCGCGGGCGAGCACCTCCCGCGACCAGGCGTCGGAGAGGATGTGGTGCAGAGTGGTCGCCAGCACGTGGTCTTCGGCGCCGAGACGCACGATCCGCAGGCGGAACAATGGTCCGCGCCGAAGGTCGAAAGGCGCGAGGGCTTCGTCCCGCAGGAGGTCCCGCAGCTTCTCCTCGGCCGCGGCCGCGTTTTCGAGGTCGGAGAGCGGCAGGCTCACCGGCGCCGCCGGATGGACGATCTGAACCGGCTCGCCCGCCACGGTGTCGAAGGTGGTGCGCAGCACCTCGTGGCGCCGCACGATCTCGCTCAGGGTGCGCTCCAGCGCCCCCTGATCGAGACGGCCTTGCAGGCGCAGGGCGATCGGGATGTGGTAGGTGGGGTTGTGGGGATCGAGCTGCTGCAGGAACCACAGGCGCTGCTGGGCGAAGGACAGCGGCAGGGGCTGGTCGCGCGGCACCGGCACCAGGGCGGGAGCCGCGTGCCGCGCAGAATCCGCCCCCAGGCTCGCGGCGAGCCCGGCCACCGTGGGGGTCTCGAAGATCTGCGGCAGCGAGACCTCGGCCCGGCACTCCTCACGCAACCGCGACACCACCCGCATGGCGAGCAGGGAATGCCCGCCGAGCTGGAAGAAGTTGTCGTCGGCGCCGACGCGCTCGAGGCCGAGCACCGAGGCCCAGACTCGTGCCACCACCTCTTCCTGCGGATTGCGGGGGGCCGCGTAGGCGGTGGCCGGCCCGATCTCGGGCGCCGGCAGCGCCTGGCGATCGACCTTGAGATTCGGCGTCAGGGGCAGCTCCGGCAGGAAGACGAAGGCGTTGGGGATCTCGTATTCGGGCAGCCGGTCGCGGAGGAAGGCGCGCAACGCCTCGTCCTCCGGCGGCGGGCCGGGCGCGGCCACCAGGTAGGCGACCAGGCGCGGATCCCCCGGAGTGTCCTCGCGGACCGTGCAAACCGCCTCGCGAACTGCTTCGTGCCGCGCCAGGCCGGCTTCGATCTCCCCGAGCTCGATCCGGATCCCGTGGATCCGTACCTGATGGTCGAGGCGGCCGAGATAATCGAGCGCCCCGTCGCGCGCGAGACGCGCGCGGTCGCCGGTTCGGTACAGCCGCTCGCCGCGCCGGCCGCTGAACGGGTCCGGGATGAAGCGCTCGGCGGTGTGCCGGGGGTCTTGCTGATAGCCGCGCGCCAGACCGGTGCCGCCGAGGCACAGCTCCCCGGGAAGCTCTTGCGGCAGCGGATGGAGATGGGCGTCGAGCACGTAGACCCTGAGGTTGGCGATCGGAGTGCCGATGGGGATGGGCCGGCGCTCGGGGTCGTTGGCGAGAGGCCACCAGGTGGCGTCGATGGCCGCCTCGGTAGGGCCGTATTGATTGATGAGCGCGGCGTCCAGGCCACAGCTCCGGACGCGCCGTGCCGTTTCACCGTCGAGGGCCTCGCCGCCGCTCAGGACGAGGCGCAGGTGGCGGCACAGCGCGATTCCCGGCTCCTCGAGGAAGAGTCGCAGCATCGTCGGCACGAAGTGGACGACGCTCACCTCCTGCTCGGTGATCAGGCGCGCCAGGTAGGCCATGTCCTGGTGTCGATCCGGGGGCACCAGGATCAGCCGCGCTCCGGCCGCGAGCGGCGCGAAGATCTCCCACACCGAGAAGTCGAAGCCGAAGGGCGCCAGTTGCAGGACGGCGTCGCTCTCGGCGAGCGGGTAGGCCGACTGGCTCCACAGCAAGCGGTTGCACACCGCCCGGTGCGACACCACCACCCCCTTGGGGCGTCCCGTCGATCCCGAGGTATAGATGAGGTAGGCGGCGCCGGCGGCGGCGACCTCGAGGCCCAGAGCCGTGTCGTCCTCGCGGGCGATGGCCTCGGCGTCGCGGTCGAGCGCTACGACGTCGTAGCCGGTGGCGTCGAGCCGTTGCTCGCCCTCGGCGTCGACCAGGATCACGCGCGCCCCGCAGTCTTCCAACATGTGCCGGAGGCGGCGCGGGGGATTCGCGGGGTCGAGCGGGACGTACGCCCCCCCGGCCTTGAGCACGCCGAGCACCGCCACCGTCCTGGCGAGCGAACGGTCCATGGAGATCGCCACCCGGCTCTCGGGGCCCACGCCGCGCCGGCGCAGGTGTCGGGCGAGCTGATTGGCCCGGCGGTCGAGCTCGCCGTAGGCCAGGCTCCGGCCGCCGATCTGGACGGCGGTTTGCGTCGGCGTCGCCGCCGCCTGACGCTCCACGAGCTGGTGGAGGCCGCCGCGGAAGGAGATCTCGGCGTCGGTGGCGTTGAGCTCGTCGAGAGGACGCCGGTCGAGCTCGCCGTCAGGGTACCTCAGGGCGCGCAGACGGGCTCGGGGATCGCGGACGGCCTGCTCGACCAGACAGGCGAGCCAGCGCCCGAGAGCGGCGATGTCCTCGCGGCGGTAAAGGGCCGGGTCGTAGCGCAGCAGGGTGCTCAGATCGCCGCCCTGGCGCGCGCATTCGAGTCGGACGCCGAAGCGGCGCAGGCAACTGTAACGCCGGCGGATGGAGAACGCGCGGCCGTCGCCCGGGGGAGTCTCCGGCGCGGGCTCGACGAATTCGTAGCCGAAGGGGAAGAAGGTCACCCCCGAGCTGGCGACCAGGTCCCACGAGAAGTACTCCTCCCATGGCGCGGTCTCGCAGCGGCTGGCCGTGACCTGGTCCACCAGCTCGTCGAAGCGCAGCCCGGGGCGCAGCCGCGCCCGCACCGGCAGGTCCTTGGCGAAGAGCCCCAGGGCCTCCTTGAGCTCCAGGTACTTGCGGCCGTCGCAGGCGGCACCGACCACGACCTCGGAGCGCTCCATCAGCCGTCCGAGCAGCGCCTGCCAGGCGGCCAGCAAGCACGTCGCGAGCGATGCTGAGCGCGGCGCGGCCCAGTCCTCGAGCGCGCGGACGGCCGCCGGCTCGATGCGGAAGGCGAGCGAGCAGGGCGCGAATTCGTGGCCTCCGTCGTGCCGCGCCGCCATCGGCAGCGCGAGGGCGGAGAGGCTCGAGAGGTCCCACTGGCGCCAATACGACCTGCCCTCCTCGGTGTCTTCGACCTCCAGGAGTCCGTTTTGCCATTCGGCGAGGTCGGCGTACTGTATGGGCTCGTCGGCGACATCCTCGCTCGCCAGGTGCGCGGCGTAGCACCGGTTGAGCTCCCGAGCCAGCAGGTCCAATGCGGCACCGTCCGCCGACAGTCCCGGCAGGGCGAGCGTCAGCACCCATCGCTGCGGCGCGAGCCGTGCCAGGCAGAGGTGGAGAGGGGGGCCTTGCTCGAGGTCGAAGGGCCGTTGCCGGAGCTCTTCGAAGATGGCCTCGAGCTCCGCCTCCTGCTGCGCCTCGGCGCGGTCCGTGAGGTCCCGCTCGGCACAGGCCGGCGCACAGCGGTCCCGGATCACCTGACCCGGGACCTTGAGGCCGGAAACGCACTGATAGCAGGTGCGGAGGATCTCGTGGCGCTCCACCGTGGCCGCGAGCGCGGCGGCGAGAGCCTGCCGGTCGAGGTCGCCGCCGATTTCGATCGCACCGACGACCCGATAAGCCTGGCCGCCGTCCACCCGGCCCAGGGACCAGAGATACCGCTGTTGCGGCGAGAGCCGAAATACCTCAGGGGCTAGCGCTGTCATCGACTCGCTCCTTTCTGAAGAGCATGCACGTCTTGTCTTCCGGTCCTGAGACCTCGCAACCGCTGGACGTTGGCCTGCCGCAGCTTCGTCGCCGCCTCCTGTTCGCGCTGGCGGCGGCCGTGCTCGAGGTCCTCGAGCACGGCGGCAAGGTCTTGACGGGGCCGCTCGGCGAAGGCGTCGAGGACGGTCGAGAGATCGCCGAGGAGCTGCCCCACCCGGCCGGCGCTGAACCGGGAGCGGTCGAAGTTCAGGATCAGGATCAGCTCCTCCTCCGGCTCCGCCTCGAGCGTGAGGGGATAGTTGGTCGAGCCGCCGCGGAAACGGGCGTGGGCGACCCTCAGAGCGCCGGCCTCGGCGTCCGGCGCCGCCAGCGCCGGGCCGTTCTGGAAGGCGAGGAACGTCGAGAAGAGGGGGCGCTCTCGAGGCAGCTCGCTCCAACCCTGGACGTCGATCAGCGGGCAGAACTCATACTGCCGGATCGCGAGCTGAGCGTCCTGGAGCTGGCGCAGCCAGTCGAGAAGCGCTCGCCGCGGCTCGACGCGCGCCCGCACCGGCACGGCGTTGACGAAAGGGCCGACCGTCCATTCGACGCCCGGCAATCCGGGGGGCCGCCCGGAGACGGCGGCCCCGAAGACCACGTCGTCGCGGCCGCTCGTCTGAGCGAGAACCAGCGCCCAGGCTCCTTGGACGAGGGTGTTGAGGGTGAGCCGGTGCCGGCGCGCCAGCTCGCGCAACGCGCTCGTCCGTCGTCGCGAGAGCTGGATCCGCCGCGCGTCGACGCCGTCGCCCGCCGCGTGCGAGCCGCGGTCGGGCTCGCGGTCGGCCGGCAGAGGAGTGGGAGCGCGAAAGCCGCGCAACGTGTCCCGCCAGAACGCCTCGGCGCCGCTCCCGGCTCCGTGGCGCGTCCAGCCGCGCAGCCATTCGATGTAGCCGCGGAAGCTCGGCGCGGGCGGGAGCCGCGCCTCTTCGCCGCCGGTCAACGCCTGATAGAGCCGGAGCAGCTCGCGGACGACGATCGCCTCCGCCCAGCCGTCCATGATCAGGTGGTGGAAGCTCCACAGCAGGTCGCAGCGGTCGAAAGCCAGCTTGCACAGAACGAGACGCGTCAGCGGCGCCCGGTCGAAGCGGAAGCCCTGCTCGCGGTCCGCTTCCAGCAGCCGGGTCCAATCGTGTTGCTGATCGGCCGCGGAGCGATCGCTCCAGTCGAGCTCCCGGACCGGCAGCTTGACGTCGCGCAAGACGACCTGGACCGCCTCGTCGAGACCCTCCCAGGCGAAGGCGGTCCTGAAGATGGCGTGCCGATCGACGAGCGCCTGCGCCGCCCGGAGGAAGGCGAGACGATCGAAAGGGCCTTCCAGCGAGCAGGTGAACTGCGAGGTATACAGCCCCGGCCGCGGATGGAGGAGCCCGTGGAAGAGGATGCCGTGCTGGAGCGGCGACGGGGGATAGACGTCTTGGATGTCTTCTCGGTGCATCGTCTGTCTCCGTCAATCCTCGGCGCGGCCGACCTGGCCGGAGATCCGGCGCAGCACTTCCTCCGCCGCCGGGCCGAAGGCCTGGTCTACGGACTGCGGGACCCGGGCCGTGGCGGCGATCGCCGCCAGCTCGGCGATCGTGGGATGGCGGAAGATCGCCATCGGCGAGAGCTCCAGCCTTCCCGTCTGATTGGCGCGGGCGGCGATCTGAATGCCGTAGACCGAGTCGCCGCCGAGCTCGAAGAAGTTGTCGTGCACGCCGATCCTCTCGACCCCCAGCACCTCGGCCCACAGGTCGGCGAGCATGGCTTCGGTCGAGTTCCTCGGCGCCACGAAAGGTCTTTCACCGTGGCGCCGGGCGACGTCGGGTGCGGGCAGCCGCCGCCGATCGACCTTGCCGTTGGGCGTCAGCGGCAGGGCGTCGAGGGCCACGAAGCTCGCCGGCACCATGAACTCGGGCAAGGTCGCGCGCAGGAAACGGCGCAGGGCGTCCACCGTCGGCTCGTCTTGCGCGGGCACCCAATACGCCACCAGGCGAATCGCAGCAGGGGGAGCGTCGTGTGCCACGACCACGGCCTGCCGCACTCCGGGGTGAGCGTTCAGGCGCGCCGCGACCTCTCCTGGCTCGACCCGGAAGCCGCGTATCTTCACCTGCTGATCGATCCGGCCGAGGATCTCGAGCTGGTGGCCGGGCAGGTAGCGGACGTGGTCGCCGGTGCGATAGAGGCGCGCTCCGGGCGCGGCCGAGTACGGGTGGGGCACGAAGCGTTCCGCGGTCTCGCCGGGGCGGCCGAGATAGCCCCGCGCCAGACCCGGACCGCCGATCAGGAGCTCGCCCGGCACGCCCACCGGCACCGGGCCGAAGCGCTCGTCGAGCGCCAGCGCCTGAGCTTGCGCGATCGGGCGCCCGATGGGCACCGAGTGGGCCAACGTGAAGAGCTCAGGATCGGCGCCGCGGAGGCGGAAGGTGGTCGCCCCTACCGTGGCCTCGGTGGGGCCGTAATGGTTGATCACCTCGGGCGTGGCGGCGGCTTGCGCGAGTCGCTCCCGAAGCGCCGGCGAGAAGACCTCGCCGCCCAGGATCAGGAACTTTCGGGGCAAGACCTCGCCGGCGTTGCCGGCGGCGGCGAGCGCGGCGAAATGGGACGGGACGATCTTCAAGACGTCGATCCGGTGCTCGGCGACGTAGCTCGCGAAGGCTTCGGCGCCGGCGAGCACCTCGCGCTCGACGAGGTGGAGGGTGCCGCCGCTGACGAGGGAGACGAAGACGGACGTGTTGCCGAGGTCGGCGGCGATGGTCGAGACCGCCGCGAAGCTCATCGCCGGCGCCGCGCCGTCGGCTCCGAGGTCCAACAGCTCGCGGATCGTCTGCGCGTACTGAGCGAGCCCCTGATGGGTGATCGCCACCGCTTTGGGGCGTCCCGTCGAGCCGGAGGTGTAGATGACGTAGGCCAACGAGAGCGAGTCGGGCGCCGCTTCGACGGCAGGCTCGGATTTGCCCGAGCCCACCTCGGGAACGGTAAGGTGGAGGTTCTCCGTTCCCAGGTCGGCAAAGAGATCGCTCAGGGTCTCGTCGGTGACGACCCGCGACACGCCGGCGTCCCGCAGCAGCTCGCGCAGCCGCTGCGGCGGGGTCTCGGGATCGAGGGGGAGATAGGCGCCGCCGGCCTTCAAGATGCCCAGCAGACCGGCGATGAGGTGGACCGAGCGCTCGGCGCACAGGGCCACGATTTCCTGGGCCCGAAGCCCGCGCCGCCGGAGAGCCCGTGCCACCCCGTCGGCCCGCGCGTCGAGCTCCGCGTAGGACCACCGGCGCGCGCCGCAGACGACCGCCGGCCGACCGGGAAAGCGCGCGGCCGCGTCTTCGAAGAGGCGTACGACGTTCGTCCCGATGGGCCGGCCAGGCGGCGGTGGCGGCGGCTCGCAACTATCGATCCGGAGGTCGTCGAGGCGGGAATCCACGTGGGCGCAAGCGCTCTCGATCACCGCCTGGAAACCGGCTTCGATGCGGCGGGCGTCGTCCTCGGAAAAAAGCGCCGAGTCGTAGCGCAGCGCCACCGCCGGCGAGCCCCGCCGCAACGTCCAGCAGAGCTTGAGCTTGAAACGGTCGGGGTCGGAGCGCAGCTCCATGGGGACCAGGCAGGCCGCGCCGAGATCGACGGGGGCCGGCGTCGGGTACGCCTCGAACAGATAGGGGAGGGAGAACGTGCCGCCGCGGCAGAGCTCCTGCCATTCGCGATACTCCCCGAGCAGCGCCGCGGTCGCTCTCACCGTGTCCCGGAAGCGGTCCGCCTTGCGCAGGGGCTCGCTCAGGGGCAGGTATTTCGCGAACGGGCCGAGCGCGTCGGCGAGCTGCTCGCAGTAGCGGCCGTCGAAAGCCACGCCTACGGGAAGGTCCCAGCGGCGGCTGAAGCGGCAGAGCAAGATCCTCCAGCACGCAAGGAGAAAGGACTCGGGCCTCACCTCGAGCGCCTGCGCTCGGGAGAGGATGCTCTCGACGCGCTCGACTGAGAGGTCGAAGGGATGTTCCCGGGGCGTGAAGTCGCCGGCTCGA
Source organism: Thermoanaerobaculia bacterium (assembly GCA_036397835.1). Taxonomy (GTDB): domain Bacteria; phylum Acidobacteriota; class Thermoanaerobaculia; order Multivoradales; family J023; genus DASWIG01. The sequence goes on from DASWIG010000300.1 coordinate 38,437, forward strand.
GGACGCTCGAAGAGGATGCGTACGTCCGCGGAATCGGCCGGTTGGCGCTGGTTCCAGAATCTGCGGCCGGCCGCCGCCGCGTCGTCCTCGAGCAGCTCGTGGAGGGCTTCGGAGACGTCGGCGAACTGCAAGGCTTCCTGGTGGCGCGTCCGTCCCTGCAGGCGGGCCAGGTAGGAGCGGCCGATTTCCGCCACCAGGTGGTTCAGCGTCGCCACGTCGGCGGCCAGCGACGGCAGGGTGAGGAAAACATGTCTCCGCTCCGCTGCCGCCGCCAGCGTCAGGCGGAGCAGCGGTCCGTGCTCGAGATCGAAAGGCTCCGCTCCGTCCTCGTGGGCGATCGACTCGAGGGCGCGTCGGCGAGCCTCCTCGTCGGCGGGGAGCTCGACGCGGCGCCAGCGCGGCTCGTCGCGTTCGGCGATGACCTGGAACGGCGTCTTGAATCCCCGCCTCGCGACGAAGCGGGTACGAAGGATCTCGTGCCGCAGGACGACGTCCCGGACCGCTTGCCGCAACTGCGCTTCGTCCAGCTCGCCTTCGACCCGCCAGTGCGACTGCGCGCAATAGAGCGAGCCGGTGCTCGTCAGGTCCCAGAGATGGCCCTGCTCCGGGGACAGGCGAAAACCAACGATCGTGTCGACAGGCGCCATGCTTCACCGTCCTTGCGTCAGTTTTTGACTTCCGTCAGCTTTCGAGATCTTCCCGGCGGCAGATCTCGCCCATGGCGACGGCCACCTTGCGCGGACCGACGAACGTATTCCTGGAGTGCGCCGTCAGCATGTTGTCGACCATCAACACGTCGCCTTGCTCCCAAGGGAAGGAGACCGCGAGCTGGTCGTAGAGACCGTTGACGACCTCGACGATCGCGTCGTCGATCGGCGTTCCGTCGCCGAAGCTGACGTTGCGGGGAAGGCGTTCGACCCCGAAAAGGTCTGCGAGAGATCGGCGCAGCCCTGCCGACAGGCAGGCCGGATGGTGCAACTGGATCTGATTGAAGAAGACGTGGTCGCCGGTCCGCGGATGCCGGGCGGTGCCCGGACCGCTCTGAGAGGTCCTGAGAAATCCCTCGCGGGTCCATTCGCAGGCCGTCCCGTTCTCGCGACAGATCTTCTCCACCTCGGCCCGGCTCTCGGTGCTGAAGAAGTCCTGCCAGCTTACGTCGAAGCCGTCCACGAAGTGGCGGACGTAGAGCAGGCCCTTGTCCGCGAAAAGGCTCCGTATCTCGCATGGCAGCGCCTCGTACATGGCCCGGCAATCGACGATGGGCGTTTCGCCGCCTTTCTGCGCGACCACGACGGAATAGAAAAGCTGCCGCATGGGCCAGCAGGGAGTATGGGCGGCCTCGTTGTGGAAAAGGATCCGCTGATCGGCGGGATAGGGAGTCGATTGGTAGACCTGCTTTCCCTCCTGCTCGCGGGGAAGGTCGCCGTACTCGCTGTAGAGGTCGGAGCACAGGGCACGGGCGAAGCGTTCGAACTCCGCGATCGAGCCGAGGTCGAAGCGTCTGAAGAGCACCCCGCCGTGCGACGAGAGTCGATCCTCGACCCATGGCCTGTTTTGCTGCGCCCATGCGACAGCTTCGAGGTCAGGGGCTTCCGGCTCGACCACCAGCGGCAGACGGTGGTCATTCAAGAGTCGCGTCCTCACGACCGCGGAGGCACTGAGATCGATGGCCTTCCTGCTTCGAATCTTGAGTGTCTTGGTGCCCATGGTTTTCTCCGGAGGGGACGTCAAAGTTGAACGGGTTTGCGGCGAGCGGTCTGCAACCGCTCCTTGCGTAGCGACTTCTCGTGTCTTGCATGCCTTTGCCGCTCGGCCGCAGCGCGACGCAGCACCGCCCCGATGCTGGCCGCGGGTTCGCTGGCCGCGATCTCGAGGATGGCGCGGTAATCGGCGAGCCAGGACCGCACCGACGACGCGTGGAAAAGGTCGGCGTTGTAGGTGCAGTGCACGCGCAGCGCGTCGCCGGCGACGACCAAGTTCCAAAAAGCGTCGTATCGTGCCGGCGGCGATGGCTCGGCTACCACCGCGACGCGCAGGTCGTCCCACTCGAGCTCGGCCGCCGCCGCCTCCAGATTGAAGATGACGGAAATCAACGGTGGACGGCTCGGGTCGCGGCCGATCTTGAGCTTTCGGATCAGTCTTCCGATGTGGACGTCGTCGTGCTCGAATGCTCGCAGCAGCTCGCTCTTGGTGGCGTCGACGACCTCGCGAAAGCTCTTCCTCGGATCGATCTCCAGCCGTAGCGGCAGCGTCTGGATGGCAAGGCCGAAGAGATGCGGACCGGCGTCCAAGGCGCGTTGAGCCGAGTGCACGCCGAGAACGAAATCCGTCCGACCCGTCAGGTGATGGACGAGGATCTCGAAGGCGGCAAGGAGCGTCATGAAGAGCGTCGCCTGGGCCGCCGTGCTGGCGGCGCGCAGGCGCGCGCCGAGCTCGGCGCCGAGCTCGGCCCGCGCACGCTCGCCGCGATAGGTCTGAATCGGCGGCCGGCCACGGTCGATCGGCAGCTCGAGGGGGGCGGGGGGGCGTGCCAGCTTGCGCAGCCAGAATCGCTCCGCCGCCTGCGCGCTCGGCCGCCCTGCGCCGTCGGCGAGCAGTCGGCCGTAAGCGCTGAAGGCGACGGGCGCGGGCAGCGCGCACGGCGTGCCGTGCCGCTCGCTGCGGTAAATCTCGGGCAGCTCCGCCAGCAGCACGCCGAGCGAGCGGCCGTCGCAGACGAGGTGATGGATGACGAGGAGGAGCAGGTGGCGCTCGCCGGCCAGGCGCAGGAGGGCGACGCGCAGCAGGGGGCCGAGGACGAGGTCGAAGGGGCGGCGCGCCGCCGCCGACGCCAGCGCCAAGGCGTGCCGCTCGGTGCCGGCGCCGGCGAGGTCGATCAGGGGAACCTCGATCGACGCCTCGCGAGAGATCCGCTGCTGCCGGCCGTCGATGTCGAAGGCGGTGCGCAGCGCCTCGTGCCGCGCCACCAGCCGGCGCCAGGTGCGCCGCAGAGCCGCGACGTCGAGGGGCCCCGACAGGCGCAGGATGAGCGTCTCGTTGTAGGCCGCCGAGGCGTCGGGGCCGAGCCGCGTCACCGCCCAGAGCCCGCGCTGGGATTCGGTCATCGGCGCCGTGAGCGCCTCCTCCGGCGCCAGCGCCGGGGCGCCGGCTCGTGAGCCGCGCGCTTCTTCGAGAAGCTCCAACTGCAGCCGCAGGATCCCTAGCTGCCGTGTGATGACGCGGGCCAGGATCTCGTCGCGGTGCGCGTTGGTGGCTGCCGGATGTCGCTCGTTCACGTTCGTTCTCCCCGATCGTGGTTTCAGGACTCGGCCCTTGCGAGCTGACCGAGGATCCTGTCGAGCTGTGGCGCCCCGAGCTGCTCGGAGGAAGACCCTTCAGCAGCCTCGCCGTGGGCAACCGCGTGCTCCCACTCGCCCTCGACCACGGCCGCCAGCTCGGCGATGGTGGGGTTCTGGAAGACCTCCATGGGCGGCAGGCGCAAGCCTTTCTCGTGGGCTCGGGCGGTGATCTGGATGCAGAGGATGGAATCCCCGCCGAGCTCGAAGAAATTGTCGTGGCGGCCGATCTTTTCGACCCGGAGGACTTCCTGCCAGATTTCCGCGAGCAACCGTTCGCGCGGCGTCGCGGGGGGCACGAGCTCGACGTCGAGGTGAGGCCGCGCTGCGTCCGGCCGGGGGAGTGCGCCGAGGTCGAGCTTCCCGCTGGGCAGAACCGGCAGGCTTTCGAGCTCGACCACCGCGGCGGGCAGCATGTACTCGGGCAGGCGTGGGCGAAGATGGCGGTGGATCTCACTCGTGGTGAGCATCCCCGTGACCGGCGGCGACTCGAGCATGGCGTCGCTCTCGATCGCGCGGCCCCGGCGCAGCGCGAAGACGTTGAAGCGGTCGGTGCCGCGGAGGTTCTCATCCTGATCGACGGCGGCGTCGAACCCGCGAGCGTCGAGGAGGGCGAGGACCTCGTCGACCTGCCGGCGTCCGTCGCCGAGCTCGAGATCGTGGACCTCGAGGACGATCTGATCGATCTTCGGCCAGTCCTCGGCGTCGATGCCGCGCAGGACGTCCGCCTCCGACCGCTGGACGTCGAGCTTGAGCAGGTGGATGCGATCGACGCCCTCTTCTCTCATGACGGTGGAAAGACGGCGCAACCGGCAGTCCAGCGATTGCGGGGTGAAGCGCTCCCGCAGCAGGGTCTCGGCCTCCGGCGCCAGCCCGAGCCGGCCCAACGCCTGCTGCTCGTTTGCCATGTAGGTCTTGAGAAAGACGATGTCTTCCTGCGCATCGGCGTAAGCGGCAAGGCCGGACATCACGGTGTAGCGGGGATAGAAAGTGAAGGTTTCCGTCCGGTCGCGGTCGGAGAGACCGAACGGGAAGACGCGGACGTTGGGCCCGTAGAGCTCGACGTTGAGGGCGAGCGTCGCGAAAAGCGGCGCGATCGGCTCGAAAGCCAAGACCCGAGCCGTGGGATAGTGGGTGCTGAGGAAAAGTGAGAACATGCCGACGTTGGCGCCGACGTCGAAGACGCAGGCCGCTGCGGGCAACCGGATGCCGTGGCGCAGATAGGTCCGGCGCTCGAACATCTCCGCGTAGAGAGGATCGGTCTCGATCTTGTCGTGATGGACGATCGCCATGCCGTTGGGGAGGGCGTATCGGGAGCGCCCTCCGGCGAGGGAGGCGTAGCGCCTGCGCGCCACCACGTAGGCGGCCAGGCGCCGTTGCCCGTCAGGCTCGTCGTAGGCCGCGGCCACCGCTCGCTCGACGCCGGGGTGGGTGGCCAGCGCGGCCTCCACCTCGGAGGGATCGATGCGAATGCCGTGGATTTTGAGCTGGCGGTCGCGGCGGCCGAGGAATTCCAGCTTGCCGCCGGCGTGATGGCGGGCCAGATCGCCGCTGCGGTAGAGGCGTGCTCCGCGCGCGTCGGCGAACGGATCGGGAACGAATCGCTCGGCGGTCGCCCGCGGGCCGTGGAGATAACCGTCGGCGAGCCCGGCGCCGCCGATCGCGATCTCTCCGGCGACCCCGAGCGGCACCGGCCGCAGCGCGCCGTCCACCACGTAGATCCGGGCGTCGCCGCAGGGCCGGCCGAGCGGCACGAACGGCGCCTTGCGAGCCCGCTCGCAGGGCCAGCAGGTCACGTCGACGGTGGCTTCGGTCGGCCCGTACTGGTTGTAGAGCGTGCCGCCGAAGCGGGCGAGGACATCGTTGTGCAGGGCGACGGGAAGCAGCTCGCCGCCGGAGAAAAGGTAGCGCAGCTCGGCGCACGCCGCGAGCCCGGGGTCGCCGGCCACCAGCCGCAGCACGGTGGGTACGAAGTGTGCGACCGTGATCCGTTCGTCGCGCATCAGCGCGACGAGGGAGGCGGGCTCCCGCGTTGCGCCCGCGGCAGGCAGCACCAGGGTGGCCCCGGTCACCAGCGGAGCGAAGATCTCCCAGACCGAGAAGTCAAAGCCGATGGACGCCCCTTGCAGGACGCGGTCGGCGCTGGTCAGCGGGTAGACGGACTGTCCCCAGAGCAGCCGGTGGACGACGGCGCGGTGCGAGACCATGACGCCTTTGGGAGCGCCGGTGGATCCGGAGGTGTAGATCACGTAGGCGAGCTGGTCGGGCGACGCCGGCCGGCCGCCCAGCGGGGCGCGGCCTGGCGCGGCGGGCGCCGGCGCGTCGAGGACGATGGCCTCGACGCCCTCGAGGGAGGGCGGGAGGTGCCGCCGCTCGGTGACGAGCAGGCGGGACCGCGCGTCTCGGAGCATGGCGAGCCACCGCTGGCGGGGAAGCTCCGCGTCGAGGGGCAGGTAGGCGCCGCCCGCCTTGAGGATGCCGAGGACCGCCGCCACCATGGCGGTCGAGCGATCCATGAGGAGACCGACCGGGACCAGGAGCTCGACGCCCCTGGCTCGGAGGCGGTGGGCGACGTTTTCGGCCCAGGCGTCGATCTCGGCGTAGGTCCAGCTCTTGCCGTCGTGGACGACTGCCGGGGCCTCCGGCGTGCGCGCCACCTGCTCCTCGAACATCGCGTGGAGGCACCGGTCCGCGGCCGGCACCGCGGTCGCCGTGCGGTGGAAATCCACGAGCAGCTCCCGGCGCTCTTCCTCTCCGAGGTATGCGAGATCCCGGAGCCTTGCCTGCGGATTCGCGACGGCGCTGGCCAGCAGGGCGAGAAGCGCCGCGCCCAGCTTCTCGGCGACGTCGGCCGAGACGGCTCCGCAGTCGTGCCACAGCTCGAGGTCGAGCGTCTCGTCGCCTTCGACGACGACGAGCTTCAGTCGGCAGCGATCCAGGTGCGCGACCTCTCGCGTCGCCGTCCACGTCAGGCCGCCGCCGCTCAGAGTCGGAGCCTTGGCGACGGGCTCGAAGGCGGCGCCGAACCCTCGCCGAAGGGCGGATCCGCCGCCGGGGACCTTCACCTCGTCCCAGGAAAAGTACTCCTGGCGGGCGGCGAGGTCTCGAACCAGGTCGCGGTTGCGGCGGGCGAGCGCGAGGAAGGGATCCCGTGCCGACGCGTCCAGGGACAGCGGCAGGAATCGGGCGTAGGTGCCGACGGCGGATTCCAGGCCCTCGTAGTGTCGGCCGTCGAACGCCAGGCCCAGGCTCAGCTCGTGGCCGGCATGCCGCCACAGCACCGCCTGCCACGCCGCCAACAACAGGCACGCGATCGGCACCTCGGTCGAGCTCTCGAGGCGTCGGAGCTCCCGCAGACGGTCCGGCGGCACCGCCGACGTCCACCTGCGCAGGCTTCCCTCCTGCGATGAGGCGAAAAGGGGGCCTTCCCCGCGATCCCGGAGGGCGAGATCCTGGCGCTGCCACCAGGCCCGCTCCTCCTGACCTTCTTCCGATTCCAGGATCTCGTTCTGCCATTCCGAGAAGTCGGCGTATTGGAGCGTGTCCTCGGGACCGGCTTGGCCCGCATAGGCGGCGGCGATCGCCAGCAGCACGTTGCGCAGGCCGAGCCGATCGCAGCACGCGGCGGAGACGGTCATGACCAGGGCGTGCAGGTCGCCGGCGAGGTCGATCAGCGCGACGCGGCCGGTGGTGCCCACCTCGAGCTCGAGGTCAAGCCCTATCTGCTGCGCGAGAAAGGCGTCGAGCGCGTCCTGCCGATCGGCCTCGGCTACGCCGCGCAAGTCGTGCGGGTCGATCATGACGCTGCGCCGTTCGACGAGGGTCTGGATCGGCAGATCCATCCCCGGCAGCAGGACGAAGGCCGTTCGCAGGATCTCGTTGCGGTGGAAGACCTCGGCAAGGGCGTCCACGAGGCGGCCGCGGTCGAGCTCGCCGCGCAGGAGCACGCAGCACTGCACCCGTCCGGCCGGCGGCTGGGTTGCCGCGTGCCACGCCCGGCGCTGTTGCGGTGAGAGCGGATAACCTTCGATGGTCTCGTGTTGCATGGTCGCCTCCGGTTTTGTTCTCAGCCTTGCGGTGAGGGGTCGGCGGTCAAAAGGTCCGTCATCGCCACCAGGATCTGACGCGGCCCGACAAAGGGCTCACGGCCGTGCGAGGCCAGCACGTTGTCCAGCAGCAGCACGTCGCCCTGCTGCCAGGTGAAGGCCACGGCGGAGGACCTGTAGAGGCGCTTGACCGCCCCCAAGACGTCGTCGTCGATCCGGCTGCCGTCGCCGTAGAAGGCGTTGCGGGGCAGCTCGTCCTCCTGCAGCTCGCGCAGCAGGGTCTGGCGAACGACGGGATCCAGGTTGGAGACGTGGAACATGTGGGCGTGGTTGAACCACACGCTGTCGCCGGTCCTGGGGTGGCGGATCACGGCCTGACGGACCTGTTGGGTGCGCAGACCGTCGCCGGGGCGCCACTCGTAATCGATGCCCGACTGCCGGCAATAGGCCTCCACCTCGGACTTCTCCTGCGTCTGGAAAGCCTCCTGCCACGGCAGGTCGAAGGTCGTGCTGTAGTTGCGCACGTACATGACGCCGTCGGCGAGGAAACGGCTTCTGACCTGCGGATCGAGGCGCGGAAGGATCGCGCGGTCGTCGACGATCGGCGTCCGGCCTCTTTCCTTCGGCGGCGTCATGCAGAAGAAGAAGATCTTGATGGGCCAGTTGTGGGAATAGGACATCTCGTGGTGGAGGGGAATCTCCTGATGGGAGGGAAACTCCGTCGAGGTGTAGACGTTGCGGCCCATGCTCAGCCGCGGCGCCGCCCGCTCGCGGTAGTCGAGGACGTGGGGCGAAACGGCGCGGACCGCCGCCTCGAAGTCCTCGCTCGACTTCACGTTGAAGCCGCGGAACAGGATGGCGCCGTGTGCGAGGAGCTGGTTTTCGATCTGGTCGCGGTGATCCCGGGCCCAGGCGGCGAGATCGAGGTGGGCGACGGACGGCTGCCACATGAGGGGAAAACCGTTCAGGCCTTCGACGCAGCCGCTGCGCACGAGCTCTTCGCGGTGGATCCGGATCGTCTTCCTGGCCCGTGGCGGGCCGCCGCGGGGTGGGGCCTGCTGCGCGTGCCGTCGTGGATCGGCCATGCCCACGACGACCTTGCGGGGCCCCTTGAAGGGGCGCCGGCCGTGCGCGACGAGCATGTTGTCGAGCAGCAGCAGGTCACCCGCGGCCCAGGGAAACGTCACGGTCTCCTCGCGGTAGGCGCGCCGGATCTCGTCCATGACCTCCGGCTCGATGGGCGAGCCGTCGCCGTAGTAGGTGTGGTTGGGAAGCTCGCTTTCGGCAACGCCCGCGAGAAGGCCTTGGCGCAGGGACGGATCGAGGGTCGAGACGTGGAAGAACGTGGCGTGGTTGAACCATACCTCCTCGCCGGTGACCGGATGGATGCCCACCGCGGGACGGACCTGGCGCGTCCGCAGGCCGCCGCCGGGGCGCCATTCGAAGTCGATCTCGTTGCGCTTGCAATAGGCTTCCACTTGCAAGCGGTCCTCGGTCTGAAACGTCTCCTGCCATGACAGCCCGAGGCCATGGCCGAAATTGCGGACGTAGGCGTACCGCCGGCGCTGGAAAAGCTCGCGGATCCGCGGCGAGAGACGGGCGAAGACCTTGCGGCAATCGGCGAGCGGCGTCTCGCCGCCTTCCTCGGCGGCGGTGACGCAGAAGAAGAGGATCTTGCCCGGCCAGGTGACGTTGTAGGACTGCTCGTTGTGGAGAAAGATCTCCTGCGAGGCCGGATGATCGGTCGACGTGTAGACGTGGCCGCTGACAGAGCTGCGGGGCGAGGACCGCTCCTGGTACTCGAGGGGCGCGCCGCAGGCGCCTTGAATGAAGCGCTCGAATGCGTCCACGCCGTCCACGTCGAAGCCGCGGAAGAGGACGCCGCCGTGCTGCGCCAGGGAGTCGGCGATGAAGTCGCGGTGATCGGCGGCCCAGCGCACGAGGTCGAGCCCGCCGGCCGCCGGCTCGACGAGGAGGGGCAAGGTCTGGCCGGGCTGTACCAGCCCCGTTTTCACCAAGTCGCTGCGGGAGAAACGGACTTGGCGGCGTCCGGCCGCAGACCGTCGCGGAATCTCGAGCTTCTTCTTGAGCGTGGTTTGCATGGTTCCTACCTTTCAGAGATCGTCCTTGCTATCGCGCGGTGAGCCGGGGTGGAGCTTCCGGCCGCGGCGTGCGCTGTCGTGCTTTCAAGCTCTCGAGGTGGCCGCGCCGCCGCGCCGCGCGGGCCGAGCTCCGATGATCGCCGTCGGCGGCGGCGAGGAGCGCGTGGAGAGACTCCAGCGAAGAGCGCGGATCTCTCACGACCGCCTCGAGAAGCTGTTCGAAGAGGAAGATCCAGCGGCGATGGGTCGTCGCCGTGAAGAGGTCGCGGTTGCAGATGCCGTCGAGCACGAGGCGGTCCTGGCGCTCGAAGAGCGTCCACGACAGGTCCAGGCGGGCTGAGCCGTTGGGATGGGCCATGACCTCCACCTCGAGCTCGCCCGGCCAGGTCCGGGCCTGGGCGCGCTCGTAGTGGAAGGAGGCCGCGACCAGGGGACAACGGCTCGGATCGCGCTTCAGGTCGAGCTTCTTGACGAGGCGGTGCAGCGGATAGACCTGGTGGCGGACCGCCGCGACAAGGCGCTTTCGGGTCGATTCGAGGTGATCGGGAAAGCCCCGCTCCTGCCACGAGACTGCGCTGCGCAAGGGCACGAGGTTGAGGCAATAGCCCACCAGGCTCTTGTGGTCGAAGAGCGGCTGCTCGGCCATGGCGATGCCGACCACCAGGTCGTCCTGGTCCGTCAGGTAGTGGAGCAAGAGCTGGTAGAGAGCGAGCAGCGAGGCGAAGACCGTGGAGTGGTTCGCGGCGCTCAGCCGGTGGACGTCGCTCGCCGCCACCGCGTCGAGCGTCCGCGCCAGGCGCGCGCCGTTGAAGGTCTTGACCGGCGGACGCGGACGGTCGATGGGGAGCTCGAACGGCGCCACGCCGCCGCCGAGCTCTTCGAGCCAGTAGGCCTCGGCCGCCGCCACGGCCTGGCTGCGCGCCGCGCCGCAGCGCTGGGCAGCGTACTCGCGAAACGGCGTGGCCGGCTCGAGACGGGCCGCCGATCCGGTGCTCGCCGCCCGGTAGAGCTCGGTGAGCTCGCGCAGGATCACGAGGGTCGACCAGCCGTCGGTCACCAGGTGGTGCAGGGTGAGCGCCAGCCGGTGCTCCTCGCCGTTCACCCGGGCCAACCAGGCGCGCAGCAACGGACCCTCGGTGAGCGAGAACGGGGTCTGGTTGGCCCGCGACGTCCACTCCTCGAGGAGCTCTTCGCGCCGTTCGCCAGGCAGCGCGGAGACGTCGGCCACCGGCAGCACGAGGGGCATCGCCGGATGGACACGCTGGTGATCGCCGTGCCGGCTGAAGGTGGTGCGCAGGGCCTCGTGGCGCTCCACGAGCTGGCGTAGAGCACATTCCAGCTCCGCCACGTGCAGCTTGCCGCGGAACCGGAACAGCAACGTTTCGTTGAACGAGGTGCTGACCTTCTCTCCCAACTGCGCGAGGGACCAGAGCTCGAGCTGTGAATCCGTCAAGGGAAAATCGATGGCCGCGGCCGCCTCGCCGGCGAGCAGGAATCCGCCTTCCCGCATCTCGGCGACGCTGCGCTGCACCGTCGCGACCAGGAAGTCGACGTCCGCGTCGCTGTGGGCGGTCGAGAGGAAGCACGTGTGTCCCTCCCACGTGAAGACGCCCTTTTCGAGCAGGTGATAGAAGAACAGATCGGCGTATTCGCGGTCGCGGTGGAAATCGAAGAAGAAGAGGGAACCGAAGTGGTCGACCCGCATCGGCACTCGCTGCGCTTCGAAGTAAGCGTTGAGACGGCGAGCCAGCGCGGCGGTGCGGCGGTTCAGCCGGTCGTGGAGCGGCGGCCCCTCCTCCTTCATCCGCAACAGCACGGCGCGAGCCGCCGCCATGGTGAGGGGGTGCTTGCAGAAAGTGCCGGCGAAGAAAGTCTTGTCGACGCTCGGACGCGAGTCGTCGCCGAAGCTCCAGGACCCGCCATCGATAGCGTCCATGAAAGCGGCCTTGCCGGCCACCACGCCGATCGGCAGGCCGCCGCCCACGACCTTGCCATAGGTCACGAGGTCCGCGGCGATCCCGAACCAGGCCTGGGCGCCGCCGGGATGGATGCGGAAGCCGGTGATCACCTCGTCGAAGACGAGCGCCGTCCCCGCCGCGCGGGTGATCTGGCGAAGCTGGTGGAGAAAGGCCTTCGGCTGCAACCCCGGCCGCCGGCTCTGCACCGGCTCGACCAGCACCGCGGCGAGCTCGGGCGCCGCGGCCCGCAGGGTCTCGAGCGTCGAGGGCTCCCCGTAGTCGAGCACCAGGACGTCGGCCACCGCCCCGGCGGTCGTTCCCGCCGCCAAGGGCAGGGCGGGCCCGCCGTGGCGCCCGACGCCGCGGGCCAGGGTGCCGTCGAAGGAGCCGTGATAGGAGCCGGCGAAGAGGGCGATCTTCCGGCGCCCGGTCACCGCCCGGGCCAGGCGCACCGCGGTCATCACGGCTTCGGTGCCGGAGTTCGCGAAAATGGCCCGTTCCACCCCCGTCAGCTCACGGATCAGCTCTGCGACCTCGCCGGCCAGCTCCGATTGCGGGCCGAGCTGCAGGCCTTTCGCGAGCTGCGCCTCGAGGGCCCGGCGGACGAACGGCGGGTTGTGGCCGAAGAAGTGGACGCCGAAGCCCATGGCCACGTCGAGATAGTCGTTGCCGTCGACGTCCCAGAGACGGGCTCCCGCGGAACGCTCGCCGACGATGGGATAGACCATCTCCTTCCATGGCAGGCGGAAGCCCACGGAGGTCCGATTGTCGGCCAGCACCGGCCGGAAGGCCTGGGTCCGTTTCTTCGACTCCGTCGTGCGCCTGTTGTGGCGCTCGATCAAGGCTTCGAGATGGCGCCGCTGCCGCGGCTCGAGCCGCTCGCGGGTCTCTCCCGCGGGGGGACGCGCGAGGAACGGATGGACGCGCGGCTCCGACGCCGCGGCCCGGGGCGCGAAAGCCGCCTCGAGGCGAGCCGGCAGGTTGCTTTCCTTCCCTGCCGCGCGCAGCAGCTCGAGCTGGCGGGTCATGACGTCCAGTTGCTCCCCGAGGGTCTTTCCCAGGACCGCCCAGGCGTCCTCGCCGGCGGGGCCCGGCTCGGCGGCGGCCGGCCTGTCGGGCTCCGGCGGCTCCGGCGGCAGCTCACGTTCCAGCCGCGCCGCTACGGCGTCGAGCGTGGCGACCTCCTCGAGCAACTGGGCCAGCGACAGCTTGACGCCGAAGCGCTTCTCGATCTCCTGGCTGAACTGGATGAGCAGCAGGGAGTCCACCCCGAGCTCGAGAAACGTCGCCCGGGTATCGACATCGGCGGCGTCGAGGCCCGTCAACTCGCCGGCCAGGGCGAGCAGCCGCGTCCTCACCGGCGCTCGGCGGGGCGCGCTCGCGGGGAGCCGATCCGCCACGCGGTCCTCGACGGGCGGGCGTGGACGGGCGGCGGCGCCCGGGGCGTCGATCCAGCACCGCCGGCGCTGGAACGGGTAGGTCGGGAGGGGCACGCGCCGCCGGCGTTCGTGGGCGTAGAAGCCGGACCAGTCCGGCTCGAGGCCCGCCAGCCACAGCCGCCCCAGGGCCTCGAGCATGGCGGCGGCTCCACCGTCGCGGCATGCGGCGAGGGACGCGATCGCCATCTGCTCGCCGCCGTGGCTCCGGCGTGGCGCGGCGAGGGCCGTCAGATCGCGTCCGGGACCCACCTCGAGCAGCACTCTCTGCGGATCCCGCAGCAGCTCGTCGACGCCACCGGCGAAGCGCACGGTGTGGCGCAGATGACGCAGCCAGTATTCCGGATCTGTGGCCTCGTCGTCGCGGATCCAGGTGCCGGTGACGTTGGAGAGGAAGGGGATCCGCGGCGGCCGCAGCTCGACGCGCCGCAGCTCGGCGGCGAAGGGCTCGAGCACGGGGTCCATCATCGGCGAGTGGAAGGCGTGGGAAGCTCGAAGCCGGCGGAATGCCACCTTCTCCTGCGCCAGTCGGCGCTCAAGCTCCTCCAGCGCCGCGGCGGTGCCGGACACGACGCAGCGCTCCGGGCCGTTGACGGCGGCGAGCGCGAGCTCACGACCGAGCCACGGCCGCAGCCGGTCTTCGGCCAGGGAAACCGCCAGCATGGCGCCCTCGGGGCAGCTCTGCATCAGCCGCCCGCGGAGGCCGACCAGGGTCAGCGCATCCTCGAGGTCGAAGACCCCGGCCAGACAGGCGGCCACGTATTCTCCGAGGCTGTGGCCGAGCATCGCCTGCGGCTCCAGCCCCCATTGCCGCCACTGCCGGGTCAGGGCGTACTCGACGGCGAAGAGAGCGGGTTGGGCGGTGTCCGTCCGGTCCAGGCGCTGCGCCGCCGCCTCGGCCTGCTCCGGCGCCGGGTACAGGATCTCCGTGAGAGCGAGGTCCAGGCGGCGCCGGAGGATCTCCGCGCAGCGGTCTACGGCGTCGCGGAAGGTCGGCTCCTGCTCGTAGAGCGTTCGTCCCATGTCGACGTGCTGCGCGCCCTGGCCCGGGAACAGGAACGCCAGCGGCCGTTTCACGGCAGGCTGACGGCGGCTGATCAACCGTTGCGAGTCGGCCGTCCCGAGGGCTGCTATGGCGTCGCCGGCGTCCCGGCAGATGAGCAGGCGCCGGTGCTCGAACGCCTCGCGGCCGACCTGCAGGGTATGGGCCACGTTTGCCAGATCGACTTCGGGGTGCGCTTCCAGGAACGTGGCCAGCCGCGACGTCGCATCCTCGAGCGCCGCCGGCGTGCGGGCGGAGAGGAGCAGCAGTTGATGGTTCCGGGAAGGGCTGCCGGGCTCGGCCGCGGGAGCCTCTTCCAGGACGACGTGCGAGTTCGTCCCGCCGATGCCGAAGGAGCTCACGCCGGCGCGCCGGGGCGTGCCGTTGGCGGGCCAGTCGCGCAGCCGCGTGTTGACGTAGAAGGGGCTGGCGTCGAAGTCGATGCGCGGATTGGGCCTTGCGAAGTGCAGGCTCGGCGGAATCTGCTGGTGCTCGAGGGCCAGCGTGGTCTTGACCAGTCCGGCGAGGCCGGCGGCGGTGTCCAGGTGCCCGATGTTCGACTTGACCGAGCCGATGGCACAAAAGCCCTTCTCGTCGGTCCACGCCCTGAAGGCTTCCGTGAGCGCCGCGACCTCGATCGGATCGCCGACCGCGGTGCCGGTACCGTGGGCCTCGACGTAGGTGATGGATGCCGGATCGACTTCCGCCAACGCCACGGCCTCGGCGATGACCCGCGCCTGGCCTGCCTGGCTCGGCGCGGTGAAACCCGCCTTGAGCGCCCCGTCGTTGTTGAGCGCCGAGCTGCGGATCACCGCCCGGACGTGGTCGCCGGCCGCCCGGGCTTCGTCGAGGCGCTTGAGCACGACGACTGCCACGCCCGAGCCGGGGACCGTGCCCCGAGCTTCGGCGTCGAAGGCACGGCAGTGCCCGTCCGGGGAGAGGATGCCTCCCTCCCGGTAGACGTAGCCCGACTTGACCGGCAGCTTCACCGACACGCCGCCCGCCAGGGCCAGGTCGCACTCCCCGTTGAGCAGGCTCTGGCAGGCCAGATGCACCGCGACGAGCGAGGTCGAGCAGGCGGTCTGGACCGTGAGGCACGGTCCCTTGAGATCGAGCTTGTAGGCGGTATGGGTCGCCAGGAAGTCCTTGTCGTTGAGGATCGTGACCTGGAGCTCGTCGAGCGCGGCGAGCTGATCGGCCGCGGCGACCAGGTTGTTGAGGAAGTAGGTGTTGAGGCCCACGCCGGCGAACAAGCTCACCGATCCGCGGCGGGCCGCAGCGCCGTAGCCGGCGTCCTCCAGCGCTTCCCAGGCGCATTCCATGAACAGCCGTTGCTGCGGGTCCATGACGGCGGCCAGCCGAGGCGTCAGGTCGAAGAGCTCGGCGTCGAAGAGCTCGACGCCGTCGAGCGCGCCGCGCGCCTTGACGTAGTCGGGACTGGCGCGCAGATCGGGCGAGACGGCCGCCACCTCCAGCTCCTGGTCGGAGAAGAAGGAGATCGTCTCGCGGCCTTCCCGGACGTTGCGCCAGAATTCCGCGACGTCGCGGGCGCCCGGGAAACGGCCGGCGAGGCCGACGATCGCGATCGAGCTCGAGTCGCTGGACGATTCTGGTGAAGTCATGCCGTCACCTTTGCTCTTGTTGGCGCGTTCAAGCGTTGCTGCCGCGCGCGCGTATGACGACCGCCGGCCGCCTGGCGGGCCAAGGCCCGCGCTCGGCCCTCGCCGGCGGCGATCGGCCTGGTCTCGGGACCGTCGAGGTGGCCGGCCAGCAGGTCGATGGTCGGATACCGGAAGAGCTCGATCACCGGTATCTCGCGATCGAGGGCGTGCCCGAGACGGCGTTGCACCTCGATCATCAGCAGCGAGTGGCCTCCGGCGTCGAAGAAGTTGTCGTGGATGCCGACCCGGTCGAGCGCGAGGACCTCGCGCCAGATGCCGGCGATGAGCTCCTGAACGGCGTTGCGCGGCGGCACGTAGGCGGCCCCGAGAGTCGGACGCAGCGAGGTCGGCTCGGGCAGGCCGCGGCGGTCGATCTTGCCGTTCGGAGTCAACGGCAGGGCTGCGAGCTCGACGAACGCCGAGGGCACCATGGGGTCGGGCAGCGACTTCCTGAGGAAATCGCGCAGCTCGCCGACGTTGGCAGCGGCCTCGCCGGCGGGCACCCAATAGGCCACCAACCGATCGTCGTCGAGCTGGCCGCGGGCGGCGACCACGACGGTCTCGGCGACGGCGGGATGCGCGGCCAGCGCCGTTTCGATCTCGCCCAGCTCGATGCGGTGGCCCCGGACCTTGACCTGGTGGTCGGCGCGGCCGAGGAACTCGAGGCGGCCGTCGGGCCGGTAGCGCGCCAGGTCGCCGGTCCGGTAGAGCCGTGCCCCCGGTTCAGCGGCGAAGGGATCGGGGACGAAGCGTTCGGCGCTCAGGGCCGAGCGGGCGTGGTAGCCGCGCGCCAGCCCCTGGCCGCCGATCATCAGCTCGCCTGTGGCGCCGGCAGCGGCCGGCCGCAGCCGCCGGTCCGCGAGACGGACATCGGTGTTGGCGATCGGGCGGCCGATCGAGAGCGGCCCGGCGCCTGACCGCACGCGGTGGAGCGTCGACCACACCGTGGTCTCGGTGGGCCCGTAGAGGTTCCACAGCGACGCTCCGCGAGCGAGCAGCTCATCCGCCAGGTCGCGCGGGAGGGCCTCGCCGCCGGAGAGCATCCTCAACGGCCGGCGTCCGGGCCAGCCCGAGCGCACCAGCAGCCGCCAGGTGGCCGGCGTCGCTTGCAGGAGGCGGATCTCGCGCCGTTTCAGCTCGCGGGCCAGACGCACGCCGTCGGCGGCGAGCTCGCGGCCTGCTACGACGACGGTGGCGCCTGCCAGGAGCGGCAGGAAAAGCTCGAGGCCGGCGATGTCGAAGGCCAGGGAGGTGACCGCCAGCAGCCGCTCGCCGGCGGCGATGCCGGGCCTCCGGCGCATGGATTCGAGGAAGTTGACGAGCGTGCGATGGGAGATCTGCACCCCTTTGGGGCGGCCGGTGGAGCCGGAGGTGTAGATCACGTAGGCGAGCCGGTCGGGCGCCGTCGCGACCTGGAGTGCTTCGTCCTCCGGCTCGGCCGGAGCCGGAGCGAGCCGATCCAGCGCCAGCGTCTGCCAGTCGCTCGCGGGCAGCAGCTCGGACCAGGCACTTTCGGAGAGGAGCACCTGGATCCCGGCGTCCCTGACGGTGAGGAGGAGTCGCTCGCGCGGATAGGTGGGATCGAGCGGAACGTAGGCTCCGCCCGCCTTCAGGATGCCGAGGAGGGCGACGACCATCTCCTGCGAGCGCCGGACGCAGAGCCCGACCCGGGCCTCGCGCCCAACGCCCCGCGCCCGCAGGAGACGGGCGAGGAGGTCCGACCGGCGGTCGAGTTCCCGATAGCTGAGACAGGCGTCGCCGGCCGCCACCGCCACGGCGTCGGGAGTCGCCGCCGCCTGGCGGGAGACGAGCTCGTGGAGACAAGCTGCGGTGAAGGGGGCGCGGCTGTCGTTCCATTCCCGCAGTTGGTGCCGCTCACCGGCACCGAGCCAGACCAGCTCGGAAAGCCGTTTCTCCGGGGCCTCGACGATCGCCCGCAGCAGGGTGCGGTAGTGGCGCAGCAGGCGCTCGGCCGTCGTGCCCGCGAAGAGGTCGGTGTTGTACTCGAGCGTGGCGACGAGATCGTCGTCGGCCTCGTCGACCAGCAGGGTCCAGTCGAACTGAGCCGCTTGCCGCGGCACGGACAGCGGCCGCACCGTGAGATCGCTGAGCTCGATCGCCGCCCGCGGCACGTTCTGCAGGATGAACATCACCTGGAAGAGCGGCGACTGACTGAGATCGCGGTGCGGGTCGAGCTCCTCGACCAGCTTCTCGAATGGAAGGTCCTGGTGGGCGTACGCGTCGAGGGTCGTCCGCCGCACCCGCTCCAGCAGCTCGGCGAAGCTCGGGTCTCCCGCCAGATCGGTGCGCAGCACCAGCGTGTTGACGAAGAAGCCGATCAGCCCTTCGATCTCGGTCCGCGTCCGCTGCGCCACGGGTGAGCCGACCGCCACGTCGCGCTGGCCGGTGACGCCCGCGAGCAGCGTCTGGAAGGCGCCCAACAAGGTCATGTAGAGCGTCGCGCCGTGGCGCCGGCCGAGCGCGCGAAGGCGCTCGGCGAGGTTCTTGCCGAGCACGGCGGTGCGGCGCGCGCCGCGCCAGGTCTGCACCGCGGGGCGATGGCGATCGGTGGGGAGCTCCTGAGGCGCGAGACCGGCGAGCTGCCCTCGCCAATAGGCCAGCTGGCGCTCCAGGGCCTCGCCCCGCAGCCAGCTCCGCTGCCAGTGTGCGAAATCGGCGTACTGGACCGCCGGCGCGGCCAGGGGTGAAGGAGCGCCCGCGGCAAACGCTTCATAGAGCGCCGCCAGCTCCCGGATGAGCACGCCCATCGACCACCCGTCGCCCACGATGTGATGGAGAGTCAGCACCAGCACGTGCTCGCCGGTGGCGAGGCGCAGGAGCAGTGCGCGCAGCAGCGGACCGTGGGCCAGCGAGAAGGGAAGGCGGGCCGCCGCCGCCATCCGGCGCTCGAGCTCCTGGCGCCGGCGGCCGCCGTCGACCCGGCTCAGATCGATCTCCGGCAAGGCCACGTCGCCGGCGGCGGCGATCACCTGCACCGGCTTCCCGTCGCGGTAATCGAAGGTCGTGCGCAGCGCCTCGTGGCGGCGCACGATCTCGCTCAGGCTCCTTGCCAGGACCCCGGGACGCAGCCGGCCGTCGAGCCGCACCGCGCCGGCCAGGTTGTGAACGGCGCCGCCGGGCTGCAGGCGGTCGAGGAACCAGAGGCGTTGTTGGGCGAAGGAGAGCGGCAGCGGGTGCTCGCGGCGGATCCTCGTCAGGGGCGGCGCGACGCGAGAGTCCTCGCCTGCCGCCGCCACCGTGCGGCAGAGGGCCGTCAGGGCCGGCGACTCGAAGAAGCTGCGCAACGGGATCTCGACGCCGAAGACGTCGCGGATCCGCGAGCACGCCTGAGTGGCCAGGAGGGAATGGCCCCCGAGGGCGAAGAAGTCGTCGTGGACCCCGACGCGGTCGACGCCGAGCACGTCCTGCCAGATTCCCGCCATGAGCTCTTCCTCCGGGCCGCGCGGCGCCACGTAGGAGCCGGCGTCCGCCGGACCTTCAGGCTCGGGCAGAGCACCGCGGTCGACCTTGCCGTTGGCGGTCAAGGGCAGCGACGGGAGCACGGTGAACGTCGCCGGCACCATGTGAGCGGGCAGGCGTTCGCGCAGCCAGCACCGAAGATCGCCGGAGTCCGCACGCGGCTCGCCGGCGAGGACCACGTAGGCCGCGAGACAGGCCTCGCCGCCCTCCTCGCGGTGCCGCACGGCCGCCCACAGCACGGCGGGATGGCCGCCCAGGACGGTCTCGATCTCTCCCAGCTCGACGCGGAAACCCCGGATCTGGATCTGGGCGTCGGCGCGTCCGGCGTAGTCGACGCCGCCGTCGGGCCGGAATCGTCCCAGGTCGCCGGTCCGGTACAGCCGATCCGCCGCCTCCTCGCGATAGGGATTGACGATGAACCGCTCCCGCGTCAGCCCTTCGTCGGCGAGATAACCACGGGCGAGGTAGGGCGAGCGCACGCAGATCTCTCCCAGCTCGCCGACGCCAGCGCGCCGGCCGCGGCGGCCGAGCACGAGGAGGTGGACGCCGTCGATGCCGTGACCCAAGGGCACGGCGTCGGGTACGGCGCCTGGCGCTATGACGTGACAGCCCATGGCCTGCGGCGTCTCGGTCGTGCCGTAGAAGTTGACGCAGCGGGCCGTCGGTGCGAGCGCGCGGATCTCGCCGAGGGTCGAGCGGGTCAGGGTCTCGCCGCCGAAGCAGACGAGCCGCAGGGCGGCGAGCCGCGCGGCGGGCGTCTCGCGGGGGACCAGCAGACGGCCGAGGCTCGGCGTCAGGTGCGCGACGGTGATCCGCCGCTCCTGCATCCAACGATGGAGCCGGCCCGGGATCCCCAGGGCGTCCGGATCCGGTACGTGGAGCGTGGCTCCGAGCCACAGCGGGGTCAACAGGTCGCGGAGGAGCGGGTCGTGGGCCAGTCCTGAGAGCAGGCCAAAACGATCGCCGGCGTCGAGATCGAAGCTCGCCGTGTGCCATTCGAGGAAGTGCGACAGCGGCCGGTGGGTGCCCAGCACCCCTTTGGGCTCCCCGGTGGTGCCGGAGGTGAAGGTCACGTAGGCGAGATCGTCCGCGGCGACGGCGGGTGTGGCCGACGATGCCGCGTTGCCTGCTGAATCTCCGCTCAGCGTCCAACGGCGCTCGGCGGCCACCAGCTCGGCCACCGCGCGCTCGACATCGGCCGGAGCCTCGGGGGCTTCGGGCAGCCGCAGCCAGGCCGCGGGCCGCAACGCCCGCAAGCGGTCGGCGAGCCGCCGCGCGGGCTCCGCGGGATCGAGCAGGGCGAAAGCCGCCCCCGACTTCCACACCCCGAGCACCGCCACGGCCAGCGACGCGCTGCGCTGGCCGAGCACGGCCACGACCTCCTGGCGACCGACGCCTCGGCGGCAGAGCTCCGCCGCCAGGCGGTCGCTCGCGGCGTCGAGGGCGCCGTAGCTCCAGGTGCGCCGGCGATCGGCCACGGCGATGCGCTCCGGGTGCTGGCGCGCCTGCTCGGCGAATCGCTCGTGGACGGCTCCCGCCCACTCACAGGGGAGCGCCCGGCAAGGGTCCGGGAGCACGATCCGCGCCGCGTGGCTGACCAGCGACAGGTCGTGCAGTCGGACTTCGGGATCGGCGGCGACCTGGCGCAGAAGCTGCTCGAGCTGCCGCGCCATCTCGCTCAGCCGCGCCGGCGACCAAAGGGCGGCGTCGCCGAGCCAGCGCAGCTCGATGTCCTCGGCGCTCTCCCGAGCGTAGAGCGTGAGATCGAATTTCGCGCCGACGTCGGGGGGCCGCAGGAGCTCCACCGCGAGGCGGCCCGCTCCGGCCTCTTCGCGGGGAAAGCTCAGCAAGTTGAAGAACACGCGGAAGAGCGGCGGCGCGGCGGCGTGCCGTTGCGGCTGCAGCTCGGCGAGGAGCTTCTCGAATGGGATCTCGCGGTGGGCGAAGGCCCCCAGCGCCACCTCTCTCACGCGGCCCAGGAGGTCGCGAAAGCTCGGGTCGCCCCCCAGGTCGGTGCGCAACGCCAGCGTGTTGAGGAAACAGCCCACGAGCCCCTCGATCTCGGGACGGCCGCGCTCGGCCATCGGTGTGCCCACCAGCAAGTCGTCCTGACCGCTGAGGCGATGGAGGAGCGCCTTCAGGGCCGCCAAGAGGACCATGAACAGCGTCGTCCCCTGCTCGCGTGCCAGCTCAGAAACGGCCCGGGCAAGATCGGGCGTGAGACGAAACGGGTGCTCGACGGCGCCGCCGTGGGTGGCGCAGCGCCGGCCGTCGGTGGGCAGGTCGAGGTCCGGGAGGTTGCCGCCGAGCCGCCGGCGCCAATAGGCGAGGTGGTTCTCCAACGACTCGCCCCGCAGGCGCTCGCGCTGCCAGACGGCGAAGTCGGCGTATTGCACCGGCAGCTCCGACAGTGGGGAGGCAGCGCCGTCGGCGAAGGCCTCGTAGAGCGCTCTCAGCTCGCGCACGAGGATCGCCAGCGACCAACCGTCGGCGACGATGTGGTGCAGGTTGAGAAGAAGCACCGCTTCCTCCTCTGCCAGCCGCAACAGGCGGGTCCGGAACAACGGGCCGGTCGCGAGGTCGAAGGGGCGCCGGGCCTCCCGGGCGCCGAGGCGAGCCGTCTCTCGGTGCCGTGCGGCCGGCTTCAGGCCTGCCAGGTCCACCACCGGCAGCGATCCCGCGGCCGCGGCATGAATCACCTGCACCGGGCGACCCTCGACGAGGGCGAAAGTGGTCCGCAGCGCCTCGTGACGGCGCACCACCTCGTCGAGGCTGGCTACCAGGCGGGCGATTTCGAGAGCGCCGCTGAGCCGCACCGCGGCGGGCATGTTGTAGGCCGACCGGTCCGGCGCGAGCTGGTCGGCCAACCACAGCCGCTCCTGGGCGAAGGAGAGCTCCGGATCGCGATCCCTGGAGACGGGGGGAATCGCCGCATCGGCGCCGGGCCGACGTTCGGACGCGCCCTGTTTCAAACGTCGCAGCAGAAGGGCCCGCTTGGCGGCCGAAAGCGGGGACATCGTCGCCGGCGTTTGAGTCATGGGGAACACCTCCGGAAGTCCTCGACATGGTTCGCGGGGGCGGCGGCTTCCGCTTCGGAAAGGCCTTCCATTTCCCTCAGCAGGGCCGCCATCGCCGTGAGCTCGGCGTCGTCGAGCTGTTCCTCGACGCGGCGGGCGAAGCCTTCCAGCGTGGGCGACTCGAAGAGGCCGCGCAGCGGGATCTCCACCGGCAGGGCGTCCTGGAGGTCGGAGAGCATCCGAATCGCCAACAGCGAATGTCCGCCAAGGTCGAAGAAGCTGTCGTCGAGCCCGATGTGCTCGTTGCCCAGCGTGTCGCTCCAGACGGCCGCCACCGCCACTTCTGCCGCCGTCGCGGGAGGCCGGAACGAGCGGTCGCGCAGCCCGGCACGTCGGGCCCATGGCAGGTCGCGCTGCGCCAGGGCGGCGCGGTCGACCTTGCCGTTGGGCGAGAGCGGCAGGGCGCCCACGACGACGAAGGCGGCGGGCACCATGTGCTCGGGCAGGCGCTGGCGGAGGAAGGACCGCAGCTCGGCCTCGTCGACGCCGGCGGCGGCGACGTAGGCCACCAGGCGCTGATCGTCCGGGGCGAAGGCGCGCACCGCGACCGCGGCCTCGCGCACGGCGGGGTGGGTGGCGAGCACGGTCTCGACCTCGCCGAGCTCGATGCGGAAGCCGCGCAGTTTGACCTGGTGGTCGCTGCGGCCGTGGAAGACGAGCTCGCCGTCGGCGCGCCAGTGGACGAGGTCGCGGGTGCGGTAGATCCGGTCGCCGGGCAGGTGGGCGAAGGGATCGGGCAGGAAGCTGGCGGCGCTCTGGCGTGGACGCCCGAGGTAACCGCGGGCGAGGCCGGCGCCGCCGAGGTAGAGCTCGCCGCGCACGCCCGCGGGCGCTCGGCGCAGGCGGCAGTCGAGGACGTAGGCGCGGGTGTGGTCGACGGGACGCCCGATGGTCGGCTCGTCGGCGCCGCGGGGGACCTCGACCCAGGCCGAGTAGGTGGTGTCCTCGGAGGGACCGTAGAGGTTGAGCACGCGCAGGTGGCCGGGCACGTCGTCGACGAGAGCGCGCCGCAGGGGCTCGCCGGCGAGATTGACGGTAAGCACGGAGTCGGGCAGCTCGCCGAGGCGCAGCAGCTCGCGCAGGGCCGAGGGCACGGTGTTGAGGAGACGCACGCCGTGGGCTCGCGGCAGCTCGAGGGCGTCGCCGGAGAGCACGACGGTGCCGCCCCAGCTCAGAGGAGCGAAGAGCTCGAACACCGAGAGGTCGAAGCATACGGAGGTGGCGGCCAGGACGCCGGCCAGCTCGTGGTCTGAGAAGACGCGGCGGGCCCATTGGAGGAGGGCGGCGGCGCTGCGGTGCTCGATGGCCACGCCCTTGGGGCGGCCGGTGGATCCGGAGGTGTAGATGACGTAGGCAAGGTTGCGCTCGCTTGCGGCGGCCGGCAGCGGAGGATCGTCCTGAGCGCCGCCGGCCGGCGGCGCCAGCTCGACGACGGCGGGCGCCAGGGCTGCGGCGCGCGCCCGCAGGTCGGAGTCGGTGAGGACGGCGGCCAGCCCGGCGTCGCGGGCCATGAAGGTCAGCCGCTGCTCGGGGTAGGCCGGGTCGAGGGGGACGTAGGCGGCGCCGGCCTTGAGCACGGCGAGCAGTGCGGCGACGAGGTCGGCGGTGCGAAGGGCGAAGACGCCGACGCGCTCCTCGGGTCCGACGCCGCGTCGGGCCAGCCGGCGGGCGAGAAGGGTCGCGCGGCGGTCGAGCTCGCCGTAGGAGAGGGTCTCGCGCCCGCGGACGAGGGCTGTGGCTTCCGGGTGGCGGGCTGCCTGGCGCTCGAAGCGGGCGTGAAGCAGGCCGCCTTCCAGCGCCGGCGCCGGTGTCTCGCCCCATTCGGCGAGTTGGGCGGCCTCGGCCGCCGTCAGCAGCGGCAGGGCCGACGAGCGGCAGTGAGGCTCGCGCGCCGCCGCCGCCAGCAGCGTCTCGAAGTGGCCGGCGAGGCGGCGGACGGTGGCGCTGTCGAAGAGATCGGCGTCGTACTCCCAGGAGCCCACGAGCTCACCCTCGACCTCGGCCAGTGCCAGAGTCAGGTCGAACTTCGCCGTCCCGGTATCCACCTCGCGGAGCTCGAGGCGCGCCGCGCCGAGCTCGAGGCGCTCGCGGGCCGCGTTCTGGAGCACCAGCATGACCTGGAAAAGGGCGCCGCGGCCGAGTTCGCGCTGCGGCGCCAGCTCGCCGACCAGCTTCTCGAAAGGCATGTCCTGGTGGGCGTAGGCGCCGAGCGTGGTCTCGCGGACCCGCGCGAGGTGCTCGGCGAAGGCGGGATCGCCGCCAAGCTCGGCGGCCAGCGCCAGGGTGTTGACGAAAAAGCCGATCAGGGGCTCGATCTCGGCACGGGTGCGATGGGCGATGGGAGAGCCCACGACCAGAGCGTCCTGGCCGCTGTGCCGGTGCAGGAGCGCCTGGAAGGCGGCCAGCAGCGTCATGAAGAGCGTCGTGCCGTGCTCCCGGCAGAGCCCCCGCAGGGCGCTCGCGGCCGCCGCCGGCAGGCGCCACGGCAACCGCTGGCCGCGCCCCGAGCGCACCGCCGGCCGCGGCCGGTCGGTCGGCAGGTCGAGGGCGGCCGGCACGCCCGCGAGCTGGCGCCGCCAATAGCCCATCAGCCCCGCGAGCAACTCGCCGTCCAGTCGCCGGCGCTGCCACAGGGCGAAGTCGGCGTACTGCACCGACAGCGCGGGCAGCGGCCGGCCGGCGTAGAGCGCCGTCAGCTCGCGCAGCAGCACGTTGACGGACCACCCGTCGGAGACGACGTGATGCATCGTCACCAAGAGCACGTGACGGTCGCGGCCGAGGCGCAGCAGCAGGGCGCGCAGCAGCGGCCCGCGCGACAGGTCGAAAGGCCGGCGCGCCTCGCGGCGCAGCCACTGCTCGGCGATCGCCGCCCGGCGCTCGGCGGCGATCGCCGCCAGGTCGATCGCCGGCAGTGGGACCTCGCCCGGCGTTCGGATCTCCTGGCGGGGCTCGCCGCGTTCGAGCACGAAGACGGTGCGCAGCGTCTCGTGACGGCGCACCACCTCGGCGAGGCTGCGCGCCAGGACGTCGACCGTGAGCGGACCGTCGACGTCGACGGCGCCGGCGACGTTGTAGGCGGCGCTGCCCGGGTCGAGCTGGTCGAGCAGCCACAGACGTTCCTGCGCGAAGGAGAGCGGGAGCTCGGCCTCGCGCGGCCGCGGCGCGATCGGTGCCGCGGTGGCCGGACGGGTGTCGAGGACGGCGGCGAGGCGCTCCACCGTGGGGTTCTCGAACACCTGCCGCACCGGCACCTCGACGCCCAGGACCTGGCGCAGGCGCGAGGTCATGCGGGTGGCGAGCAGCGAGTGGCCGCCGAGCTCGAAGAAGTCGTCGCCGACGCCGATCGGCCCGCCGCCCAGCACCTCGGCCCAGACCTGCGCCACCACCTCTTCGAAGGGCGTGCGCGGCGCCGCGGCGGTGCCGTGCTCGCGGGCGGGAGCCGGCAGGGCGGCGCGGTCGACCTTACCGTTGGGCGTCAGCGGCAGGGCGTCGAGGACGACGAAGGCGGCCGGCACCATGTGTTCGGGCAGGCGGCGGCGGAGGAAGGACCGCAGCTCGCCCTCCTCGACGGCGCCGGCGGCGAGGTAGGCCACCAGCCGCGAGTCGTCCGGGGCGAAGGCGCGTACCGCGACCGCGGCCTCGCGCACGTCGGGATGGGAGGCGAGCACCGCCTCGATCTCGCCGAGCTCGATGCGGAAGCCCCGCAGCTTGACCTGGTGGTCGCTGCGGCCGTGGAAGACGAGCCGCCCGTCGGCGCGCCATGCGATGACGTCGCGAGTGCGGTAGATCCTGGCGCCGGGGCTGGCGCCGAAGGGATCGGGCAGGAAGGCGGCGGCGCTCAAGGCGGGACGCGCGAGGTAGCCGCGAGCCAGGCCGGCGCCGCCGAGGAAAAGCTCGCCGCGCACGCCCGCGGGCACTCGGCGCAGGCGGCGGTCGAGGACGTAGGCGCGGGTGTGGTCGACCGGCCGCCCGATCGTCGGCTCGCCGGCCCCCCTGGGCACTTGCGTCCACGTGGAGTAGGTGGTGTCCTCGGAGGGACCGTAGAGGTTGAGCACGCGCAGGCAGGCCGGCACGTCGTCGACGAGGGCTCGCCGCAAGGGCTCGCCGGCGAGGTTGACGGTGAGGACGGAGTCGGGCAGCTCGCCGAGGCGCAGCAGCTCGCGCAGGGCCGAGGGCACGGTGTTGAGCAGGCGCACGCCCTGGGTGCGCATCAGCTCGAGGGCGTCCTGGGCGAGCACGACGGTGCCCCCCCAGCTCAGGGGAACGAAGAGCTCGAAGATCGAGAGGTCGAAGCACACGGAGGTGGCGGCGAGCACGCCGGCCAGCTCGTGGTCTGAGAAGACGCGGCGGGCCCATTGGACGAGGGTGGCGGCGCTGCGGTGCTCGATGGCCACGCCCTTGGGGCGGCCGGTGGATCCCGAGGTGTAGATGACGTAGGTGAGGTTGCGCTCGCTTGCGGCGGCCGGCAGCGGACCGTCGTCGACAGCGCCGGCATGGGGTGCCAGCTCGACGACGGCGGGCGCCAGGGCCTCGGCGCGGGGCCGCAGGCCGGCGTCGGTGACGACGACGGCGAGGCCGGCGTCGCGGGCCATGAATCGTAGGCGCTGCTCGGGGTAGGCCGGATCGAGGGGGACGTAGGCGCCGCCGGCCTTGAGCACGGCGAGCAGGGCGGCGACGAGGTCGACGCCGCGGGCGGCGAAGACGCCGACGCGGTCCTCGGGGCCCACGCCGCGGCGGGCGAGGCGGCGGGCGAGCAGTCGGGCGCGGCGGTCGAGCTCGCCGTAGGTGACGGCCTCGCGTCCGCAGACCAGGGCGGTGGCCTGCGGACGTCGGGCTGCCTGGCGCTCGAAGCGAGCGTGCAGCAGGCCGTCTTCGAGCGCCGGCGCCGGTGTCTCGCCCCATTCGGCGAGCTGGGCGGCCTCGGCCGCGCTCAGCAGCGGCAGGGCCGACAAGCGGCGGTGCGGCTCGCGCGCCGCCGCCGCCAGCAGCGTCTCGAAGTGGCCGGCGAGGCGGCGGACGGTGGCGACGTCGAAGAGATCCGCGTCGTACTCCCAGGAGCCCACCAGCTCGCTCTCGACCTCGGCCAGCGCCAGGGTCAGGTCGAACTTCGCCGTCCCGGTGTCCACCTCGCGCAGACGCAGGCGCGCCGGGCCGAGCTCGAAGCGCTCGCGTGCCGCGTTGTGGAGCACCAACATGACCTGGAAGAGGGCCGCGCGGCCGAGGTCGCGCTGCGGCGCCAGCTCGCCGACCAGCTTCTCGAAAGGCATGTCCTGATGGGCGTAGGCGCCGAGTGTGGTCTCGCGGACCCGCGCGAGGTGCTCGGTGAAGGCGGGGTCGCCGCCAAGGTCGGCGGCCAGCGCCAGGGTGTTGACGAAAAAGCCGATGAGGGGCTCGATTTCGGCGCGGGTGCGGTGGGCGATGGGCGATCCCACCACCAGGGCGTCCTGGCCGCTGTGCCGGTGGAGCAGCGCCTGGAAGGCGGCCACCAGCGTCATGAAGAGCGTCGTGCCGTGCTCGCGGCCGAGCTCGCCGAGGACGCCCGTCGAGGCCGGCGGCAGGCGCCAAGCCAGCCGCCCGCCGCGTCCCGAGCGCACCGCCGGCCGCGGCCGGTCGGCGGGCAGGTCGAGGGCCGCCGGCACGCCCGCGAGCTGCCGCCGCCAGTAACCCATCAGCCCCGCGAGTAGCTCGCCGCGCAGCCGCCGGCGTTGCCACAGGGCGAAGTCGGCGTACTGCACCGACAGCGCGGGCAGCGGCCAGCCGGCGTAGAGCGCCGTCAGCTCGTGCAGCAGCACGTTGACGGACCACCCGTCGGAGACGACGTGGTGCATCGTCACCAGGAGCACGTGGCGCTCGCCGCCGAGCCGCAGCAGCAGGGCGCGCAGCAGCGGCCCACGCGCCAGGTCGAAAGGCCGGCGCGCCTCGTGGCGCAGCCACTGCTCGGCGAGCGCCGCCCGGCGCTCGCCGGCCATCGACGCCAGGTCGATCACCGGCAGGAGGACCTCGCCCGGCGCTCGGATCTCCTGGCGGGGCTCGCCGCGCTCGAGCACGAAGACGGTGCGCAGCGTCTCGTGACGGCGCACCACCTCGGCCAGGCCGCGTGCCAGAACGCCGACCGCCAGCGGTCCGTCGACATCGAGGGCGCCGGCGAGGTTGTAGGCAGCGCTGCCCGGGTCGAGCTGGTCGAGGAACCACAGGCGTTCCTGCGCGAAGGAGAGCGCAAGCTCTGCTTCGCGCGGCCGCGGCGCGATCGGCGCCGCGGTGGCCGGACGGGTGTCGAGGGCGGCGGCGAGACGTTCCACCGTGGGGTTCTCGAACACCTGCCGCACCGGCACCTCGACGCCCAGGACCTGGCGCAGGCGCGAGGTCATGCGGGTGGCGAGCAACGAGTGGCCGCCGAGCGCGAAGAAGTCCTCGCCGAGGCCGACCGGCCCGCCGCCCAGCACCTCGGCCCAGACCTGCGCCACCACCTCTTCGAGGGGCGTGCGCGGTGCGGTGCCGGCCGCGCCGTTGAGGGCGGGAGCCGGCAGGGCGGCGCGGTCGACCTTGCCGTTGGGCGTCAGCGGCAGGGCGCCCACGACGACGAAGGCAGCCGGCACCATGTGCTCGGGCAGGCGGCGGCGGAGGAAGGCGCGCAGCTCGCCCTCGTCGACGCGGGCGGCGGCGACGTAGGCCACCAGCCGCGGGCCGCCGGGCGCATCGCTGCGGGACACCACCACGGCAGCCCGCACTTCGGGATGGGTGCCGAGCGACGCCTCGACCTCACCGAGCTCGATGCGGAAGCCGCGCAGCTTGACCTGGTGGTCGAGGCGGCCGAGGAAATCCAGCTCGCCGCCCGCGAGCTGGCGGACGAGATCGCCGGTGCGGTAAAGGCGGCCTCCGGCCGGGTCCCCCGCCGGGTCCGGGATGAACCTCTCGCCGGTCAGCCCGGGGCGGCGGAGATAACCCCGCGCCAGGCTCCGGCCGGCGATGCACAGCTCGCCCGGGACCCCGATGGGGACGCGCTCCAGGGCGCGGTCGACCACGTAGATCCGGGTATGGGCGATCACCCTGCCGAGAGTGGGCTCGCGCCGCCCGCGAGGCTCGACGCGGCCCCAGGTCGCCACCACCGTGGCCTCCGTCGGCCCGTAGTGGTTGACGAGGTCGAACGGCGGCGTCCGGACCGTGCGGTGCAGGCGGTCGCCTCCGGTGAGCAACGCCCTGAGCGCCAATCCCACCGGCGCGCTCTCCGCCAGCGCGCTCTCCGCCAGCGGCGTCGGCAGAAAGCTCAGGTGGATGCGTTCCCGCGCCAACCAGGCGAGCAGACGAACGGCCGAGGCGCGGGTCTCCTCATCCGGAAGGTGGAGGCTGGCCCCGGCGCAGAGATACGGCCAGATCTCCCAGACCGACGCGTCGAAGGCCGGCGAGGCCACCTGCGTGGCGCGGTCGCCGGCGCTCACTGCGTAGGTATCCCGATGCCACGCCACGAGGTTTGCGAGGCCGGAGTGCGTCACCCCCACCCCCTTGGGCCGGCCGGTGGAACCGGAGGTGTAGATCACGTAGGCGAGGTGGTCGCCAGCCCTCCGGCCCGCGGGGACGGCGTCGTGCCGGGCGAGCTCCTTCTCCACCACGTCGAGCTCGATGCGGGGGACCCCGGCCTCGGGCAGGATCCCGGAGATCTCCCGAGAGGTGATCAACACCGTCGCCGGATGGGCGCGGACGAGATCTGCCAGCATGAAGGCCAGCCGCTCCTCGGGATACGCGACGTCGAGGGGCACGTAGGCGCCTCCCGCCTTGAGGACGCCCAGCATCGCCACCACCAGCCGCGGCGAGCGCTCGAGACAGATGGCGGCCGGCACCTCGGGGCCCACGCCAGCTTCCCCGAGGCGGCGCGCGAGCCGCTGCGCCCGGACGTCGAGCTCGCCGTAGCTCAGGTGCTCGCCGCCGGCGGCGAGGGCGAGAGCGTCCG
This sequence comes from Thermoanaerobaculia bacterium, assembly GCA_036397835.1. Classification (GTDB taxonomy): domain Bacteria; phylum Acidobacteriota; class Thermoanaerobaculia; order Multivoradales; family J023; genus DASWIG01. The sequence continues at coordinate 68,519 of DASWIG010000300.1, forward strand.
GCCTCTCCTCGGCGCTCTGCGCGAAAAGCTGCGGGACGCACCGCGGCCACGGCGCGTCGGCCGCCGTCGCGTTCCACTCGGCGTGGAGCTGGTGGCACTGCGCCGGCGCCAGCAGCGGCAGGGTGGCGAACGGGCCCTCCGGGGTGGCGAGGAGCCCGTCCAGCAGGCGCAGGAAGTGCCCGGCCAAGCGCGCGGCGGAGGTGGCGTCGAAGAGATCCGTAGAGTAGCGAATCCGCGCCCGCCACGTCCTTTCCTCGGCCCGAATCTCGAGGGCAAGGTCGGTGAGGGAAGTGCTCTCGGGCAAGTCCAGGATTTCGGCCTGGAGGCCCGGCATGTCGAGGGCCGGCAGGGGCGCGTTCTGGAACGCGAACATCACCTGCGCCAGCGGCAAGCGACCGGGGCTGCGCTCGGGAGCGAGCTTCTCGACCAACTTCTCGAACGGCGCTTCCTGGTGCGCGAGGGCCTGGAGCGCCGTCGTCCTGCCCCGCTCGAGCGCCTCCGCGCCGGTCGAGGCCCCGGCAAAGTCGGTGCGCAGCACCAGCGTGTTGACGAAGAACCCCACCAGCCCTTCGAGGGCCTGCCAGGGACGCCCGGCGACCGGCGTACCGACGACGATGTCGCGGCGGCCGGTATAGCGGTGGAGCAGCAGTTGGAAGGCCGTCAACAGGACCATGAACGGCGTGGCCTGGTAGCGCTGGCCGAGCTTTTCGACCGCCGCCCGCAGCGCCGGCGCCATCACCACCGCGCAGGACGCGCCGCGGTGGCTCGCGAACGCGGGCCGCTGCCGATCGGCGGGCAGCTCCAGCACGGTCGGCGCTCCGGCGAGCTGCCGCTGCCAGTACGCCAGGACGTCGTTCAACGCCTCGCCCGCGAGCCATCGGCGTTGCCAGACCGCATAGTCGCGATACCGCACCGGGAGCTCCGGCAACGCCGGCCGGCCGCCGGCGCAGGCGGCGCGATAAAGCTCGCCGAGCTCGCGCACGATGACCCCCAGGGACCATCCGTCGGTAATGACGTGGTGCTGGCAGAGGACCAGGACGTGCTCGGCTTCGCCCGTACGCAGCAGGCGCAGGCGCAGCAACGCTCCGCGCTCGAGGTCGAAGGGCCGCCGGCTCTCTTGTGCTGCCAACGCACGGACGACGGGCTCGCGGCGCGCCGCCGGAAGTCGGCGCAGATCGATCTCCGGCAGCGGCAAGTCGAACCGCGGCGCCACTACCTGGATCGGCGGATCCGCGGCCAGGAGGAACGTGGTGCGCAGGCTCTCCTGACGCCGGACGACTTCCCCGAGGCACGGCCCCAGGACGTCCCGGCGCAGGGACCCCTTGAGACGCACCGCATTCAGGACGTTGTAGGCGCAATCGTGCGGATCCAGCCGGTGCAGGAACCCGAGCCGCTCCTGAGCAAACGACAGCGGCGCCGAGAGGCGATCGCAGACGCGGCGCAAAAGCGGCGCTTGCGGGCGGTCCGCGGCCGTGGACAGGAATCGGGCGCACGAGCCGACCGTGGGATGACGCAGGAGGTCGTGCAGCGTCGGCCGCGCTCCGACGATCTCACCGAGCCGGTGTTGGACGCGCGCCAGCAGCAGCGAATGGCCGCCGAGCGCGAAAAAGTCGTCGTCGACGCCGACCGGCCCGCCGCCCAGCGCCTCGGCCCAGACCTGCGCCACCACCGCTTCGAGGGGCGTGCGCGGCGGCGCGGCGGCCGCGTCGCCGCGGGCCGGAGCCGGCAGGGCGGCGCGGTCGACCTTGCCGTTGGGCGAGAGCGGCAGAGCGCCCACGACGACGAAGGCGGCGGGGACCATGTGCTCGGGAAGACGGCGGCGCAGATAGGAGCGCAGCTCGGTCTCGTCGACGCGGGCGGCGGCGAGGTAGGCCACGAGGCGCGGGTCGTCGGGGGCGAAGGAGCGCACCGCGACCGCGGCCTCGCGCACGTCGGGGTGATCGGCGAGCACGGTCTCGATTTCGCCGAGCTCGATGCGGAAGCCGCGCAGCTTGACCTGGTGATCGCTGCGGCCGTGGAAGGCGAGATCGCCGTCGGGCCGCCAGTCGACGATGTCGCGGGTGCGGTAGATCCGCTGGCCGGGCCGGGCGGCGAAGGGATCGGGCAGGAAGCTCTCGGCGGTGCGGCTGGCGCGCCCGAGGTAGCCGCGGGCCAGGCCGGCGCCGCCCAGGTAGAGCTCGCCGCGCACGCCGGCCGGCGCTCGGCGCAGGCGGCGGTCGAGGACGTAGGCTTGGGTGTGGTCGACGGGACGGCCGATGGTCGGCTCGCCGGCGCCTCGATGCACCTGCGTCCACGTGGAGTAGGTGGTGTCCTCGGAAGGCCCGTAGAGGTTGAGCACGCGCAGGTGGCCTGGTATGTCGTCGACGAGGGCCCGCCGCAAGGGCTCGCCGGCGAGGTTCACGGTGAGGACGGAGTCGGGCAGCTCCCCGAGACGCAACAGCTCGCGCAGGGCGGAGGGCACGGTGTTGAGCAGGCGCACGCCTTGGGTGCGCGGCAGCTCGAGGACGTCGGCGGCGAGCACCACGGTGCCGCCCCAGCTCAGCGGGACGAAGAGCTCGAAGACCGAGAGGTCGAAGCAGACGGAGGTGGCGGCGAGCACCCCGCTGAGCTCACCGTCGGAGAAGGGGCGTCGGGCCCATTGGAGAAAGGCGGCGGCGCTGCGGTGCTCGATGGCCACGCCCTTGGGCCGGCCCGTCGACCCCGAGGTGTAGATGACGTAGGCGAGGTTGCGCTCGCTGGCGGCCGGCAGCGGATGGTCTTCCTTGCCGCCGCCGTGGGGCACCAGCTCGACGACGGCGGGCGCGAGGACTTCGGCCCTCGCGCACAGGCCGGAGTCGGCGAGGACGGCGGCGAGGCCAGCGTCGCGGGCCATGAAGGTGAGGCGCTGCTCGGGGTAGGCGGGGTCGAGGGGGACGTAGGCGGCGCCGGCCTTGAGCACGGCGAGCAGGGCGATGACGAGGTCGGCGCCGCGGGCGGCGAAGACGCCGACGCGGTCCTCGGGTCCGACGCCACGGCGGGCCAGCCGGCGGGCGAGGAGGGTCGCGCGGCGGTCGAGCTCGCCGTAGGAGAGGGTCTCGCGTCCGCAAACGAGGGCGGTGGCCTGCGGGAATCGGGCCGCCTGGCGCTCGAAGCGAGCGTGGAGCAGTCCGCCTGCGAGCGCCGGCGCCGGCGTCTCGCCCCACTCGGCGAGCTGGGCGGCCTCGGCGGCGCTCAGCAGCGGCAGGGTCGACAAGCGGCGGCGCGGCTCGCGCGCCGCCGCGGCCAGCAGAGTCTCGAATTGGCTCAGGAGGCGCCCGGCCGTCGCATCGTCGAAGACGTCGGCGTCGTACTGCAGGCTGACCGTCCAGCCACCGGCCAGCGGCGCGGCCCGCAGGGTCAGGTCGAAGGGGGCGTACCGCTCGGCCAGCGCCATCGATTCCAGCTCCAACCCTGGAAGCGTCAGGCGCCCTCCCGGAAGCTTCAAGGCGAAGGCGCTCAGGGCCTCCTCACCGCCCGGCGGCGGCGACTGCATAACGAACATCGCCCGAAAGAGGGAAGAGCGCCCCGCCTGCCGTTGCGGCTGCAGGCGCGCCGCGAGCAGCGAAAACGGAAAGTCCTGGTGCTCGAACGCGTCGAGGGTCGTGCGGCGCACGCCGGCGAAGAAAGTAGCGAACGAGGGGTCGGACGAAAGGTCGGCCCGCAGCACCACGGGATTGACGAAGTAGCCCACGAGACCCGCGACGTCCGCGGCGCCGCGGTTGGCAGTCGGCGTGCCCACCAGCACGTCGTCCTGGCCCGAGATACGGCCCAGGAGCACCTGGAACGTGGCGAGCAGGGTCATGAACGCCGTGGTCTCGTTCTCGCGGGCGAGCGACCGGAATCCCGCAGCCGCCTCGCCGAGCCGCCGGGCCCGCGCCGCTCCGCGGTACGACGGCTGCGGCGGCCGGGGCCGATCGGTCGGCACCGCGAGGTCGGGAAGGTCGCCCGCCAATCGCCGCCGCCAGTAAGCCCAGAGGCGCTCGCCGTCGGCGCCCTCGAGCCGCCGCCGTTGCCAGGCGGCGTAGTCGCCGTAGGTGACCGGCAAAGGGCCGAGCGCGGCCGCCGGACCTCCGCGCTCGGCGTCATAGAGGGCTCCGAGCTCCCGCGCCAGCACCGCCATCGACCAAAAATCGGCGACGATGTGGTGGACCGCGACGACCAGGATGTGGTCGGTGGCCGAGCGGGTGAAGACGGCCAGGCGCAGCAGTGGCCCGGTCCGCAGGTCGAAAGGACGGTACGCGGCCCGGTGGCAGCGCTCCTCGAGCTCCTCCTCGCTCCAGCCGGCGGCGTCCTCGTTGCGAAGCTCCGGCTCCGGCTCGCTGGCGAGGCGTCGGACCGGCTTGCCCTCGGGAGCGGGGAAGAAGGCGCGCAGCTCGGCGTGGCGGCGGACCAGGGCGCGGGCGGCCCGGCCCAGCGCCGCGGCGTCCAGCGCCGCGGCTACGCGGGCCGCGACCGCGATGTTGTAGACGGCGCTCGCCGGCGCCAACCGGTGGAGGTACCAAAGCGCTTCCTGGCCATGGGAGAGCGGCTGGCCGTCGTGCTCGCCGACGCTGGCGCGCAGCGCCGGCGTCCGGGTCTCCTCGCCGCGCTCGAGCAGCTCGAGGACACGGGAGGCCAGAGCCTCGATGCTCGCGGCCTCCAGGAGGAGGGCGAGGGAAATCGACGTCCGCAGCTTCTGCTCGAGACTCTGCTGCAGCTCGACCACCCCCAGGGAATCGAGCCCGAGGTCGGTCAGCGACAGGGCGGCATCGAACGCTCCGGCCCAGCGCGCCGAGCGTGCGGCTTCGCGCCAGATCAGCTCCTCGACGTCACGGCGGCGCATCTCGTCCGCGCTGCCGCCGCGCTCGGATGCGGTGAAGACCTGCTCGGGCTCGGGCGCGCGGCGACTGCGGCCGACGATGGCCAGCGTTCCCGCCAGATAGGCCTCGCGGCAGGCGTGGCGCCGGACCTTGCCGCTCGACGTCCTGGGGATGGTGCCGGCGCGCACCAGAACCACGTCGTGGGCGGCGATCTCCTGTTCCTCGAGCACCGATCGGCGCACCGCCGCCGTCACCTCGTCGGGGTCGGCCGAGCCGTGGCGCTCGACCTCGAAAGCCACGACCAGCCTTTCCTCGCCGTCGGTCTCGACCGCGAAAGCGGCCCCGCATCCGGGCCGCAACGCCGGGTGGGCCTTCTCCGCCGCCAGCTCCACGTCCTGCGGGTAGTGGTTGCGGCCGCGGACGATGATGAGGTCCTTGCGCCGCCCGGTCACGAAGAGCTCGCCGCCGCGCAGAAAACCGAGATCGCCGGTGCGCAGATAGCGCACCGCGGTCCGCTCGCCGGCGAGACGGGCTCCGAAGGTCTCGGCGCTGGCGCCGTCGTGGTTCCAGTACCCGCCGGCCACGCTCGGTCCGGTCACCCAGATCTCGCCGACCCGGTCCGGCGCGGCGCGGCGTCCGGTGCGCGGATCGGCAATGACGATCCGTTGTCCCGGCGCTAGCCGGCCGCAGCCGACGAGGGCCTGGGACGCTCCCCCGTCTTCGGCCGGCGCCACCTTGCCTGCCTGCAGAGCGGCGGCGCTTACCGACTCCACGGCCGGCCCGGCCCCCACCGCCGCGCCGGCGACAAATAGCGTCGCCTCGGCCAGGCCGTAGCACGGCAGGAAGCTGCGCGGCTGGAACCCACAGCCGTGAAAGGCGTCCGCGAACCTTTGCAGGGTGGCGGAGCGGACCGGCTCGGAGCCGTTGAACGCCACTCGCCAGCTCGAGAGATCGAGGTCGGCGCGGTCCTCCTCACGGACGTTGCGCACGCACAGGTCGTAGGCGAAGTTGGGGCCGCCGCTGGTCGTTGCCCGATAGCGGCCGATCGCCCGCAACCAGCGCGCCGGCTGCTGGAGAAAGGCGGTCGGCGACATCAGGATGCAGCGGGCGCCGACGTAGAGGGGTTGCAGCACGCCGCCGATCAAGCCCATGTCGTGATAGAGCGGCAGCCAGCTCACGATCACCGAGTCGGCCGTCTGGTCGAAGCCGCGACGGATCATCTCCTCGTTGTGCAGCAGGTTGGCGTGGGTGATCAGGACCCCCCGCGGCGCGCTGGTGGAGCCCGACGTGTACTGGAGGAACGCGACCTCGCTCGCCGCGATCGCGGGCCGCCGAAGCTCCCCCGCCCAGGCGGCGTCGACCGTGCCCGCGTCCACGATCTCGACGTCCGCGAGCTCCGGCGTCGCTGCCGCCCACGATTCGATCCGCGAGACGATCGCGGCGCTGGTCAGGATCATCCGCGGCCGAGCGTCGGCGGCGATCGATTGCAGTCGTTGCAGGTGGCGGCTGCGGCCGGGCGGGTAGGCGGGAACCACGACGGCGCCCGCGTAGAGGCCGCCGAAGAAGGCGGTGACGAACTCGAGGCCGGGCGGGAACAGCAACAGGACGCGCTCGCCCCGCAAGCCGCGGGACGCCAGCATGGCGCCGAGAGCTCGCGCCCGCCGGTCGAGCTCGCCGCAGGTCAGTCGTTCGGCCTCCTCCTCGCCGTTTTTGAGAAAGACGTAGGCGAGGCGCTCGGCCTGGCTCAGCGCCCGCCGGCCCAGGAGCTCGACCAGCGAGCTGGGAGCATCTGTCTGCGTCGCTGAGAGAACGGGCACTACGACCTCCTCCTGCCTTGGTACACGGCTCCCCTTCGCCGCCTTCGCGGCTTCTTGGTGATCGGTCCGCTGTTTCGAGGCTTCAGGTTCCCCGACCGTCAGCCATCACGGCCTTCGCCACTATCTTCGAGTGCCTCGGAGATCCTGGGCGCGGACTCCAGGAACTCTCCGGCCTCTTCGTCGGCTTCGAGCAGCGAGGCCACGGTCCGGAGCAGATCGAGATCGTCTCCGCAGGCTTCTCGGAGAAAGCGCTGTCGCTTCTCGGCGCTTTTTTCGAGAGCCTGGTGAAAAAGTTGGGCGACCCGCTGCCAGTTGTCCAAGCTCACTTTTGCAGTACCTATAGCTGAAGTACACCTATGGCTGAAGTACACCTATGGCCGATCGCTGTTGCGATGCGGCGACCGTGACTGCCCGTTACGCGGGAAGCGGGCGGAAATCGGATCAGGGGAGGGGAGTTTTTTCGCGTAGCCCGGCGGCTTTCTCGGGCTGGTCCCAGGACTCGTAGAGCGCGATGAGCCGGTCGCGCGCCTGACGGGTCTTCGAGTGCTCGTCGCCGAGCTGCTGCCGCAGATGATGGAAGCTGCGCTCCAGGAGCTCCTCGGCTTCGGCGTAGCGCTCGGCGGCCGCGCTTTGGCCGCCCTGGATCAGAACCAGGGCCAGCTCGGTTTCGATGGTTATGGTGATGGGATGGCTCAGCCCCAGAGTCTCGTGCAGGATGGCGATCGCTTCGCGGTAGCCGGCGGCCGCTTCGTCGTACTTGCCCTGGCTCTTCAGCACCGAGGCCAGATTGGTCAGCGACTGGGCCACCGCGGGATGCCGGTCCTGGTAGAGCTTGCGCCGCAGAGCCAGGGTCTCGCGATGGATCTCCGCCGCCGCCGCCAAGTCGCCCTTCACCCGCAGCACGACGGCGAGGTTGTTGAGCACGTTGGCGATCTCGGGATGCTCCTCCCCCAGCACGATGCGCTGGATCCTCAGGCCTTCCCGGTACATCTCCTCAGCGCTCTCCAGATCGCCCTTGCGCCGCAAGACGACGGCGCGGTTGGTGACCGCCTCGGCGGCCTCCGACCTGGTGTCGTCGAGGTGCCGGCGCGCCAACTCGAGAGCTTCGCGCGAGGGCTCGTCGGCCGCCTCGTAGTCCTCCGTGCGGCAGTACAGCGTCACGAGGTTGTTGAGAGGCCGGATGAGGTCAGGGTGGTCGTCGCCCCGCAGGTCGCGGAAGATGGAGACAGCGCGGGTGGAATAGGCGGCGGCGTCTTCGTAGCGGCCCATTTCACGAAAGACGGCGCCCAAGGCGCTCAGGCTCTCGGCAGCCTCGACGCTGTGGTCGCCGTAGAGCCGGCTGCGAATGTCGTAGACCCTCGTCAGGTAGGACCGCGCCTCGTCGAGGAGCCCCAGATTGAGATAGATCGTGCCGACCGTCTGCCGCAGCGCCGCTTCCACCGCCGGCTGCTCTCCCAGCCGACGTTCGATGCCGCGGTTGCTGCGATCGAGCGCCTCGCGAACGGTGAAGGTCTCGCCGCGAGCCTCGCCCGGATCCGCCAGGCGAAAGATCTCTTCGACCAGGGCGAGAACCTGTACTTTTTCGTCCCGCTCGTTGCGCGCCCGATCACGTTGCCGTGCGATCGCGGCGGCTTGCAACGTAGTCGCGACCGCGAATGCGAGAATCAATGCGAGGATCAGCGTCGCGGCGCCGACGGCGACCCAGTTGCGCCGCAGGAACTTGCCCACACGATAACGCACGCCGCCCGGGCGTGCCAGGACCGGAAAGCCCCGCACGTGGCGCCGCAAGTCGTCGGCAAGTTGCTGGGCCGAGCCGTAGCGGCGCCGCGGCGCGCCAGCGAGCGCCTTGAGGACGATGTTGTCGAGGTCGCCCGCGAGCCGGCGCGAAAGGATCTCAGGCGGCATTTGCCAGACGCCGCTCTCGCCGGCGGTCGTCGAATCGTCCTTGCGCGCGGCGGCGGTGACCACGGTGCTGGGCTTCGGCGGCTCCCCTTCGGTCAGGATTTTCTCGATTTCCCGGGGGGTCCGGCCCCGGAAGTCATGGGGGAGGTGGCCGGTCAGCATCTTGAAGAGGAGCACGCCCAGCGAATAGACGTCCGTGGCCGTCGTGATCATCTCGCCGCGCAATTGCTCCGGGCTCGCGTAGTGAGGCGTGAGGACTTGGTGCCAGGTCGCCGTCGGCTCGAGCTCGGGCGCTCCCAGCTCCGGATTGAGGAGCTTGGCGATGCCGAAGTCGAGCAGCTTGGGCTCGCCGTCGAGATTTACCAAGGCGTTGGACGGCTTCAGGTCACGGTGTACCACGAGATTCTGGTGCGCGTAGTGGACAGCCTCGCAGATCTTGCAGAACAGCTCGATCCGCTCCCTGAGCGTCAACTGGTGCTGGTCGCAATAGAGGTCGATCGGCAGACCGTCGACGTACTCCATCACGAAATAGGGAAGACCGTGCGAGGTCGTGCCGCCCTCGTAGAGGCTCGCTATGTTGGGGTGGTTGAGGCCGGCGAGGATCTGGCGCTCGCTGCGCAGGCGCCGCGCGGCGTCGTCGCTCTCCATGCCATGGCGGATGACCTTGACCGCGGCTCGGCGGCGAAAATCGTCGCCGCGCACCGCCAGAAACACCGTGCTCATGCCGCCCTCGCCGAGCTTGCGCAGGAGTCGATAGTGACCGATACGCCCCCGCTGCGGTGGCTGCGCCTGCACTACGTCGGACGCGGGAACCAACGGCTGCTCCATGAAGGCGTCGGCCTCCGCGTCGGCGGCGAGCAACGCCTCCACCTCGCCGCGCAGAGCCGCGTCGGGGCACTCTTCCCGCAGGTAGAGCTCACGTTGGTCCGGCGGCAGGTCCAGCGCTTTCTGGAAGACCTCCGCCACCTGGTTCCACCGGTCGGAGCTCACCCTTGTTCCCCTTTGACTAGGTACCGGTACAGCCAGGCTCTCGCCAGGCGCCAGCGGCGGGTCACGGTGGCGCTCGCGATACCCATGACCTCGGCAATCTCTTCCTTGGTGAGGCCGCCGAAGTAGCGCAGCTCGACGAGGCGGGCCTGCTCCGGATCTGTTTCCGCGAGGGCCTTCAAGGCCTCGTCGAGGGCCACCAGGTCGGGATCATGGGAGGCGGAGACGCGATCGAGCTCGCCGGCCGGCACCCGCAACGCCGGCCCGCCGCGCTTGACGTAGCCGTGGTGACGAGCATGGTCCACCAGGATGCGGCGCATCATCTGGGCGGCGATCGCGAAGAAGTGCGCCCGGTCGCGCCAGCGTACCTTGTCCTGCTGGATCAGCCGCAAGTAGGCCTCGTGCACCAAGGCCGACGTCTGCAGGGTGTGGTCGGGCCGCTCGCTGCGGAGATAACTGCCCGCAAGCCGGCGCAGACGCCGGTAAACGAGTGGCATGAGCTTCTCCAGCGCTTCCTGGTCACCGTCGCTCCAAGCCACCAATAGCTGCGTGATCTCGGACTCGGTCTCGGCCATCGACTGCGAGATCTTATGGCACCTCGACGACGAGAGCAAACGCGGCAGAGGACATACGCCCCCGGAGCTCAAGTGCCTGGCGCTGACATGGCCCCTCACTGATCGTCAGAGTCTGGAATGCCCGGCGCCAGGAGGGCCGTCATCCGCTGCGGACTCCGGATGCGCCGCTGCGTCATCCAGGCGTCGGCGCGGACGCGGGCGTCCTCGTCGCCCAGCAGCTCGACGCGGCGTCGGTCTGGCTGGCGAGGACGACGCCCTCCGGCGTCGGTTCGCCTGGTCGGAGCCGCGCTCGTCCCGTTTTCCTGAGAGCCGTCCTGCCATCGTCGTCAGCGGGGCCACGGAACGGGGAGGGGCGGGTTGTGCTAGCCTCGCCGCGCTGAACAAGGAGAGCCGACGATGTCCGACGACGCCCGGCCCCGCGTCCACGTGGTCTACGACCTCGACGAGCGGCCGCCGCTCGGCGAGGCGGTGCCGCTCGCCGTCCAGCACCTGCTGGCGATGTTCCTCGGCAACGTCACGCCGCCGCTGCTGATCGCCGCCGGCCTCGGCCTGGCCGCCGGCGAGACCGCATTCGTGCTGCAGATGGCGATGCTCATGGCCGGCCTCGCCACCGTCGTCCAGGCCTATCCCGTGGGACCCGTGGGCGGGCGCATCCCGATCGTCATGGGCACCTCGATCGCCTTCGTGGGCGGCATCATCGGCATTGGCCGCGAGAGCGGCCTGGTGGGGCTGCTGGTGGGCTACGCGGCGTTCGCCGCCGCCGGCCGCGTGGACTTCTCGGGCGTCGCTCCTCCAGGGCTTCCTGCGCTACGGGTTGATCAGCGGCGGCCTGACGGCGCTCGTCCTGAACTGGGTCGGCCCAGGGGGCCAGAGGAGGCTGACTTCGTCGGCCAAATCCCCCCCCCTTTCACTAAAGGGGGGCAAGAGCCACCCTCCGGTTCCCCCCTTTTAACTGATCTTCCCCTTGCCGATGGCGGCCTGGACCGTCTGGATGGTCTTCTCCATCTGCAGCCGCAGAGCGCGCTCGTGCTCTTCCTGGCCCAGCTTCTCCTCCACCAGGTCGCTGTAGGAGATGCGCTTGAGCCAGAGCACGGAGCCGCCGTCGTAAACCCGGGTCTCGTAGGCCGCGACGTCCGAGCCGAGGTCCTCGCACTGGACGTGGAAACGCCGGCCCTCGTGCTCGTAGATCCGGTTGATCCCGGTAATGATGACCATGACGGGTCGCAAGCATAGCACGTTCGGACCGGGGCTCAGAGCTCGAAGCTCATCAAGTCCTCGGCGACCACGATCCGGCCGCGGTATCCCCGCGCCGCGGCGCACTCGCCGAGCGCGCCGGCGTCGAGCTCGCGGTAAAGGTGCGAGCACACCAGGCGCGCGGCGCCGGAGCGCACCGCCAGCTCCACGATCTCGTCGTCGTCGAGGTGCCCGGAGTCGATCACCGCCAGGTCGACGCCGCGCAGGAAGTCGACCTCCTGGTCGTGGAAGGACGAATCGCCGGTCAGGGCGACGCTGGTGCCGCCGTGCGTCCAGCGCAGGCCGTGGTTGCCGGCCGGCGGCAGGTCGCCGTAGACGAAGGCGTGCGCCGTGCCGCCGCGGCCGGCGATCCTCAGGCGCTCGTCCGTGACCTCGTGGAGCACGACCCGGAAATGCTCGGGCCGCGCCAGGTCGCGCGGGCCGAAGAGCGAGAGGAGACGCATCAGTTGCACGTCGAGCCCCTCGGGACCGTAGACGTGCAGGTCGCGCCGCCGGGGGTCGATCCGCGACCAGGCGGCGGCGTGGACGTAGGGAATGAGGTCGGAGAGATGGTCGGGGTGGAAGTGGGAGAGCACCACGTGCTCGACGTCGTCCTGGGCGAGGCCGAGGCCGACGAGGCGGTGAGCGACGCCGCGGCCGAAGTCGAAGACGAGGCGCAAATCGCCGAGCTCGACGAGCGCCGAGGAGGCCATGCGGTGCTCCTGGAGCTGGCAGGTTCCGGTGCCGAGCAGGACGAGGCGGTCCATCGGATCCCGATCCTATCGCGGGCGTCGCCCCGGCCGTGATGACGCGTCGTGGTCCGGCTTGACTGCCGAGGCGCCGGAATGTACATTTGGGCGCGAGGAGACTGACGGATGTCCGCGATGTCGACGGTCGAAGCCCGAAGCCACTTCTCGACGCTCATCAACCGCGTCGCTTTCGGCAAGGAGCGTATGGTCCTCACCCGGCGCGGGGAGGAGCTGGCAGCCGTCGTTCCCGTGGAAGACCTGCGTCTACTGGAGCGCCTGTTCGAGCGGCTGGAGGACCAGCTCGATCTCGACGACGCCCGGGGCGCTCTCCGCGAGGCCGAGCAGGGCGGCACGATCAGCCTGGCCGCGCTCAAGTCGGAGCTCGGTCTTTAGGTGTACGCCGTCGAGGTGGCCCCTGCCGCCCGCCGGCAGCTCAGGAAGCTGTCGCCGGCCGTTCAGCGGCGGATCGTCGAGAAACTGGAGAATCTGGGGACCGATCCCCGGCCATCCGGGGTCAAGAAGCTCTCCGCCGGCGAAGGTCTCTTTCGTATCCGGGTCGGGGACTACCGGATCGTGTACCGCATTGACGATCAGGTGCTTCAGGTCCTGGTCGTCCAGATCGGCGATCGGAAGTGGATCTACCAGAAGCTCCTGGGCAAGGCGTGATTCTCCCGAGAGCTGACGTAGAATCCCGCCGACCCGACGACCGAAGAGAAGAAGAGGAGAACGTCTTGCCCGATTACGTCTACACCTTCCAAGCGGGCGACGCCAGGGGCGGCGCCGACATGAAAGCCCTGCTCGGCGGCAAGGGCGCCAACCTGGCCGAGATGTGCCGGCTCGGGATCCCGGTGCCCCCCGGGTTCACCGTCACCACCGAGGTCTGCACTTACTTCTACGGCCACGGCAAGACCTACCCCGAGAGCCTGCGCGGCGAGGTCGAGGGCGCCCTGAAGAAGATGGCCGAGATCGTGGGAGCGCGCTTCGGCGACGCCGGCGATCCCCTGCTCGTAAGCGTGCGCAGCGGCGCCCGCAGCTCGATGCCGGGCATGATGGAGACCGTCTTGAACGTCGGCCTTTGCTCGGCGACCCTGCCCACCCTGATCGCCAAGACCGGCAACCCGCGCTTCGTCTGGGACGCCTACCGCCGTCTGATCGCCATGTACGCCGACGTGGTCATGGAGAAGGCCGCGGGCGTCGAGCCGGCGGAGGGCCAGGGCATCCGGGTGCAGCTCGACCGCCTGCTCGAGGAGGTGAAGAAGAAGCGCGGCTACCGCTCCGACGCCGAGGTCTCCGCCGAAGAGCTCGAGGCGCTCGCCGCGGCCTTCCGCGACCGGGTGGCGCAGGTGCTCGGCAAGCCCTTCCCCGACGACCCCATGGAGCAGCTCTGGGGCGCCGTGGGCGCCGTCTTCCAGTCGTGGAACGGCAAGCGCGCCGTGAGCTACCGGCGCATCGAGGGCATCCCCGACGAGTGGGGCACCGCCGTCAACGTCCAGGCCATGGTCTTCGGCAACATGGGCGACACCTCGGCCACCGGCGTGGCCTTCACCCGCAACCCGGCGACCGGCGAGAACGCCTTCTACGGCGAGTGGCTGCCCAACGCCCAGGGCGAGGACGTGGTGGCGGGCATCCGCAACCCGAACGCCTTGAACGCCGCCTGCCGCACCGAGATGAACGCGCATCTGGCCACGCTGGAAGACGCGATGCCCGAAGCCTACGCGACGCTCGTCGAGATCCGCGACCACCTGGAGCGCCGCTACCGCGACATGCAGGACATCGAGTTCACGATCCAGGAGGGGCGCCTGTGGATGCTGCAGACGCGCACCGGCAAGCGCAACGGCCCCGCCGCGCTGCGCATGGCGGTGGAGATGACGAAGGAGGGCCTCATCGGCAAGCGCGACGCCATCGCCCGCCTCAGGCCGTCGCAGCTCGACGAGCTGTTGCACCCGAGCGTGGATCCCGAGGCCGAGCGCGGCGTCGAGCCGCTCGCCAAGGGGCTGCCGGCGGGCCCGGGCGGCGCCTGCGGCAAGATCGCGCTCACCGCGGAGAAGGCGCACGAGATGGGGCAGGCGGGCGAGGCGGTGATCCTGGTGCGCCCGGAGACCAGCCCCGAGGACGTCGACGGCATGCACGCGGCCCAGGCCATCGTGACCGCCAAGGGCGGCATGACGTCGCACGCCGCGCTCGTCGCCCGCGGCTGGGGCAAGACCTGCGTGGTGGGCTGCGGCGCCCTCGACGTCGACGTGGCCGCCGGCACGGTCACGGTGGGCGAGACGGTGCTGCGCGAGGGCGACGTGGTGACCGTGAACGGCAACCGCGGCCTGATCTACGCCGGCGAGCTGGCGCTCAAGGACGCCGCGTCGGAGAACGAGCTCCTGGACGAGCTCCTCCGGTGGTGCGACGAGGTGCGCCGCCTCGGCGTGCGCACCAACGCCGACAGCCCCGCGGACGCGGCCCAGGCGCGCCGCTTCGGCGCCGAGGGCATCGGCCTGTGCCGCACCGAGCACATGTTCTTCGGCGACGACCGCATTCGCGCCATGCGCGAGATGATCCTCGCCGACAGCGACGAGGAGCGCGAGCGGGCCCTCGCCAAGCTGCTGCCGTACCAGAAGGCGGACTTCAAGGGCATCTTCGAGGCCATGGCGGGATTGCCGGTGACGGTGCGTCTGCTCGATCCGCCGCTCCACGAGTTCATGCCTCACGACGGCGAGCAGATCCGCGAGCTGGCGGCGGCGATGGGCAAGAGCGAGGACGCGGTGCGCGCGCGTCTCGAGCAGCTCAAGGAGGCCAACCCGATGCTCGGCCACCGCGGCTGCCGCCTGGGCATCAGCTTTCCGGCGATCACCCGCATGCAGGCGCGGGCGATCCTCGAGGCCGTCGCCGAGCTGCGCAAGGACGGCGTCGACGCGCGCGCCGAGATCATGGTGCCCCTGGTGGGCCATCCCGAGGAGCTGCGCCACCAGAAACGCATCATCCTCGAGGTCGCCGAGGCGGTGAAGGCCGAGACCGGCGTCGGCGAGCTGCCGTTCCTGGTGGGGACGATGATCGAGGTGCCGCGGGCCGCCCTGGTGGCCGGCGAGATCGCCGCGGAGGCCGAGTTCTTCAGCTTCGGCACCAACGACCTGACGCAGATGACCTGCGGCTTCAGCCGCGACGACGTGGGCTCCTTCCTGCCGCTCTACCTCGAGGCCGGCGTCTACGGCGAGGACCCCTTCGCCAGCCTCGACCAGGCCGGCGTCGGCCAGCTCGTGGCGCTGGCCACCGAGCGCGGGCGTGCGGCCCGCGAGGGGCTCAAGGTGGGCATCTGCGGCGAGCACGGCGGCGATCCGTCGTCGATCGGCTTCTTCCACCGGACCGGGCTCGACTACGTGTCGTGCAGCCCGTTCCGGGTGCCGATCGCGCGGCTGGCGGCGGCGCAGAGCGTCCTCGCCGAGAGCTGACGCCCAGGGTGCCATGACGTCCGCCGTCCGGCGCGGCGACCTGGTGCTCGTCACCCTCTTCGGCGCCTTCGGCGCCGGCTTCCACTGGGCGGCGGCGCTGGTGCGCTTCTAGCTAGCCTTTCCGCGCTTCGAGGAAGGTGACGCGGTTTGTCGAGCCTTTCTCGTTGAGCTTCTCGACCAGGATCCGCGTCAGGTGGATCTCGGGATCGGCGGAGCCTATCACGGCTCGAGCGGTTTCCCGCAATGCGGACAGGTCGGCGCCTTCTTTCGTTTTTGCAGCTCCTCCACGAACCCGGAGCCGAGAATGCCCGTGGGCAAGGCGAAGAAGCCGATCCCCAGGACGGCCACGATCGCGCCCAGCACCCGACCTGCCGTGGTGGCGGGCACCACGTCGCCGTAGCCGACGGTGCTCAGCGTCTCGACGGCCCACCACATGGTGGCGGGGATGCTCGGAAAGCTCTCGGGCTGGGCCTGGTGCTCGACCTGGTACATCAGGCTCGACGACATCACGAGCAACATCGCCATCAAGGCGCTGGTCAGGAGGAGCTCTTCGCGTTTGGCACGGGCGACGCTGCCGAACAGCCGCAGCGCCGCGACGTAGCGCGTCATCCTCGCGATCCGCAGCACCCGCAGCAGCCGCAAGGCGCGCAGCGAGCGGAGGTCGGCATCCAGCCAGATCAGGAGGAAGGGCAGGATCACCAGCAGGTCGACGATCGCCAGCGGCGTGAGGACGAACCGGATCCTCCCCCGCACCGGCGACGCGAAGCGGGAATCGGCGACACAGGAGACGACGCGTGCGAGGTACTCCGCCGCGAACACGGCGAGCGAGCCGAGCTCGAAGGCGTCGAGCGCCCGGCCGAAGCGGGTCTGGATCGACGCGACGCTCTCGGCGATCGTGGCGGCCACGTTCAGCGCGATGAGGCTGACGATGAAGACGTCGAAGATCCGGCTCCAGCGGTCGCCGGGCCGGGCCGGCTCGAGGATTTCCCAGAGGCGGTGCATCCCTCCGGTCACACGCTTCAGGTCCCCGTGCGGATCGGCTGCCGGATGAACGACGTCTCCCCCGAGAAATCGTCGTGCACGCCCACCGCGATCAGGTGGTCGCCCGGGCGCATCAGGAGCTCCACCGCGTAGACGTAGTGCTTTCCGCGCGCCGTGTCGACGTCGGCCGCGGGGATCGTCACCGGGAACTCCTTCTGGTCGACGGGCGACATGCGGCCGTCGTCGTCGAGCACCGCCACGGCCACCCGCAGGTCGCCGCGGTAGACCTGCTCGTGCGGCACCAGCCCCACCCGCGCGAGCGGAATGTGGACCTCGAGCGGCAGCAGGCGCTCGCCGTCGTCGTTGAGACGGGCCTTGCCGAAGGCGAGGCGGATCTCGAGCGGGTTCTTCTGCGGGCCGTAGAGCAGGCTCGCCAGCGTGCCCTCGTGGACCCGCGTCGACGCCACCTTGTCGCGGTAGCCCTGGCGGTGGCGCACCTTCAGGCCCTTGCCCTTCACCCGCACCTCGATCTCGTGGTAGCGCCCCTGCACGGCGTGCGCCGGCGCGTAGCCCAGGGAGTAGTAGTCGTCGAGGTCGCGGGCCAGCGCGTCGAGGGCACCGTCGATGTTGTTGGTGTTCAATGCCGCCAGCCCGCCGGTCTCCGCCGCCATCAGCACCAGCGGCTCCTCGAGGCTGAATTCGTGGGTGGCGTCGATCTCGACGAAGGAGCGGTCGCCCAGGGAGCCGTACTCGGCCGACAGCGTGGCGTGCGAGCGCAGGCCCGTGGCCTCGAGGGTGTAGATGGTCACGCCGTTGGCGTTGGCCGCCGCCGTGAGCTCGCGGAACTGCCGCCGGGCGTCGTACTGCGAGGCCCGCATACGGCCCGAGAACTGGTCGTTGAAGAACTTCAGGTCGAGCAAGTGGTAAAGGTCCTCGGCCGCCGTCATCGGCAGGCCGTCGCTGACGTAGAGCAGGGCCTTGCGCCCCGGCAGCCCGGCCAGCGAGCCCACCAGCTCGCGCATCCCCTTGATCGACTGCGACACGTCGAAGTGCAGCGACTTGGCGTAGAAGTCGATGTGCGACTCGGCCTCGATCGCCGTGTCGCTGCGCTCCACCCGCTGGATCACCTCGCGGCGCTCGGTGGCGGCGCGCATGCCGAAGCCGCTGACCTTCTCGATCTCGGCCAGGCTCCTCAGGAAGGCGTCGACGTCCTGGGTGAAGGGATGCCGCACGTGCAGGGAGCGCTCGAAGGTGGCCAGCATCACCGCGTCGCCGGGGCCGACCACGCGGCGCACGAAGCGGTCGACCTGGAGGATGACCTTGTTGCGGGTCGTGGGGCGCAGGTGGAGGTTGTCGAAATAGACCACCAGGCGTAGCACCTGCTCCTCCGGCAGCGGCTCCTGGCGGATCTCGGCGGGCGGGCGCGGCGCGCTCTCGCCGCCGGCCTGGCCGGGCGCCGCCGGCGGAGCCGCCGGCAGCACCGCGGCGCCCGACTCCACGGCGTAGAAGTAGGTGATCGCCTGCGGCGCGCCGTCCTCGAAGACCTCGAAGTCGTCCGCCGTCAGCCCGCGGACGCTCTCGCCGTCCTTGTCGGTGACGTAGACCTCGACGTTGACGACCTCGACGTCGAGGCGGTCGAAGAAGACGTCGCTCGCCGCAGGCGCCGCGCCGCCGTCCTGCTGAGCGGCGGCGGACGCCGCGAGCAGCGTCGCGGCGACGAGGAGGCTCGGGATCTTCACGGTCCGCAAGCGTAACACGCCCGCGATCTGCGAGGCTGGCATACAATCTGCTACTCCTTGGCCCGGTCAGAGCCAGCAGGCGCCTGGACGCGCCCGTCCGGCCGCGGAGCTCGGTCGCGACGGCGTCATTTTGGCGCCCGGCCGAGTCGTTTTGCCCTCCTTCCCCATTCGGGGAAGGGCACCCACACGACGAGGGGATCATGACGGAAGAAACCCACAGGCTTACGGAAGACAGTCCGAAGGAAGGCAGCTCGACGGAAGGCAGCCCGACGGCCGTGGTCGCGGCGGAGGAGCCCACCTCGGAGGCCGCCGCGCCGGCCGAGCGAGCGCCCGTCGCGGCGCCGCCGGCGGTCGAGGCCTTGATCGCGGTCGAGGGTCTCGCCAAGCACTACGGCCCCATCCGCGCCGTCGACGGCATCAGCTTCGAGGTGCGGCGCGGCGACGTCCTGGGCTTTCTCGGCCCCAACGGCGCCGGCAAGACCACCGCGATGCGCCTCATCACCGGCTTCCTCGAGCCCGACGCCGGGCGCGTGAGGGTGGCCGGCCACGACCTGGCGCACGACTCGCTGGCGGTGCGCCAGAAGATCGGTTACCTGCCCGAGAACGCTCCCGCCTACGGCGAGATGACGGTGCACGGCTTCCTCGAGTTCATCGCCGAGGCGCGCGCCGTCGAGCGGGCGGAGGCCGCCATCGCGCGGGTGGTCGGGATGACCGGCCTCCAAGAGGTCCTGCACCAGACGATCGAGACGCTGTCGAAGGGCTTCAAGCGCCGCGTCGGCCTCGCCCAGGCGCTGATCCACGACCCCGAGGTGCTGATCCTCGACGAGCCCACCGACGGTCTCGATCCCAATCAGAAAGCGATGGTGCAGGAGCTCATCTCGAGCCTTTCGGAAGGCAAGTGCATCATCCTCTCCACCCACATCCTCGACGAGGTCGAACGCGTGTGCAACCGGGCGATGATCATCTCCCAGGGCAAGATCCTCGTCGACTCGACGCCGGAGGCGCTGATCGCCGAAGCGCCCAACCACCGCCTCGCGGACCTCTTCCGCCAGGTCACGGAGGGCATCGCCACATGAGCGCAAACAGCCAAATCCGCGCGAACACTGCCAGGAACAGCCGCTGGAAGCGCCGCTTCACGGGCCTCAAGGCGGTCTTCAAGCGCGAGTTCAAGGGCTACTTCTCATCGCCCCTGGGCTACATCTTTATCGTGATCTTCCTGCTCGCCAGCGGCTGGCTGGCCCTGTCGCGCGACTTCGGGCGCTTCCTCGAGCTGCGCCAGGCCAGCCTCGATCCGTTCTTCACCTACGTCCCCTGGGTCTTCGTGATCCTGGTGCCGGCGGTGGCCATGCGGCTGTGGGCCGAGGAACGCAAAACGGGCACGGTGGAGCTGCTCTTCACCCTGCCGGTCACCCTCGAAGCCTCCTACCTCGGAAAGTTCCTGGCCGGCTGGTCGTTCCTGGGCTTTTCGCTGCTCCTGACGGCGCCGCTCGTCTGGCAGGTGGCACGCCTCGGCGACCCCGACTGGGGCGTGATCGTCACCGGCTACCTGGGCTGCCTGCTGCTCGCCGCCTGCTACCTGGCGATCGGCATGCTGTTCTCGGCCCTCACCAAGAACCAGGTGGTGGCGTTCATCCTCGGCACCGCGGCGACGATGTTCTTCCTGATCGTCGGCCTGCCGCAGTCGCTCGAGACCGTCGGCGCCGCCCTCGGCGGCTACGGCGAGCAGGTGCTGCTGACCCTGAGCCTCGCCGACCACTTCGACACCTTGACCCGCGGGCTGGTGGAGCTCGGCACGGTCGGCTTCTTCCTGCTCTTCACCGCGGGCTGGCTCGTCTGCGGCATGCTGGTGCTCGACCGCACCAAGGCGTCGTAACGCGGAGGCACGAGAACCATGGACTGGAAAAAGATCTTCGCAAGCCGCGCCGTGACCCTGACGCTCATCGCGCTGGCCACGGTCTTCGCCATCCACGTGATCGCCCAGAACGCCGAGCACGTGCGCCTCGACATGACGGCCGACGACCTCTATTCGCTCTCGGACGGCACTCTCGCCATCCTCGAAAAGATGCGCGAGGAGGGCGTCAAGCCGATCGAGATCAAGCTCTTCTTCTCGGAGACCGCGGGCAAGACCCTGCCGCGGTTCGTCAAACAGTTCATCACCTACGAGAGTTACCTCGAGTCGTTGCTCAAGGAGCTCGAGGTCGCCGGACAGGGCAAGATCAAGGTCTCTTTCTTCGATCCGGTGCCTGACAGCGACGAGGCCCAGGATGCCGAGGAATACGGCCTCGACGGCAAGCCCATCAACCAGGAGGGCGACGTCTTCTTCTTCGGACTGGTGCTCGAGACCCAGACCGGCAGCCGCGACAAGATCGAGTTCCTGTGGCCCAACCAGCAGGAAACCGTGGAGTACGAGATCGTCAAGCGCCTCCACGGCCTCATCTGGCCGACCCGCAAGCGCGTCGGCGTGCTCGCGGGCCTCGAGGTGCTCTCCGAGGCCGAGGACCCCTACATGCGCCAGGTCCTCGCCGCCCAGGGACGCAGCCCCCGCGACTCCTGGATCTCGATGCAGCTCCTCCAGGAGCAGTACGAGGTCTCGCGCATCGACTCCGACACCGACCACATCTCCACCGACGAATACGACCTGGTGATCGTGGCGCACCCCAAGAACCTCGGCAAGCGCGTCCTGTGGGCGCTCGACGAATGGGTGCAGCGCGGCGGCAACACGCTCGTCTTCGTCGATCCCTACGCCATCGAGGACCAGCCGCCGCCCAACCCCCAGAACCAGTTCGCGCAGTTCCAGCACGACCCGTCGTCGAGCCTCGGGCCGTTGCTCGCCAAGTGGGGCCTCGAGCGCCGCGAAGGCGAGGTCGCGGCCGACCTCGACCTGGCGGTGCGGCGGCCGGTGCGGCAACGCGCCCCGGCCGAGCAGGTGATCGTCGACCTGATGATCGACGAGGAAAAGCGCGAAGAGACGCTCGACGCCGCGCACCCGGTGCTCAAGGGGCTCTCCAACTTGCGGTTTTTCATGGCCGGGAGCCTGGTGGCGACGGACGGGAGCCAAGAAAAGAAAGATGAAGATGAAGATGAAGATGAAGATGAAGACGCAGCGGGGATCACGCGCACGCCGCTGATCACTACGACCGCGCAGGGTGGGGCTCTCAAGATGAAATCCGGGTTCCCCGAGGAGGGCACCCTCGTCTTCCTCGACATGAACGAGCCCACCAAGCTGATCGACCGCTTCGCGCCGAGCGAGGAGCCGGTCGTGCTCGCCTACCAGGTCCAGGGCCGGCTGCCGTCGCTCTACCCCGAGGGCGCCGACCTGCCCGAGGAAACGCCGGCGCCGCCGCCGGGTCTGCCCCCCGGCATCCAGCTCCCGCCGCCCCCGCCGGGCGACGAGACGATCCACAAGGACCCGGTGCCCGAGCAGGAGCGCCAGCCGGCGACCGTGCTCGTCTTCGCCGACGTCGACTTCATCTCCGACCTGCTCGCCTTCCAGCAGACGCCCTTCGGCGCCATCGCCGCCAACGACAACCACAAGGTGCTCCTCAACGCCGTCGACTACCTCTTCGGCTCCGAGCACCTCATGAAAGTGCGCTCGAAGGCGACGATCCGGCGTCCCTTCACCCTCTTCGACGAGATCGAGGCGCAGGCCGACGTCGACGTGTTGGAGCGCGAAAAACAGCTCCGCGCCGACGTCGACCGCTTCCAGGAAGAGCTGCGGGAGAAGCAGATGACGACCTCGGCGCGCAACGCCGCCCTCTTCGAGAAGCAGGTGCAGGACGAGGTCGACGAGCTCAACCGCAAGATCCGCGAGTCCAACGCCGAGCTGCGGGAGATCCGCAAGCAGAAGCGCGCCGCCCTCGAGGGCGAGGAGACCTTCGTGCGCGTGACCACCCTGGGCCTGACGCCGGCGCTGGTGCTGGTGCTCGGGCTCGGGCTTTTCTTCCGTCGCCGCCTGCGCGACGTCGAGGCCAGGAGGAGCAACAAATGAAGACCAACCAGGTATTGGGCATCTCCACCCTCGTCCTCCTCGTGCTCTCGGGGTGGACGTACTACGACAGCGTGACCCGCGCCGAGCGCTTCGAGCGCGGCCAGGACTTCCTCCCCAACCTCAACCCCGACGAGATCGCCCAGATCGTGATCAGGAAGGGCGAGGACGAGACCCGGCTGCGCCGCGAAGACGAGAAGTTCGTGGTCGCCAGCGCCGACGGCTATCCCGCGTCCAACGAGGCGGTCAACCGCTTCCTGCGCGACGTGCTCGACCTCAAGCTCGAGAAGGAAGTCGGCAAGGGCGAGAGGCTCGAGCAAGAGCTCGAGATCGCGCCGCCGGGCGAGGAGTCCCTCGAGGTCGCCCTCCTGAACGCCAACGAGAAAGACATGGTGCGCTTCGTGATCGGCAAAGGTGCCGACGACGCGGGCGGCAGCTTCGTCGCGCGCACCGACTCGGGCGACCGCACGATCTACCTCACCTCGTCGCGGGTCTTCTTGAACACCACGAACGACGACTTCCTGCAGAACGAGATCCTCAACGTCGAAGGCGAGAAGATCGCGACGATCACCAGTCTGGGCTTCCAGATCGTCAACGAGGACGGCGACTTCAAGCTCGCGGACCTGCCGGCGGGCAAGAAGGAGAGCTCGAAGGTCAACAGCGCCAAGTGGATGCTCTCGAACCTGCGCTTCACCGCCCAACACCTCGCCGACACGGAGGAGGTCGTGGGCCTCGAGTGGGACACGACCGTCCACGTGGAGCTCGACGACGACTCCCGCTACGAGGTCGAGCTCGCCCGGCAGGACGAGAAGCACTACCTCCGGATCCAGGGCTTCTACAAGTCCGAGCGGGTGTCGATCGCGGTGGACGCCGGCGACGAGGAGGTCAAGTACACCGCCGACGTGCTCAAGCGCATCGACGAGCTGCAACTGTT
Source organism: Thermoanaerobaculia bacterium (assembly GCA_036397835.1). Lineage (GTDB taxonomy): Bacteria > Acidobacteriota > Thermoanaerobaculia > Multivoradales > J023 > DASWIG01. The sequence continues at coordinate 91,675 of DASWIG010000300.1, forward strand.
CAACCGACTCCACGGCTCGTGGGTCTACGAGGTCTCGGAGTCGACGGCGGACAAGTTCCGCCTGGAGCGTTCGGAGCTGATGGAGGACGCGTAGCTGCACGCCCGAACCAGCTCCGTCACCGGGACGCATCGCGTGGCGGCGGCCCTCGAGCCGCTCCTGGGCGCCGGCGACGTGCTGCTGCTCTCGGGGGACCTGGGGGGGGGCAAGACGGCGTTCGTGCAGGGCCTGGCGCTGGCGATGGGCGTCGGCGAGCGCGTCACCAGCCCCACCTTCACCCTCGCCCACACCTACCACGGCCGGCTGCGCCTGCACCACGTCGACCTCTATCGCCTCGTCAAGCCCGGCGAGGTCTTCGACCTCGGCCTGCCGGAGCTGCTCGACGACGACGCCGTGATCGCCATCGAATGGGGCGAGCTCGCCCTGCCGGAGCTGCCCCCCGACTTCCTGCGGATCCGCATCCGGCTCGGCGACCCGGAGGATCCTCAGGACGTCCGCCTGCTCGAGCTCGACCCGGTCGGGCCTTCCTGGCGCCCGCGCGCCGACGCGCTCTCGGCGGCCCTCGCGGCGCGGCGGGAGGACGCCTGGCCGTGATCGTGCTCGGCCTCGAGAGCGCCACCGCGCAGGTGGGCGTCGCCATCGGCGGCCCCGGCGGCGTCATCGTCTCGTTTCATTCGACGCGCGAGCGGCGGCACGCCGAAGCGCTGGCCCCGGCGATCGACTTCCTGTGCCGGCAGGCCGGCGTCGATCTCGACGCGATCGGCGCCGTGGCCGTCGACGTCGGCCCCGGTCTGTTCACCGGCCTGCGGGTCGGCCTCGCCACCGGCAAGGCGATCGCCCACGCCCTGAGCGTCCCGATGGCCGGGGTGTCGAGCCTCGACCTCCTGGCCTTTCCCGCGCGGATCACCGAGCGCGTCGTCGTGTCCGCGATCGACGCCCGCCGCGGCGAGGTCTACCATGCAGGCTATCGGAAGGAAGGCGGCGGGATCCGGCGGATCGCCGAGCCCCGCGTCGGCCACCCGGACGAGCTCGCCGGCCAGTTGCGCGCTCTGGGTGAGGGCTGCCTGATGGTGGGCGACGGCGCCCACCGTTACGCCGAGATCTTCGGCGAGGTGGACGGGGTCGAGATCGCCTACGAAGGGTTCCGGTATCCCAGCGCCGAGTCGCTCGTCGAGCTGGCCGTCGCCAAGGCGCGGCGCGGGGAGCTCGTGCCGGAGCGCGAGATCATGCCCCTCTATCTGCGGGAGTCCTACGTCCACGAAAAGAAGCGCGAGGCCTGACGGAATTGGTCCGTGACTACGCCGTCTCCGGCAGCTTCAGCCCCGGATCGGCTCCGAAATCGAGCGCGTCGCCGCCGCTGACGCGGAAGAGCGGCCAGGCCGCCGCCGCGATCATGGCGGCGTTGTCGGTGGCCAGCGTGAGCGGCGGCAGGCAGACCCGGATTCCGCGGCGCTCGCTCAAGGCGGCGAGCTGTTTCCTCAACAGCGGGCTCGCCGCGACGCCGCCGACCACCGCCACCGAATGGAAGTCCTCGCGCTCGAGCGCCGACTCGAGCTTCGAGATCAGGACGTCCATGACCGCCGCCGCGAAGGAGGCCGCCACGTCCTCCGGCCGGCTATCGGGCTGGCGGCGCAGGTGGAGGGCGACCGCGGACTTGAGGCCCGAAAACGAGAAATCGAGCCCGTCGTGGATCATCGGCCGCGGGAAGGCGAAAACGTCCGACCCTGCGAGGGCCGCCTTGTCGACCGCGGGTCCGCCTGGGTAGCCGAGCCCCAGCAGGCGGGCGACCTTGTCGTAGGCTTCGCCCACCGAGTCGTCCCGCGTGGAGCCGAGGACGGCGTAGACGCCCGGCGACGACACCCGGGCGAGCAGGCTGTGCCCGCCGCTGACGAGGAGGACCAGGCAGGGATACTCGATCTCGTCCTCGCCGAGCGACGCGGACGCCAGGTGCCCTTCGAGGTGGTTGACGCCCACCACCGGCTTGCCCCACGCCAGCGCCAGGGCCTTGGCGGCGGCGACGCCGACGAGGAGCGATCCGATGAGGCCGGGCCCTCTGGTGACGGCGATCGCGGCGAGGTCGCCGCCGCCGACGCCGGCCTCGGTCATGGCGCGCGAGATGACCGGGATCACCTCCGAGACGTGGACCCGGCTGGCGAGCTCCGGGACCACGCCGCCGTAGCGCGCGTGCACCTCCATCTGGCTGGAGACGACGCTCGAGACGATCTCGAGCTCTTCCGTGACGATCGCGGCCGCGGTCTCGTCACAGGAGGTCTCGACGCCCAGGATCACTTCGGTCATGGTTCTCTCGCCGCGCCGACGATCGCCTCGATCTCGGCGGCCGGGACGG
>DASWIG010000301.1:0-8957 GCA_036397835.1 Thermoanaerobaculia bacterium
GGAGATCGCCCACGCCGCCGAGGGCGTCGTGTGGCGCAGCGGCTTCCTCGAGCCTCGGCGGGAATATCAACTTCTCGTGCCGCGGCCGCGGTTGCCGGCCGGCGTCTACACCATCCGGCTCCTGGGTCTCGCTGACGGCACGGAGACGCTCATCGACGTGCAGGAACGGCGGATCGAATACCATGCTCGATGAGCCCTCCCGCGGTGGTTTTGCGCCGATACTAGTAGATGGAGCCGGCCAGATTTGCGATGCAGCGAGGCGCCTACGTCCCGGCCCTGATCGTGCTTCTCGGCTTGGGATGCTTGACGGAGGGATGCCGTGGCCGGCAGGAGGAGCGTATGAGCGATCTGGTGGATGAAATCGGTGTGGGAGAAGAAGGACGGCTCGCGGGCGGGGACACCCGCGACTACGAGCTGGAGCTCGAGGCGGGTGAGCTGGTGCGCCTCGAGGTCGAGCAGCGAGGCGTCGACGTGGCCGTCGAGCTTCGCGATCCGCAAGACAACCTGATCATCCGGGTCGACAGCCCGACCGGACGGCGCGACACCGAGAAGCTGCTCGCCGTGGCCGAGACCGCCGGGACTCATCGGCTCGTGATCGAAGGCTCCGAGCGGGAAGCTCCGGAAGGCCTGTACGTTTACCGCGTTCTCGAGAGGCGTCCCGCCAGCCAGGAGGACCGGGACCGCGCGGAAGCCGAGCGCGTCTTCTCGGAGGCGGAGGAGCTGCGGCGCCAAGGCAAAGAGAATGGCGAAGCGTTGCAGCGCGCCGTCGAGCGTTACCGGGAGGCGCTGGCGGCCTGGCAGACCCTGGGCGATCCGGGGCGCGAAGGCGATACGCTGCTGGGGCTTGGCCGGGTCCACGAAGCCCTCAGTGACCTCGAGACGGCGCGGCAGCTCATGGAGGAGGCCGTTGAGAGATTCGTCCAGGTGGGCAATCCCGTTGGCCAGGGGACCGCCCTCAACTTTTTAGGTTACTTGCTGTTCGGGCTTGGCGAGAACGACGAGGCTTTGCAGCGCTACCAGGAGGCATTGGAGATTTTCCGTGCCGCCGATCTCCAGGACGGCGTCGCCGGAGCCTTGCACAACCTCGGGATCCACTACCGGCGGCTCGGCGAAACCGAGGAGGCTCTCGAGGCCTACAGTCAGGCTCTGGAGGTCTACGAAGAGATCGGGGAAGTCGACCTGATCGCCCGGACCCGCGGCGCTCTTGCCGCGCTCTTCCTCCAGCACGGCGAGGTCGACACGGCCGAAGATCACCTCCAGGCGGCACTCTCCGTTTGGACGACTCTGGAAAACCGGCGCCAACAGGCGCTGGTCCTGCACTGGCTCGGCGAAGTCCGCAAGCGGCAAGAGCGCTTCGAGGAAGCGGTCGCCTATCTCAGCCAGGCCCTGGAGCTCCACCGCTCGCTCCAGGATCGGCGTCGCGAGGCGATGACGCTCAACAGCCTCGGAACCGTCCAATTGCTGGGAAGCGCGTTCGAGCCCGCCCGCGCCGCCTACGAGGAAGTGTTGGCGCTCAGTCAGGAGCTCGAAGACGTTCGCGGCACGGCCTTCGCGATCCACAACCTGGGTCGTCTCCACTTGCCGGCGCCAGGCTGGGCCGGCAATCCCCAGTCGGCCTTCGACTACTTCGAGCGCGCGGCGCCTCTCCTCGAGAAGCTGGGCGATAGGCAGGTCACGGCCTCCAACTCCTACGGCAGCGCCCGGGCCCTTGTCGAGTTGGGGCGTCTGGAAGACGCTTGCGAACGCCTCGCCGCGTCGCTCGATGTGGTCGAGGACCTGCGCACAGAGACTGTTAGCGAAGGGCTGCGCATCGCCTTCTTCGCCACCAAGCAACACTATTACGACCTCTATGTCGACGTCCTGATGCGTCTCGACGGGCAACAGCCGGAGAAGGGTTGGGCCGAGCAGGCCTTCGAGATCAGCGAGCACCGGCGTGCCCGGACCCTCCTGGACACCCTCGGAGAGTCGGCCGCCGAGGTCCGCCGCGGCGCCGATCCCGCCTTGCTCGAGGAGGAGGCCGTAGTGCAAGAGAAGCTCAACGTGCTCGACAGGCAAAGGCGGGTCCTGGCGGCACAAGCTCCTCCCAATCGGGAGGCTTTGACGGCGATCGAAAAGTCGCTGCGCCAAAACCGCGAAAAGCTCGACGACGTCCGCCGGCGCCTGCGAAATACTGCCTACGATCGTCTGGCCGGGGCCGAGCCCGTGGGGTTGCCGGAGATTCAGAGTGGTCTTCTCGACAGGCGCACGCTTCTGCTCGTCTACAGCCTGGGCGAGGAGCGGAGCTATCTTTGGGCGGTCTCCCGAGAGGCCGTCCGCAGCCACGTGCTCGCCCAAGGGAGGGCGGAGATCGAAGGGGGAGTCGACGCCGCGAGGGAGCTGCTGACCTCGCGGAGCCTGGATAGCCGCAACGCCCGCCGGCAGATTCTCGCCAGGCTCGGCGACCAGCTCCTGGGGCCGGTCGCCGCCGAGCTGACGTACAAAAGGCTGGTGATCGTGGCCGACGGCGCCCTCCTCTACCTTCCTTTCGCCGCCTTGCTCGAGCCCGGCGCCGAGCCTCGTGCCGACGGTGAGGCCCCCTACCTGGTGGAGCACCACGAGATCGTCAACCTGCCCTCGGCGTCGATCCTCGGAGGGCTGCGGCGCGAGTTCGCCGGGCGCCTCCCGGCGCCGAAGCAGATCGCCGTCTTCGCCGGACCGAAGCTCGCGCCAGGGCAAGAGAACGGCAAGGTGACCGTGCAGCAAGCGACCGTGCTGGAGCATCCCAATCGCGCCGACCTGGAGCGCTCAGCCCAGATCCTCGGGATCGAGCGCTTTACGCCGCTGCCGGGAACGCTGGAGGAGGCGCAGGCCATCCTCGAGCTGGCCCAAGGCGACAAGCTCGAAGCTCTCGGCGCGGCCGCCACCAAGGCCAGAGTCGCCGGCGGCGAGCTGCGGGACTACGAGATCCTCCACTTCGCCACCCATGGCATCGTCAACCGTGAAGCCCCCGGGCTCTCGGGTCTCGTCCTGTCGCTTTACAACGAAAACGACCTGCCCGTGGACGGCTTCCTGCACCTTCACGAGATCTACAACCTCGACCTGTCAGCGGAGCTCGTGGTGCTCTCCGCCTGCGAGACCGGGCTCGGCCCCGAGGTGCGCGGCGAGGGCTTGATCGGGCTGACCCGCGGCTTCATGTACGCCGGCGTGCCGCGCGTCCTCGTCAGTCTCTGGCGCGTCAGCGACCGCGGCACGGCCGAGCTGATGCGCAGGTTCTACTGGAGCGTCTTGGAAGTGAGCGTCTCCCCGGCCAGGGCGCTGCACGTCGCGCAGATCTCGATGCTCGAAGACGCCGAATGGAATCATCCCGTCTACTGGGCGAGCTTCGTCCTCCAAGGCGAATGGCGTCTGCCGGGTGGCGACAACGAGGACTCCGACATCGAAGGAGCCTTCCGCGGCGAAGGTGACGACGACGGCGGGGACATGGACCTGCCGACTCCGGATGACGTCTGCGAAGATCCGGCCGAGCCGTGGATGAAGAAGGTGTGCGAGATCCTGAAACGGCTGCGCCGCGCCACGGAATGACCGCCATGAGCGACGAAGCCGCCGGCTTCAACGGCATCGACCTGGAGACGGGACTGCCTATCCAGGACGCGCTTTCTGACGAGGATCTGGGCAGGCTGCTGCTCGGCTTGGAGACCCGAGCTTGGAGAGACCGCAGAGAAGAGCGCGAGCTCGGAGGCTGGCATGAGAAATTTACCTCGCCGAAGGTCGATCGGCGCCCCGCCGCCGATGTCGATCCGCTGAGCCTGGCGTCGAGCGGCTGGGGGGTGATTTTTCCCAAGAACCTCTCTCCGGAGATCCGCGAGAACCTCCAGCCTCTGCTCGACCACCGCCGCGGGCAGGCCACCCGGTGGGACAAGGAATTCTACAAAGAGCTCGTCTTCGAGCCTGGAGATACGGAATCGAAGTTCGCGAATCGTCATGGCGTCAAGACCGGACCGGTCGATCCGGCGAAGAGCTTGCCCTACTACCTCATGATCGTGGGGAGCCCGACCGAGATCCCTCACGAATTCCAGTATCTTCTCGACGTACAATTCGGCGTCGGCCGTCTCCACTTCGACGATCCCGAGGACTACGGCCGTTACGCTCGGAGCGTCATCGGGGCCGAGCGTGGACGGCACCGGATCCGCCCGGAGACGACGTTCTTTTCCGTGGCCGTGGACAACACGACTCGGATCATGTCCAGCCAGTTCATCAACGTCCTTTCCCAGAGCCTTCAGAGCAACCGACCGGAATGGGCCTTCCGGAACGTTAGCCACGGGACCAAGGAGAACCTTCGCCGGATCCTTGGCGGCCCGGAGACTCCAGCCCTGCTCCTAACCGCCGCGCACGGCCTCGCCTGCAAGAAAGACGATACGCAACAGCGGGCTTGCCAGGGAGCGATCCTGTGCCAGGATTGGCCTTCGGCCTCCAAGCCCTGTCCGGAACACTACTTCTCCGCCGCCGACCTCGACGGCGAGGCGTGCGTCCATGGCTCGATCGTCTTTCTTTTTGGCTGCTACAGCGCCGGAACGCCTCGCCTGAGCAACTTCCCCGAGGTGGCGAGGCGAGCGATGAGCAATCGCGCCCACGCCCCGAACCTCGCTCCAGAGCCCTTCATCTCGGCCCTCGCCCAGCGCCTGCTCGCGCACCCCAACGGTAGCGCTCTCGCCGTGCTCGGTCATGTCGACCGCGCTTGGACGCGGTCATTCGGCGGCAGCGCCGGCCGTGGATTCTCGCACATCGAGTCCCTTTTCAAGAATCTGCTGGATGGTCACCCGGTGGGATCGGCAATGGACTGGATGCACGAGCGCTTCGCGGCGCAGTCGACCAAGCTCACGAGTATAATGAACCCGCACGGCGAGCGACGAGAAGCGGATCCCGCGGAAGTCGCGCGGCTTTGGCGGGCGAACAACGACGCGCGGAACTTCGTCGTCCTCGGCGACCCTGCCGTGCGTCTGGCAGCGGGACCGCGTGCTGCTCTCAGCGGTATGAGCCTCCTCTACGACCGCGCGCCCGAAAGTCGCAGGCCGCTCAAGCGGGTCAACTGGCGTCAGCTCCTCGGCAGATGGGAACCCGAGCAAGTGGGAGGACTCTCCTTGGCGGACGCCGTGCGACGACTCCGGAGCCCGCAATGAGCGAGAAGTACCAGAAGCACCATACTTTGGTCGTTGACGCCTCGGTCGTCCTCGCTCTGCTGCTACGGACGAAGGAAGCGGGGAAGGTCCGGGACAAGATTATCACGCACAACGGTCACCTTGCAGCCCCCCATCTTCTTGACGTCGAGATCACGGAGGTCCTGCACCGCTGCTGCAATGCCGGCGAGTTGACGCCCGAGCGGGCTCGCTGTGCCCTGTCAGACCTTGCGGACCTGCCCATCCACCGTTACGCGCACCAATCCTATCTCGAATGGATTTGGGACCGTCGCGACGAGGTCACGATCGCTGACGGAGTGTATCTCGCCCTTGCGCGTTTCCTGTCAGTGCCTCTTCTGACTCTTGACGACCGCTTGCGTGGGTTGCCGGAGGTGGAGCTGGTCGACTGACGTGGATTGCGCTACGTCAACGAACCCGCTTGCCCCCCTGACGCAGGACCAGGCTCGTCACCTCGTCGCTCGCCTCCTCGCGGACGAAAGTGATCGTCGCGTCGACGACTAAGAGGAGTGCCGACGCCGAAGGATCGGCACAGACCGAGGAGCTGCTTATGGTCGAGCACGTCCTGGTATCTGGGCCCGCTCAGAAAGCTCGGCGAAGGCCTCGATCTTCGGGGAGAGGAGAGCGCTTTGGCGCGCCACCAGATCGCGAGCTCCTCCCAGAACGTGGACGCCAGGAGGTGGTGGAGAAGCTGCTTGTGAAGCGACATCGGCGAAGTCCTCAAGGTGTGGAATCCCCTAGTCCGTGATCGAGCCCGGCGACGACCTGGTGCTGATGGGCAGCCACCAAGAGGTGGGCCGGGCGTTCGCGCACCTGGAATAGACTTCCCAGGGCATGTCGGTCCGATCGTGGATGAAGACGAGGCCACGTCCCTGCGACTGTCTTACGGCCCAGCCTGATCGCGCTCTCGGGCTTTCGGCTTGGGATGCTTGACGGAGGGACGCCGCGGCCGGCAGAAGGAGGAGCCTATGAGCGATCTCGTGGATGAAGTCGGTGTGGGAGAAGGACGACTCGCGGGCGGAGACTCCCGCGACTACGAGCTGGAGCTCGAGGTGGGTGAGCTGGTGCGCCTCGAGGTCGAGCAGCGAGGCGTCGACGTGGCCGTCGAGCTTCGCGATCCGCAAGACAACCTGCTGATCCGGGTCGACAGCCCCACCGGTCGGCGCGACGTCGAAAAGCTGCTCGCCGTCGCCGAGACCACCGGTACCCACCGGCTCGTGATCGAGGGCGCCGAGCCGGGAGCTCCGGAGGGCGAGTACGTTCTCCGCATCCTCGAGACGCGCCCCGCCAACCTGGAGGACCGGGACCGCGCGGCTGCCGAGCGCGTCTTCTCGCAGGCGGAGGAGCTGCGGCGTCAAGGCAAAGAGAATGGCGAAGCGTTGCAGCGCGCCGTCGAGCGTTACCAGGAGGCGCTCGCGGCTTGGCGGACCCTGGGCGATCCGGGGCGCGAGGGCGACTCGCTGCTGGGGCTCGGCCGGGTCCACGAGGCCCTCGGCAACCTCGAGACCGCGCGGCAGCTCATGGGGGAGGCCGTCGAGCGTTTCATTCAGGCGGGCCGTCCCCGGGGGCAGGGAACCGCCCTCAACTTCCTGGGCTATCTTCTCCGGGGGCTCGGCGAGACCGACGAGGCCCTGCAGCGAGCCCAGGAGGCGTTGGAGGTTTTCCGCGCCGCGGATATCCGGGACGGCGTCGCCGCGGCACTGGAGGGCAACCTCGGGCCTCTTTACCGGCGTCTCGGTGAGACCGAAAAGGCGCTCGATGCCTATCGCCAGGCCCTCGAGGTCTACGAAGAAGTCGGCGAGATCGACCTGATCGCGCAGACCCGAGGCAGTCTTGCCACGCTCTACCTTCAGCAGGGTGAGGTCGAAGTGGCCGAAGACCACCTCGAGGCGGCGCTTTCTGTGTGGAAGACCCTGGGAAATCAGCGTCAGCAAGCGTTGGTCTTGCACCGGCTCGGCGAGGTCCGCAAGCGGCAAGAACGCCTCGACGAGGCGGTCGACTACCTCGAACAGGCGCTGGAACTGAACCGTTCGCTCCAGGATCGGCGTCGCGAAGCGACGACGCTCAACGCTCTGGGCACCGTCCAACTTCTGCGGGGCGCTTTCGAGCCGGCCCGCGTCGCCTACGAAGGAGCGTTGGCCCTCTACCAAGAGCTCGAGAACGCGCGGGGTGAGGCCTACGCCATCCACAACCTGGGCCGCCTCTACTTGCCGGCGCCAGGCTGGGCCGGGGATCCGCAACAAGCCCTCGGCTACTTCGAGCGCGCCGCGCCCTTCCTCGAGAAACTGGGCGACCGGCAGGTCATGGCCTCGAACACCTACGGCAGCGCTCGGGCGCTCGCCGAGCTGGGACGCCCGGACGCGGCCCGTGAACGCCTCGCCGCCTCGTTCGGCTTGGTCGAAGAGCTGCGCACGGAGACCTCCAGCGAGGAATTACGCATCGCCTTCTTCGCTACCAAGCAGCATTACTACGACCTCTACGTCGACGTGTTGATGCGTCTCGACGAGCAAGAGCCGGGGAAGGATTGGGCCGAGAAGGCTTTCGAGGTGAGCGAGCACCGGCGCGCCCGGACCCTGCTCGATACCCTCGGGGAATCGGCCTCCGAGATCCGCCGCGGCGCCGACCCCGCGTTGCTCGAGGAGGAGGCCGCCATACAAGCGGAGCTCAACGTGCTCGAGCGCCGGAGGCGGGCCCTCGTGGGGCAGGCTCCTGCCAATCGGATCGCCCTCGCGCCGATCGAAAAATCGGTACGGCAGAATCGCGAGAAGCTCGACGACGTGCGCCGGCGCCTACGCAACGCGGCCTACGATCGTCTGGCCGGGGCGAAACCCTTGACGTTGTCCGAAATTCGCGGCCGCCTTCTCAACAGCCGCACGCTCTTGCTCGTCTACAGCCTCGGCGAAGAGCGGAGCTTTCTCTGGGCGGTGTCGCGGGACGCGGTGCGAAGCCGCGTGCTCGCGCAAGGGCGGGCGGAAATCGAAGTCGCGGTCGAGGAAGCGCGGGACCTCCTGACCTCGCTGAGTCAAGATCGTCAGAACGCCCGCCAGCGGCTTCTCGCCACGCTCGGCGACCAGCTCCTGGGGCCGGTCGCCGATGAGCTGACGTACAAACGGCTGGTCATCGTCGCCGACGGCGCCCTCCTCTACCTGCCTTTCGCCGCCTTGCCCAAGCCTGGCGCCGAGCCCGGTCCTGACGGCAAGATCCCCTTCCTGGTGGAGCACCACGAGATCGTCAACCTGCCGTCGGCGTCGCTGCTGGAAGGACTGCGACGCGAGTTCGCTGGCCGTTACCCGGCGCCGAAGCAGATTGCCGTTTTCGCCGATCCGATGCTCGTTCCCGGGCAAGAGACCCCGGAGCAGCATCCTGACCACGCCGACCTGGAGCGCTCGGCCGCGATCCTCGGGGTCGAGCGCTTCGAGCCTCTCCCGGGGACCCGGGACGAGGCGCGGGTCATCCTGGATCTGGCCGGAGGCGAGAAGCTTGCAGCCCTCGGCGCCGACGCCACCAAGGAGAAGATCGTCGGCGGCGAGCTCAAGGACTACCAGATCCTCCACTTCGCCACCCACGGTATCGTCAACCGTGAGGCGCCTGAGCTCTCGGGTCTCGTCCTGTCGCTCTACAACGCGAGCGGCCTGCCCGTGGACGGCTTCCTGCACCTCCACGAAATCTACAATCTCGATCTGTCGGCGGAGCTCGTCGTGCTCTCCGCCTGCGAGACCGGGCTCGGACCCGAGGTGCGCGGCGAGGGACTGATCGGGCTGACCCGCGGCTTCATGTACGCCGGCG
>DASWIG010000302.1:0-7257 GCA_036397835.1 Thermoanaerobaculia bacterium
ATCGACCTCGACGAGCTGCTCGCCAGGCTGCGCAAGGACCTCCACGATCCGGAGGGCGGCGGCGCCGCGATCGTCCCCGAGGACGATCCCGACTTCGACACCATCCCGGCCATCACCCGCTTGAAGCTCGACGTCGAGAACGTCCGCACCCTCGAGACGTCATTGCCGCCGCTGCTCGCACGCCTGCGCCGGGGCGAGGCCGCCACCGCCGCCGACGTCACCGACCTCGAGGTCGTCGCCGACCTCCTGGGCCGCACCCTCGCGGACCTCGAGAAGAACCTCGACGGCTACAAGATGCTGTACATCCTGCTGCAGCAGAAGTCCGCGCTGCTCGATTCGATCCTCAACCGGGCCGAAGACGAGATGGACGAGGACTTGGACGACACGGACGACGAGGACGACGAGCTCGAGGACGACGACTTCGGGGACGACGACGGGGACGACGATGACGACGAGCTCGCCAACTGAGGACTCGGACGGGCCGGCGCGCCGGCCGGGGCGGCCCTTCTTCTCCTCCGGTCCGTGCGCCAAGCGGCCGGGCTGGCGTCCCGAGGCCCTCGCCGGCGCCCTGGTCGGCCGCTCCCACCGCTCGGCGGCGGGCAAGACGCGGATCGCGGAAGCCATCGCCCGCACCCGCCGCATCCTCGGCGTCCCCCCCGACTACCGCGTCGGCATCGTCCCCGGCTCCGACACCGGCGCCTTCGAGATGGCGATGTGGTCGCTGCTGGGGGCCCACGGCGTCGACGCCCTGGCCTGGGAGTCGTTCGGCCAGGGCTGGGTCACCGACCTGCGCGAGCATCTGCGGCTGGGCGACCTGCGCGTCTTCGCGGCCGACTACGGCGAGCTGCCCGACCTTTCCCGGGTCGATGCCGGCCGCGACGTGGTCTTTACCTGGAACGGCACCACCTCGGGCGTGCGGGTGCCCGACGGCGCGTGGATCGGCGCCGGCCGCGGCGGCCTCACCCTGTGCGACGCGACCTCCGCCGTCTTCGCCCAGAGGCTGCCCTGGCGCAAGCTCGACGCCGCGACCTTCTCGTGGCAGAAAGCGCTCGGCGGCGAGGCTGCCCACGGCATGCTGGTCCTCGGCCCGCGGGCGGTCGAGCGGCTCGAGAGCCACACGCCGCCGTGGCCGCTGCCCAAGGTCTTCCGCCTGACCAAAGGCGGCAAGCTGGCCGAAGACGTCTTCCAGGGGTCGACGATCAACACCCCGAGCCTGCTCTGCGTGGAGGACTGGCTCGACGCCCTCACCTGGGCCGACGGCATCGGCGGCCTGGCGGCGCTCCTCGCCCGCGCCGACGCCAACCTGGCGGTGGTCGCCGAGTGGGTGGCGGCGACGCCGTGGGTCGATTTCCTCGCCCGCGTGCCGGCGACGCGCTCGAACACCTCGGTGTGCCTGAAGATCGTCGACGGCGCTTTCGCCGCCCTGGGCTCCGAGCGCCAGGCCGCGGTGCCGAAGCGGATGGCGTCGCTGCTCGAGCAGCGAGGCGTGGCCTACGACGTGGCCGGCTACCGCGACGCGCCGCCCGGCCTGCGCGTGTGGTGCGGCGCCACCGTCGAGCGTGCCGACGTCGAGGCGCTGCTGCCGTGGCTCGACTGGGCGTACGCGCGGGCGATGGAAGCCTCGTGCTAAGATGACTCTATGCAATGGGACGAGTTGGCGGCGACGTCGCACCATCAGACCGCCGTGGCGATTCGCGACCACCTGGCGGAAGGGCACGTCGAGGAAGCCTCGATCGGATTAGAGGAGCTCATCGAAGCCTTGAGCCGATCGGAGAAGAGGGCCCTGCGAAGCCAGCTCGTACGCCTGATGACGCACGTCATCAAGTGGAAGAGCCGGCCGGACGCGCGTTCGCGGAGCTGGGCGCTGACCATCTGGAACGCGCGCAACGAGATCGCGGACATCCGCGAGGAGACGCCGAGCCTGAGCCGGGACGTCGTCCTCGAGATGTGGGACACCTGCTTTCGCCGCGCCAGGGAAGGAGCCGAGCAGGAGACGGGGTCCTCGTGCGACGTCGGCCGGCTGACCTGGGAAGACGTCTTCGACGCCTCGTACTCGATTCCCGAGGCGTCGTGAGACTGGGAAGCGCCCCGGGGCTCCTTGGATCGAGGATTATAGGCTGGCATGTCTTTTGCTTGCCCTTGACACTTGGTGATCGTGAGTGCCATGCTGGCACTCGCTGAAGGGATTGACTGACTTTCACGGGGACTCCATATGAGTGCAAGCCAAAGCGAGCGTGTCTCCATGCGCCACTTCGCGCCATCGCTACGGACCTTCCATGACTGGTGCGACAGATTGGGCATTGAGCCACAGTACCGCCACCTCTTCGTCGGCGCCCACATCTCGGCCCAAGTTGCGGCGGCGGCATCAGGGTACCTGGAGCCGAGATTGGAACGATGGACGAATCGTCTTCGCCAAAGGAATGCTTGGCGATAAGGATGCGCAGTGAGCGAGGACACCACCAAGAAGCCGCCAGAACACCGCGCCGAGGGCGAGAGCAACGACCCTACGGCAATCACTTCTGCGGCACCGCAAGCGACCACGCCCGACGCTTTGAAAGGCGCGCCAGGCCAGGTTAAGAAACAGGTGTGGGAAATGATGGCGGCCACGTTTTCCGCGGGGCACCTGCCACACCCGCTTTTCGAAAAGCTCGAACCCGGGCACATCGACAAATTTCTGGACTATTCCCACGAAGACGACAAGAGAGAGCATGAACACCGCAAGGCGGAGCGCTGGTTTCGGTTGACTTATTTCCTAATGGTGTTATTCGCGTTCTTTGGTCTGGTGTGGGTGCTCTTGCCTTCGAATCAGCCGCTACTGCAAGACCTTCTCAAGATACTGGTGGCGTTTGCAGGCGGTTTCGGCGCTGGCTATGGGTACAAGGCGGCGCGCCGCCGAGGTGAGTAGGAACGCCTCCCGCCATCCACTAGACTCCGCGGATGCGGAAACACCTCCCCGTCCTCACCCTCTCCGTCATCCTCACGGCGGCCCTGGCCGCCTTCCCGGCGCCCGCCGAGAAACGCGTCCTCCGGGTCGACGACCTCTTCCGTCTCGCCGCAGTCGACGACCCCCAGATCAGTCCCGACGGCAAGCTCGTGGCCTTTACGGTGACGACGCTCGACGCCAAGAAAGACGAGTCCGAGACCGCCCTGTGGATGGTCGCCACGGGCGGCGGCGAGCCCTGGCGTCTGACCGCCCGCGGCGACTCCGCCGAGCGGCCGCGCTGGAGCCCCGACGGCCGCCGCCTCGGCTTCCTCGCCGAGCGCAAGGTGGACGAGGACGAGGACGAGGAGGCCAAGGCCCAGGTCTGGGCCTTCGACCTGCGCGGCGGCGACGCCCAACGCCTGACCCAAGTGCCCCAGGGCGTCGTCGCCTTCGACTTCTCGCCCGACGGCCGCCGCCTGCTGCTGACGATCCGCGACCCCAAGCCCGAGGACCTGCTCAAGCCGGCTGAGCGCAAGGAGAAGGAGAAGAAGCCCGACCCGCACGTGATCGACCGCCGGCAGTTCAAGATGGACGGCGTCGGCTACCTCGACCGCCGGCGCACTCACCTCTACGTCTTCGACCTCGAGAGCGAGACGCTGCGCCAGATCACCTCCGGCGACTTCGATGACGCCGGCGCCGCCTGGAGCCCGGACGGCAAGCTGGTGGCCTTCTCCAGCAAGCGCACCGGCGACCCCGACAGCAACGACAACCACGACGTGTGGATCGTCTCGGCCGACGGAGATGCGCTTGCGAGCTCCCAGCTCGACGCCGACAAGGGCCAGACGCTGCGCCAGCTCACGACCAACCCCGGCCCCGACACCCAGCCCCAATGGAGCCCGGACGGCGAGCTCGTCGCCTACCTCGCCGCCGTCGAGCCCGACCTCTTCTGGTACGCGACGCCGCACCTGGCGGTGGTTCCGGCCGCCGGCGGCGAGCCGCGCCTGCTGACGGCCGAGGTCGACCGCCACGTCTACTTTCCGCGTTTCGCGTCGGACGGCACGATCTACTTCGTGCTCGAGGACAGCGGCGCCTTCCACCTCGCCGCCGTCGACGTCGTCGGCGGCGCCGTGCGGCGGCTGGTGGCCGGTGAGCGCAGCGTCTACGGCCTCAGCGTCAGCCGCGGCGGCGTCGCCGTGCTGATGAGCGAGCCGCAGTTTCCCTTCGAGGTCTTCCTGCTCGAGGGCGGCGGCCCGCGTCAGCTCACCCACGCCAACCGCGAGCTGCTCGCCGAGGTGCGCCTCGGCAAGGTCGAGGAAGTGCGCTTCAAGAGCGCCGACGGCACCGAGGTCGAGGGCTTCCTCACCTTCCCGCCGGACTTCAACGAGCTGCTCACCTATCCGGCGCTGCTGCGCATCCACGGCGGACCGGTGGGCCAGTACGACTTCGCCTTCGACTTCCCGTCGCAGCTCTTCGCGGCCAACGGCTACCTGGTGATCCGTCCCAACCCGCGGGGCTCGTCGGGCCAGGGCCAGGCGTTCTCGGCCGCCATCTTCGCGGACTGGGGCAACAAGGACTACGAAGACGTGATGGCCGCGGTCGACGACGCCATCGCCCGCGGCTACGCCGATCCCGAGCGTCTCGGCGTCGGCGGCTGGTCCTACGGCGGCATCCTGACCAACTACGTGATCACCAAGACCGACCGCTTCAAGGGAGCGGTGACCGGCGCCAGCGAGGTGCTCTACGCCGCCAATTACGGCCACGACCACTACCAGCTCGAGTGGGAGCTGGAGCTCGGTCTGCCGTGGGAGAACCGCGAGCTGTGGGAGCGCCTGTCGCCGTTCAACCGCGTCGAGAAGATCACCACGCCGACCCTGGTGATGTGCGGCGCGCAGGACTGGAACGTGCCGGTTCTCAACTCCGAGCAGCTCTACCAGTCGCTCAAGCGTCTCGGCCGCACGACCGAGCTCGTCGTCTACCCGGGCGAGGACCATGGGATCGACCGTCCGAGCTTCCGGAAGGATCGTCTCCAGCGTTATCTGGACTGGTACGGGCGGTACGTCAAGGGGGAGACGACACGGGGCGACGGTCCATAGTGCCCGGTGTCTGCTAGAATCGGCTCTCTGGCCGAGGGCCACCCGATTCGCGTTGAGGCTGCGGATTCTCCTCGAAGCTGGGCAGGAAGCGCGCCGGCTCGAACTGCTTTCGCAGCCGCTCGAGGCGTAAACCGCGGATCGGGATCGGCCTGTCTTCCGGGTCCGGGACGCCGAGCCGCCCTGCCCTGGATAGTAGAATTCGCCGATGGCCACGCAGAGCCTCAAGCCTGCCCAACAGCGGACCGCCCTCGGACGCGAGGCGACGCGAACGCTCCCCGAGCGCGCCCCGAAAGTCGGCGAGCTCGTCCACGTTCGCTCGCGACGCTGGCTCGTCGAAGAGGTCGTCGAGCCCGAGGTCCCCGGCCAGACTCCGCTCGTGCGCCTGGCCTGCGCCGACGACGACGCGCAAGGCCAGGCCCTCGACGTCTTCTGGAACTACGAGCCCGACCGGCGGATCCTCGAGGAGGAAGGCTGGAGCCATCTCGCCGCCAAGGGTTTCGACCCGCCGCGCCACTTCGGGGCCTTCCTCCACACGCTGCGATGGAACTGCGTCACCGCCACGGATCCGAACCTTTTCCAGGCGCCCTTCCGCGCCGGCATCAAGATCGACGCCTACCAGATGGAGCCCCTGCGCAAGGCCCTGCGCCTGCCGCGCGTCAACCTCTTCATCGCTGACGACACCGGCCTGGGCAAGACGATCGAGGCCGGCCTGATCGCGCGCGAGCTGCTCCTGCGCAAGAAGTGCAAGACCATCGTCGTGGCCACGCCGCCCTCGGTCATCGAGCAGTGGAAGGCGGAGCTCGAAGAGCGCTTCGGCCTCCTCTTCGAGGTCCTCGACCGCGCCTACCTGGCGCGCATACGCCGCGAGCGCGGCTTCGGGGTCAACCCCTGGCACACCCACAGCCGCTTCCTGATTTCCCACAACCTGCTCGCCGATCCCGCCTACGCCGATCCGATGCGCGCATGGCTGGGACCGCTGCTGCCCGGCAGCCTACTGATCATCGACGAGGCCCACCACGCCGCTCCCGCGAGCGGCGGCCGTTACGGCATCGAGACCAAGTTCACCCGCGCCGTCCGCGACCTCTCCGGCCGCTTCGAGCACCGCCTCTTCCTCTCGGCCACGCCCCACAACGGCCACTCCAACAGCTTCTCGACGCTGCTCGAGCTGCTCGATCCCTACCGCTTCACCCGCGGCGTCGAGGTGCGCCAGGCCGCGCTCGACGAAGTCATGGTGCGACGCCTCAAGGAGGACGTCCGGGCCGTCCAGGGCGGCTTCCCGCACCGCGAGGTCGTGCCCGTGGTCGTCGACGGGCTGCCCGCCGACGCGCCCGAGCTCGTGCTCTCGCGCCTGCTCGACGACTACCGCACCGCGCGCGAAGAGCGCCTGGCGTCCACCTCGAAACGGGCACGCGCGGCGGCCGGCCTGCTGGTCGTCGGCTTGCAGCAGCGGCTGCTCTCTTCCATCGAGGCGTTCGCGCGCAGCCTCAAGGTCCATCGCAAGACCGTGGCGGGACATTGGGAGAAGATCCGCGAGACGACCCCCGCGTCCGCTCCCGTCGACGCGAGCCTCTTCACCAGCGCCCCCGACGCCGACGACGAGCGCGCCGACTGGACCGACGAGGAGCTCGAGGCCGAGGAGGACGCGCAGATGGAAGCCGCCACCTCCGCGGCCGAGGCGGAAGCGCCGAAGGACGCCGTCGCGGAGACGCTCTGGCGACGCGAGCAGGCCCTCCTCGACCGCATGCAGGAGATCGCCGAGCGCACTCGCCACCTCCCCGACGCCAAGACCCGCCGCCTCTTCGACTGGATCCGCGAGCATCTGTGTCCCGATCTGCCGCCGTGCCCCGGCCTGCCGCCCTTCGGCAAGCGCCCCGACGGGCCGCCTCCGAAGTGGAACGAGCGCCGGGTGCTGATCTTCACCGAGAACCGCGAGGGCACCAAGCGCTACCTCAAGACGGTCCTCGAGCAGGCCATCGAAGGCACCCACCGCGAGGACGAACGCATCGAGGTCATCGACGGTCTCACCAGCGCCACGCGCCGCAAGGAGATCCAGCGCCGCTTCAACGCCCACCCCGCGAAGGATCCCCTGCGCATCCTGCTCGCCACCGACGCCGCCCGCGAGGGCCTCAACTTCCAGGCCCACTGCACCGACCTCTTCCACTTCGACCTGCCCTGGAACCCCGGCCGCATCGAGCAGCGCAACGGCCGCATCGACCGCAAGCTGCAGCCGGCGCCGGAGGT
>DASWIG010000303.1:0-4750 GCA_036397835.1 Thermoanaerobaculia bacterium
CAACCTGCTCGACGTGACCGTGTGCACCTACCCGTTCCTGCTGCCGTTCTGCATCCCGACGATCCTGGCGTCGAGCCTCTCCGCGTCGCCCCGGCTCTCGGCCTTCCAGGCCGGCCTGTGGAACTTCCACTCGTGGGCGCTGCTGGCGGTGATCGTCGCGGCCATCGTCACGGGGTGGGGACGTGGTGTTTCATTCTCCGGCCTACGTTGGGGTAGAATGCGCTCAGGAGAGTAGTGATGGCTTCAGCGATCACCAAACAGGATCTCGAGGCCCTGGAGAGCAATCTCCGGCGTGACCTCAAGGAGCTCGAGATGCGCCTGTTGATCCGGCTCGGCTCTCTCCTGGTAGTGGCCGTCGGAGTGATGGCCACCCTGGTCAAGCTCCTCCAATCATAGCCCCCCAGGCCCGGGGATCCATCTCGTACGACATGGGCAGGAGGCTCTCCGGACCCTCGGGGCCCAGCCAGTAGGTGTCTTCGAGGCGCACGGCCCATCCGGCGTCGGGCTCGTAGAGCCCGGGCTCGAGGGTGAAGACGTCGCCCTCCTCGAGGTACGCCTCCGGCCCCGTGTGCTCCTTCTTGAAATAGGGGATCTCGTGGACCGACAGCCCCACGCCGTGGCCCAGCCCGTGGACGTAGCCGCGGGTGGTCGTGTGGTCGGCGATGGGCGTCGGGTAGCCGGCGCCGCCGAGGTGCTCGCACACGGCCTCCTGCAAGCTCCAGCCGCGCCGTCCGGGGGCGGCGCCGCGCCGCGCCAGCTCGAGGGCCTCGCGCACGTGAGCGTGGGCGCGCGCCAACGCCTCCGGCGGCGTGCCGACGCAGAACGTGCGGCTGGCGTCGACGAAGAGGCGGCCGCAGGGGTAGAGGTCGACGACGAGCGATTCGTGCGGCCGCAGCACCCGCTCGGGCGTGCCGCCGGTGTGGGGCACCGTGCCTTCACGGCCGGGGGCGCAGATGCCGCCCTCGGGCTGCTCGAGCTGGTGCTCGGCCAGCGCGCGGGCGATTTCGCGGGTCAGCCGCGCCACCCGCAGCCGCTCGCCGCCGAGCCACAGCTCGCCGGCGATCGCCTCGGCGGCGGCGAGAAGCTCGGCGACGCGGTGGAAGGCGGCCATGGTGCCGGCGGCCACCCGCCGCATCTCGGCGAGCTCGCCCGCCGACTTGGTGCGCCGCAGCAGCAGCACCAGACGCTCGCCGCCGGCGAAGCTCCAGCCCTCGCGACCCAGGCGCGCGCACGCCTCGAGCGCCTCGCCGGCGCTCCACCACCCGGCCAGCGCGATCCGCCCCGGCGCCATCTCGCAGAGGTGGAACGCCCGCGACAGGACGTGGGCCAGGCGCTCGGACGCGGATTCGGTCTCGCGCGCCCAGCGGACCACGTCGAGCGCCTCGGGCGTCAGCAGCCCGAGGCCCGTGGCGGCGGCGCCGTCGCGGTCCATGGGGTTGAGATAGCCGAGGCGCACGCCGGCGCCCCGCGGCGCCACCACGAACGCCGGGCCCAGCTTCACCGCACCGGTGAAGCTGGCCAGGTACGGGTCGCGCGAGGTGCGAGCGACCACCAGGAGGGCCTGCGCGGAGAGCTCGTCGAGGAGCTCGTCGAGCCGGTGCGGCAAGGCGGCGTTCCCGGGCTCGATCAGCCGGCCGCGGCGGCGGCGTTCTTGTCCAGGAAGCGCTCGAAGACCTGCTTCGACATCGCGCCCATCATGCGGTCCTTCTCCTCGCCGTTGGCGAAGAGGATGAAGGTCGGGATACTCATCACGTTGTACTTGAACGCCACGCTCTGGTGATCGTCGACGTTGAGCTTGGCGATGGTCACCGCGTCCTGCTCGTCGGCGAGCTCTTCGAGGAGCGGACCGACGCGGCGGCACGGTCCGCACCAGGCCGCCCAGAAGTCCACCAGCACCGGCTTGTCGCTGCCGATGGTCTGGTCGAAGCTCTCCTCGGTGAGGGTGATGATCTTGTCGCTGGCCATGGGGTTACTCCTTGAGGGTCTCGATGGCTCGAGGGGTAGGGGCCGGCCGCCGGACGGCCGCGCTCTCTGGAAGGATGCGGACTAGGGGCCGGCGGTCACCGTACCAGCTCACTGTGCCGGCCCCTCTTGAGAACGCCGCTGGGCGGCGAAATATTCTCGCGTCGCCTCGACGTCGCGTCCGATCTGCGCCGAGAGGTCCATCACGGTGGGGAACATCTTCTCCTCGCGCAGCCGCTTGAAGAACCGGATCTCGGCGCGCTCGCCGTAGACGTCGGAGCTGAAGTCGAGCACGTGGCTCTCGACCACGTGCTGGTAGCTCTCGTAGACGGTGGGGCGGGTGCCGACGTTGGTCACGCAGTCGAAGACAGCCGGCAGCGACGGGAAGCGGACCTGCCCCGTGTAGACGCCGTCGCACGGCCGCAGCTCGTTGTCGGGCATCAGGTTGATCGTCGGCCAGCCCAGGCGCATGCCCATGCGGTCGCCGCGCACGATCGTGCCGCGCAGCTCGTAGGGCCGGCCGAGCAGCTCCATCGCCTCCTCGGTGCGGCCCTCGGCGAGAGCGCGGCGGATGCGCGTGGAGGAGATCACCTCGCCCCTGGCGGCGAGCTCCGGCACGGCGAGGGCCTTGAAGCCGAGCTCGTCGCCGAGCTGGCCGAGCAGCTTCAGGTCGCCGCGGCGCTCGTGGCCGAAGACGAAGCTCTCGCCCACGTAGATCTCCGCCAGCGCCAGTTGCCGGTGGAGGAAACGGACGACGAAATCGCGCGCCGAGGTGCGGGCGAGCTCGCGGTTGAAGCGGATCAGCAGCAGCACGTCGACGCCGAGGGCGGCGAGCACCTCCTCGCGCTGCTCCGCGGTGGTCAGCAGCGGCGGCGCCGACTCGGGCCGCAGCACCGACAGCGGATGGGGATCGAAGGTGATCACCACGGCCGGCACCTGCTCGGTCCGGGCGCGCTCCACCACGCGGGCGATGACCGCCTGCTGGCCGCGGTGGATGCCGTCGTAGTTGCCGATCGTGGCGATGACGCCATAGGGCAGGTCCGCGCTCTTCAACGCATCGTGGATGACCTGCATGACGGCGTCGTCCCGATCCCGCTTCGCGGTGCCCGCCTTACAGCGCCGGCCGCGCCTCCAGCGCCGGCACCACGCCCGGCCGGCCGGCCGGGCCGACGATGCGGCCCACCAGGTCGTCGGCGTAGGCGGCGGTGATCTCGACCTCGGCGAGAGTGCCGGCGCTCGCCGTGCCGTCGTTGATCAGCAGGCGGCCGTCGATCTCCGGGGCCATGCCGTGGTGACGGCCCTGGAGCAGGTGCTCGGTCTCCTCGCAGGCGCCCTCGACGAGCACCGTCAGCACCCGTCCCACCAGCGCCCGGCGACGCTCCAGGGCGATCGGCCGCTGCGCCGCGAGCAGCCGCTCGTAACGCCGCCGCGCCGTCGCCGGCGGCAGGCGGCCGGGCAGCTCGGCGCCGGGGGTGCCGGGCTCGGGGCTGTAGACGAAGGCGCCGAGGTGATCGAAGCGCGCCGCCGCCACGAAGTCCAGGAGGTGCTCGAAGCGCTCGCGCGTCTCCCCCGGAAAGCCGACGATGAAGGTGGTGCGCAGGAAGACGTCGGGCGCCAGCTCCCGCGCCCGCTCGAGCAGCCGCAGGTAGCGGCCGGCCCGGCCGCCGCGGCGCATCGCCTTCAGGACCTCGGGGTGGCTGTGCTGGAGCGGCATGTCGACGTAGGAGACGAAGCGCTCCTCGCCGCCCATCAGCTTCAGCAGGTCCTCGTCGAGCGTGGTGGGATAGGCGTAGAGGAAGCGGATCCAGGGGATCGCGGTGCCCGCCAGCAGCGCCTCGACCAGCCGCACCAGGCCGTGGCGGCCGTAGCCCAGGTCCTCGCCGTAGCGGGTGGTGTCCTGCGCCACCAGGCACAGCTCGGCGATCCCCTGGCCCTCGAGCGCGCGCGCCTCGGCCACCAGGCTCTCGAGGGTGCGGCTGCGAAAACGGCCGCGCCAGCTCGGAATGGCGCAGAAGGTGCACGGATTGTCACAGCCCTCCGCCACCTTGAGGTAGGCGTAGCCGCGGGTGGTCACGAGCCGCGGCGCCGTATGGTCGAACGCCAGGTGCGACGGCCCGGGCGGCGGCGCCGCGGCGCCGCCGATCGTCACCAGGCGGTCGACGCGGCGCAGGTCGTCGAGGGAAATGAAGCCGTCGATCTCGGGGATCTCGCGCTCGAGCTCCTGGCCGAAGCGGTTGACCATGCAGCCGGCCACCAGCAGGCGCTCGACGCCGCCCCGGCCCGTGCTCTTGCGCGCCGCCACCTCGAGGATGGCGTCGATCGACTCCTCCTTGGCCGCGTCGATGAAGCCGCAGGTGTTGACGATCACGGTGTCGGCGGCGTCGACGTCGACGACCTCGTAGCCGCGCCGGCGCAGCTCGCCGAGCATGATCTCGCTGTCGACCCGGTTCTTCGGGCAGCCGAGGCTGATCATGCCCACGCGGCGGGCGGCGGCTGGCGGCGGGTGCGTCATCGGGGCGGCAGTCTAGCAAACGGCGCCGCGGTTCACACCCGCAACAGCACCGATCCGTAGTGCAGACCCGCCCCCAGGGCGGTGAACGCGACCAGGGATCCCGCCGGCGCCTTGCCCTCCCGGCGCGCCTCGTGAAAGCACAGCGGCAGCGTCGCCGAAGTGGTGTTGCCGTAGCGCTGGATGTTGTTGTGGACCTTCTCGTCGGGCAGCTTCAGCACCTTCTGCGACGCCTCGTTGATGCGCAGGTTGGCCTGGTGCATGACCAGCAGGTCGAGG
>DASWIG010000304.1:0-1730 GCA_036397835.1 Thermoanaerobaculia bacterium
ACGTGATCTTCACCTCGGGCTCGACCGGGTTGCCCAAGGGGGTGATGATCGACCACCGCGGCGCCCTCAACACCGTCGTCGACGTCAACGAGCGCTTCGCCGTCGGCGCCGCCGACCGGGTGCTCGCCCTCTCGGCCCTCAGTTTCGACCTCTCCGTCTACGACGTCTTCGGCCCCCTGGCCGTGGGCGCCGTCCTGGTGCTGCCGGAGCCCGCGGCCACGCGCGACCCGAGCCGATGGGCGGAGCTGGTGCGAGAGCACGGCGTGACCGTCTGGAACACGGTCCCCGCCCTGATGGAGATGCTGGTGGAGTACGCCGCCGGCCAGTCGGCGCTCTCGCTGTCGACGCTGCGCCTGGTGCTGATGAGCGGCGACTGGATCCCGGTGACCCTCCCGGACCGGATCGAGGGCCTGACCGGCCGCCGGCGGGTCGGCGGATTGCCGGCGGACGACGGCGAGATCCAGGTGATCAGCCTGGGCGGCGCCACCGAGGCGTCGATCTGGTCGATCCTCTATCCGATCGAAGAGGTCCCGCTGGAGTGGACGAGCATCCCCTACGGCGTGCCCATGGTCAACCAGAGCTTCGCGGTGCTCGACGACGCCCTCGATCCGCGGCCGCTGTGGACCCCCGGCCAGCTCTTCATCGGCGGCGTCGGCCTCGCAAAGGGCTACTGGCGCGATTCCGAGAAGACCGCGGCGAGCTTCGTCACCCACCCGCGCAGCGGCGAGCGGCTCTACCGCACCGGCGACCTGGGCCGTTACCTGCCCGGCGGCGCCATCGAGTTCCTCGGCCGCGAGGACTTCCAGGTCAAGGTCCAGGGCCACCGCATCGAGCTGGGCGAGATCGAGGCGGCGTTGCTGCGTCACCCGGCGGTCCGCGCCGCCGTGGCCGTGGCCGTGGGCGACGCCCGCGGCCAGAAGCGTCTCGTCGCCTACGTCGTCCTGGACGAGGGGAGCGAGGCCACGGCGGAGGAGGTCCGCGTCTTCCTCGCGGGCAAGCTGCCCGAGCACATGGTGCCCGGCGTCTTCCTCTTCCTGGAGGAGCTGCCGCTGACCGCCAACGGCAAGGTGGACCGCAAGGCCCTGCCCGCCCCCGAGGCCCTGGAGGCGAAGACGGAGTACGAGGCCCCGCGCAACGACGTCGAGCGCCGGCTCGCCGAGATCTGGCAAGAGCAGCTCGGCGGCGCCGAGATCGGCATCCACGACAACTTCTTCGAGCTGGGCGGCGACTCGCTCATGGCCATCCGGGTGATCACCAGGGCGGGAGAAGCCGGCATCCGGCTCGAGCCCCGGCACGTCTTCGAGCACCAGACGATTGCCGAGCTGTCGCCGCTCGCCGTCGAGGTGGCGCCGGCCGAAGCCGAGCCGTCGTGGAACGAGGAGGAGCCCGCGTCGTCCGAGCCGGACTTCGCCGACTCGGGGCTGGCGCCGGATCAGCTCGACAAGGTGCTGGCCAAGCTCAAGGGAATGTCCTGACGCGACCCGTCGCGGCCGCCGAGCCCGAGCTTCGGGCGGCTGAAGCGTCGATCTGCGCTTGGTACAGGCCCTTGCGGCGCAGGAAGGCGCCCAGCTCCTCGTCCGAGAGGTGGGCGGTGCCCGCGGCCGTGGCTGTCGCCCGGACCGGAGCAAGGCATCTCTCGCGGATGGAGAGTCCGGAGCCGGCTGGGGGTTCGGTGCCCGCGGCCGTGGCTGTCGTCGGGGTAATCGACTCGGTAGTGCATCGTTTCGCTC
>DASWIG010000305.1:0-5891 GCA_036397835.1 Thermoanaerobaculia bacterium
GCCGGCTCCGGAGCAGGCGGGACGCCTGCGCTCCCAGCCGGAACTTCCGTCAGCTCCGCCGTACCAGGATCTTGCCGGCCAGCTCCAGCGCCGCCGCGCCCGCCGCCTCCAGGAAGCTGGCGATCGACGCCGGCGAGCGCGCCAGGCCGTCGGCGAGGTTCAGCGCCTCCGTCAGCTCCGGATTGCCGTGACGCAGCCGGCCCACGGCGCGGCCGTCCCGGTAGAGCACCGGACCGCCGGCGTCCTCAGGGTCGACGGAGAAGCTGCGCGCTCGGTCGACGAGTGGCAGGAAAGCCGCGGCGAGCAGAGCCGTGTCGCGGTCGGTGAGGGTGCCGAAGGGCTCGTCGCCGTCCTCTGGATTCTCCCAGAGTCGAAAGAGGCCGTAGCGCTCGTCGTCGAGCGGGACGACGCGCCAGAAGCCGCCGGTCACCGCCTCGCCGGCGGTCACGGGGTCGTCGTGTTGGTCAAGCTGTCGGAGGTAGGCGGGATGGAAGGCGTTGACGGGGATAGAATCGTCGTGATCGGGCATGGGACTTTGGCTCCTTTGCCTGGTCGGGCTCGGGCGAGGTTCCAGCTCGCTCGGGCCGTCTTGTTGATGGGCGGACGCTCTGTTACCGCCAAGAGTAGTGGAGAAACCGGAGGAAGTCAAGCGAAAAGGGCCGGTTTCTCGGAAGAAACCTCGCGCCGGTCACGTCGGCGCGTGGCCGGCCACCGGATGAGGTCCTCGAAGAGCTCCCGGACCTGACTGAGGCCGACATCCTCGCCTTGCCTCCGGTTCGCCCGCCAGCGAATCGACCATCCGGTGGTGGTGGCGTGATCGGTGGCGAGCCTCGCGCTGACCCTGGCCTTCGGAATGCAACCCTGCCCGGCGAGGATGCCGGGGCCGGCCCGGGCCGCGTCGAAGCGACGGGAAGGGTTGAGCCCAGCCACCAGCAGGAATCGGCCGGGCTGGGATGCGCCTGGATCCTCCGGCTGCCAGCGGTGGTAGGACGGCTCCCATGATCACACCGGAAGTCCTCGAGGCCAACGACCTCGAGGCCCACAACCTGACGACATGGAAAGCAGGGAGCCAGTGAGTAACCGGTCTTTCTATATGGTCTACCTAAGACAGTCCAAGCATCTTCTTTAGCCAGAGAACGAGTAACGGTTCTTCAGTTATTGACGCGCCATGCCCGCGCGCGGACACCCTCCGCCTTGCGACTCCGCCACGCGTGGCGCGGCGTGATTCCGGAGAGCTCCGCGGCCTGGTCACCGATCGTCCCGAGCGGAGCCACTCGACGAAGTCACACTTCCACGGCGCGGTCTCCCCCGCCGACGACGCCTCTCGACCATGGCGCCAATATGGTGCTATGGTGGTGTCATGATTCGAGCCGTGGTCGACACCAACGTGCTCTTCGAGGGGCTGACTCACTTCGGGCCATCGGCGGACGTCATGGACGCCTGGGTAGCGGGTGACTTCCAGCCTTGCGTCTCGACAGCGCTCGCGCTGGAGTACCAGGACGTCCTCGGCCGCAAACTAAGGCCGGTTCGAGGTGAGACGGCTCTAATGGCCCTCCAGGCCCTGCTCGCCCGTTCGCTCTACGTCCCAATCCGCTTCAGCTACCGTCCGGCGAGCACGGATCCCGGAGACGACCTCGTCATCGATTGCGTCCTCAACAGCCGCTCAGTCCTGGTCACCTCGAACGTCCGAGACTTCCGGGAGCCGGCAAGACAGTTCGGGTTCGTCGTAATGCGACCACCCGAGTTCCTCCACCTCATCGCGGAGACCAAGCCATGAGCCGTCTAACGCTTCGACTTCCCGAGTCACTCCACCAGACCCTGAACCACCAGGCCAGGGCCGAGGGTGTGTCTCTGAACCAGCTCATCGTCTACCTCTTGACGCGGATGACGGCGGCGACGGACCTCGAAGATCAACGCCGGGTCTTCGAGGATCTTCGCCATCGCTACCCACCTGAGGAGGCGGAGTCAGCCCTTCAAGAGCTCCTCG
Organism: Thermoanaerobaculia bacterium; assembly: GCA_036397835.1. Taxonomy (GTDB): domain Bacteria; phylum Acidobacteriota; class Thermoanaerobaculia; order Multivoradales; family J023; genus DASWIG01. The sequence goes on from DASWIG010000305.1 coordinate 1,988, forward strand.
CGCGGAGAACGCCCCCACCCTCCTGACGACGTCGCACCTGCCGACTGCCGCGTCATCGCGGCGGTGACGCGGCCGGCGAGCTGGAGAGGACGTCCAGCGTCTCGCCACCAGGCCAGGGCCGAGGGCACCTACTGGGACCGCCGGCGTCTCGCCGGCCCGGGGCCGCGCAGCGGCCCCGTCGTCCCCAAGGGACGACGATCAACAGTGTCCGCTCGTCGGCCCTGAAACGGCGAGGACGCTTCGCGTCCTCGGCCGGCGGGACGCCGGCGGTCCCAGTAGGGTGCGGAATTCACCCGGCCCACGTAAGTGACTCGATTTAAAGGCCATATGACGACGCGAGGCGTGTTGCGGACGATTTCCGGCAAGTGCCGAAACCTGTCCGGAGTCGTTGCCGACGGGTGCTGGCAGTTGCCGAAAACCGTCCGGAGTCGTTGTCGGCGGGTCCTGGCAGTTGCCGAAAACCGTCCGGAGTCGTTGTCGACGGGTGCTGGCAGTTGCCGAAAACCGTCCGGAGTCGTTGTCGACGGGTCCTGGCAGTTGCCGAAAACCGTCCGCGGCACTTATGGACGCCGCTTTGCAGGTACACATAACGCTCAGTATTGCTTATGAACGTTATTCTGCAGATGCCAACCGGCGTCCATATCGCTCAGGGACGCCGTTCGGCAAGTGGCGGAAGGCGTCCATATCGCTCAGGGACGCCGTTCGGCAAGTGGCGGAAGGTGTCCATATCGCTCAGGGACGCCGTTCCGCAACGGCGCCGGGCGTCCTTGTCGCTCAGGGAAGGCGTCGCCCGCTCACTCGAGCCGGCGGTAGCCGTGTAGACTGGGCAAAGAGGACCTCCTGGTCATGAACCCCTACAATTGGCGCCAGCACCAGCCCGTGGTCGAGATCGTCCGGCCCGTCCTTCACGAGGTCGCCGATGGGCTCCTCAAGGGAGGCAGCGGCGTCCTGCTGGCCGGACGTGGGATGGGCAAGAGCGTCTTCCTGCGCCGGTTGCAGGCCGACCTGGGCGAGCACGAAGGCGTACGGACCGTGCTCTTCCCCGTACCCCCGGCGGGGCGTTCCGTCGACGGTTGGCTGCGCGCCCTCGCCAAGCGGCTCGACAGTCCCGTCGAAGCGCCCCTCGACCCTCACGAGGTGGTTGCGGCCCGTCTCGCGGGCGACGACGCTCCCCGCCGGATCGTCCTGCTCTTCGACGAGTTCGACCGTTACGCCGGGACTCCGGCGTCGCTGGGCGCCGCCGAGCATCCGGGCCGCGACTTCTTCAACAGCCTGGAGGCCATGCGGCGCGATTTCGGAGAAGTCGGCATCTTCGCCGCCGGCGGCATCGGCGTCTTCGTCTTCCGCGACGTTCTCGGCTCGAGCTTCCTCGCCCGCGCCGACAAGGTCCGCCTGGCACCCTTCGGCCGCCAGGAGATCGTCCGTCTGGCGCGTCCCTTCGCCGATGCGGGCCGCGAGCTCGACGGCGACGTGCTCGACGCCCTGGAGCTGCTGACCGGCGGCAACCCGGCGCTCGTCACCTACGGGCTCCAGGGGCTGTGGGAGGCGCGGGAACCGACCGTCCGCGACGTCGCGGACGTCTTCACGCGCTTCGAGCAAAGGCAGGCGGAGTTCCTCCGCGACTTCCGGCTCTCTTTCGCCTCGGACAGCCTGTCGGAGGCCCCGGGAAGGGTCTGGCGGTTGGTGCAGGACGGCGACGGCGAGGTCACGCAGGAGGACCTCGCCAAGGCCTGCGGCACGGGCAACGGCGTCCTGCGGCTCGACGGTGCCGACGTGCTGGATCTGCTCGAATCGTCGGGGCTGGTGCGGATCACCGGCTCGGTGCGGGCGAATCCCGTGCGCGCGCGTCCGGTGGCCAGCCTGCTGAGCCTGCCGGCCGCCTCGACCTCGGCGCCGGAACCGGACGTCGCCACGCGGCTCGCCGCGGATCTCGACGTGCTGCTGGCCCGCCTGCACGCCGCCAGCGCCGATTTCTTTCGGCCCGGCCGTCATGGCGAGGGCAAGCGTCTGGTCCCGGAAGCGGTTTTCTCAGCCTACCTGGCGCTGGGCTTCGATCTTCTCGGCTGGCAGGCGGAGCGCGAGGCGCAACGCGGCGCCGGACGCACGGATCTCCTCCTGCGCTGGAACGGTTCCCATGAGCTGGCGATCCTCGAAGTGAAGATCTGGGGGCGCAACGACTACCGCGACGTTCAGCGCCAGGTCGAGAGCTACCGGACGTCCGGCGTCGGAGCCGCCGCGGTCGTGATGCTGAGCGACTCGGCGCCTGAGGACTGGCCCGCGGTCTATCGCGACCGCTGCCTCTTCGACCGCGAGTCGCAGGCTCACCGAGTTTCCAGCTCGCCCGTCGAGGCACGGATCCGCTGCAGGTCGGTGTCGGCCGGTATCGAGGTAGGCGTCGATCATTTCCTGCTGCGGCTCGCGGCACGGGCCGCCGGCTAGGGCCCGGCCGGAAACCCTTAGCCAGTCCTCCGGCAGACTTCGTCTGCCGGGAAATCCCCCCAACCCCCCTTTCTTAAAGGGGGGCTCAGAGTCCTCTGGGTCAGGTTCCCCCCTTTAATGAAAGGGGGGTTAGGGGGGATTTGGCCGACGAAGTCGGCCTTCTTGCTCGCTGCCGGAGGGTTTCCGGCCGGCCTCTACCTCTCGATCGCAGGTCAGAACCTCTCGGGCCATCTTCTGGCGCCATGCAGAATCCGCAGCAGCTCGACTGCCTCTCCTTGAACCCGGTAGGGCACGAGGTAGGGTGTGCCGCCAACGACGAGCTCCCGCGTTCCTTCGACGCGGCCAGGGCGGCCCATTCGTGGAAACTGCTCCAGGTTTCTCACCACCTGGAGAATACGCTGCGCGACTCGCTGGGCCGCCATCGGGCGCTCTTGCGCGATGAATCCGCGTATCTCTTGGAGGTCCCGGATCGCCGCTTGCGACCACTTCAGTCGCATGATGGCGGCGGGAGCTCGTTCTCCGTTCCCCAGCTTTCGAGCCAGATCGACACCTTGTCGTGATCCACGAGACGCCCGGCGTCGGCATCGGCGATGCCCTCCCGGATCGCCTTCACCTGCCAGTCGTACAGCTCGAGGAAGGACCGCAGAGCTTCAAGGGCGATCCACGCCTTCGTTCGCGCCGTCGCCTGGGCCAGCTTCTCGAGTTGTTCGTCCATCCCGTGAGGGACCTCAAGGGTCAGGGTGGTCTTCAATGCGCTCATCCGCGGCTCTCCCGGTCGGCTATTCTACTCCGAGCTCCTCACCTGCTGGCTATGGCCAGACCAGCCGGGTGCTGCCGGGCGACGCCAGCGGCGGAACGTCCGCCGCGCTCAGAGCCGCGTTGAGCGCCGCCAGGTCCTCGGCCACGAAAACGTTCCACGCCGCGACGGCCTCGCCGAGCTCGTCCTCGAGCTCGTCGATGAGCCGCGCCTGCGCCGGCGTGGGGGCGCGAAGCGCCGTGTCGACGTCTCCCATCAGGCCGCCGATCTGCCGCAGGAGCCGCGGCCCCTGGCTCCAGAAGGGCTTGCCTTCCGGCTGCACGAGCCGTTCCTGGAGGTCCTTCAGCTTCTCCTCGAAAGCCTTCCAGCTCTCCTCGAGCTCCGGCGTCAGCTCCTTCTTCAAGGTCTTCACCGTGGCCCGGCGCGCCGCGAGCTGCTCGCCGACGGCGTCCGTGCCGCGTAGCACGTCGTTGGCCGTGGACTGCATGGCCGTCAGCTTCGAGGCGGCCTCGTGCTGGGCCGCGAGGTCCACTCCCGTCGCCGGCACCAGGGGATCGACGCCCACCTCCACCGGCGTCTCCCACGATTCGCCGGCGACCGTGAGGCGGACGGCGTAGGTGCCCGGCAAGACCTCGGGACCGCCGAGGGCGCGGCGGAAGTCGCTGCCGCCGTCCTCCCGCTCGCTCCGCGGCCGTGGCGGATCGCGCC
>DASWIG010000306.1:0-12886 GCA_036397835.1 Thermoanaerobaculia bacterium
TATAGAACCAATCCCCTCCGATCCGGCCAAATCGAGCAGTTGGAAGCGGCCTGCCTCGAGGCACTGCCAGAGAGCCGGAGCGACGCCTTCGGGCTTGGTGGAAAGAATGATGCGGAGAAAGACGTTCGTATCGAAGACCGCCGAATTCGACGACGGCGGCGTTTCAACCCCCGGATCCCGGCGCCGACGCGGTCTTCCGCAGCGCGTCCTTCTCCGCCGACGACAAAAAGGCGATCTCGAGCGCGTTGGCCTGGGCCCGGCGGATCTGCTCGCGGCTCAGGCCGGCCTTGGGCGCCGCCACCTCGTACTCGTAGCGCAGGTCGATGCCGCTGATCGTCGGGTCGTCGGTGTTGATCGTGGCGAGGACGCCGCGGGCGAGCTGCGACGCCAGGGGGTGGGCGGCGTAGCCGGCGACCGTGCTCGTCTGGACGTTCGAGGTCAGGTTGGCCTCGACGCCGATCCGGTGCTCGACCAGGTAGTCGAGCAGCGCCGGGTCCTCGCCGGCGCGCACGGCGTGGCCGATGCGCGTGGCCCCCAGGTCGCGGATCGCCGACCACACGCTCTCCGGCCCCGCCGCCTCGCCGGCGTGGACCGTCACCGCCAGCCCGGCGTCGCGGGCGCGGGCGAAGTGCTCGGTGAAGAGGGCCGCCGGGAACCTGGCCTCGTCCCCCGCCAGGTCGAGGGCCGTCAGCCGGTCCGCCTGGCTGAGCAGGGCGTCGAGCTCGCGAAAGGCCACCTCGACGCCGTAGTGACGGCTGAGGATGCCGATCACCTTGGCGGGGACGCCGGCGTCGCGCGCGCCCGCCTCGACGCCGTCGGCGACCGCCTCGACCACCGCCGCCGGATCGAGGCCGTGGGCCTCGGCCATGAACCAGGGGCTGAAGCGCAGCTCGACGTAGTCGAGGCCCTCGCGGGCCGCGTCCTCGACGTTCTCGTAGGCCACGCGGCGGCAGGCGTCGGGATCGGCGAGCACCGCGCTGAGCCACCTGAACTTGGCGATGAACGACATCAGGTCCGGCTCGCTCTCGGTCACCTGCACGTGCGGGCGCAGCCCTTCGACGTCCCAGGCCGGCAGCCCGATGCCGTGCCGGCGCCCGAGGTCGAGCACCGTCTCCAGGCGCACGCAGCCGTCGAGGTGGCGGTGGAGGTCGATGAACGGAAGATCGGGGTCGATCATCGAGCCGGAGGCGGACATTCGGCGATTCTCCGGGCCGCGTCCGGAGCTGTCAAGCCCGGTCGATCGGAAACGCCGTCACCTCCGCCAGGCTGCCGGCGCCGGCCGCCAGCATTGCCAGCCGGTCGACGCCGAGGGCCACGCCGGCGCAGTCGGGCAGCCCCGCCGCGAGGGCCGCCAGCAGCCGCTCGTCGATCGGCACCTGCGGCAGGCCGCGGGCGCGGCGCGCCGCCAGGTCGTCCAGAAAACGCCGGCGCTGCTCGCCGGCGTCGGCGAGCTCGTGGAAGCCGTTGGCCAGCTCCACCCCTTCCACGTAGACCTCGAAGCGCTCCGCCACCGGCGGATCGCCCTGGCGGATGCGCGCCAGGGCCGCCTGCGAGGCCGGGAAGTCGAGGACGAACGACGGCCGCCCGCGCCCCAGTCGCGGCTCGACGACGTGGCTGAGCAGGAGGTGGAGCCAGCCGTCGCGGTCGAGCTCGCCGGCGACGTCGACGCCGTGCCCTGCCGCCGCCGCGCGCAGGCGCTCGACGCCGTCGCGGTGCGCCTCGACGCCGACGTGACGGGCGAAGAGCTCGGCGTAAGTGACGCGCTCGGCGGCCGGAGTGCCCAGGACCGCGGCGAGCAGCGCGTCGACCTCGTCGAGCAGGGCGTGATGGTCCCAGCCGGGACGGTACCACTCCAGGATCGTGAGCTCGGGGTTGTGCAGCCGTCCCGCCTCGCCCTGGCGGAACGCCTTGGCGAGCTCGTAGATCGGCCCGCTGCCGGCGGCCACCAGGCGCTTCATGGCGAATTCCGGTGAGGTCCGGAGATAAAGCTCGCGCTCGCCGCCGTCGACGCGGAAGCTCGTCAGGTGCGGATCGGTGACGGCGGCGGCCGAGAGCACCGGCGTCTCCACCTCGAGCACGCCGCGCTCGGCGAAGAAGGCGCGGATCTCGGCGAGCAGCACCGCCCGGCGGGCCAGGGCCTCTCGGCTCGCGGCGGGACGCCAGTCGCCGGGCCGGTCCTCGCCGGCCGGCTCACTCCTTGGCCCGCGAGACATACTCGCCGGAGCGGGTGTCGACCTTCAGCAGGTCGCCGATGCTGATGAACAGCGGCACGCGGATGACCGCGCCGGTCTCCAGCGTCGCCGCCTTCGAGCCGCCCGACGACGTGTCGCCCTTGAGGCCGGGATCGGTCTCCGCGACCGTCAGGCTCACGAAGTTGGGCGGCGTGACGGAGATCGGCCGGTTGTTCCACAGGGTCACGGCGCAGGTGTCCTGCTCCTTGATCCACTTCACGGCGTCGCCCATGGCCGCCTCGCTGACCGCGTGCTGCTCGTAGGAGCCGGGGTCCATGAAGTGCCACGCTTCGGCGTCGCCGTAGAGGTATTGCATCATCGTCTCGTGGACGTCGGCGGCCTCGATCGTCTCGCCCGACTTGAAGGTCTTCTCGAGCACGCGTCCGGTCAGCAGGTTGCGCAGCTTGACGCGGTTGAACGCCTGCCCCTTGCCCGGCTTGACCATCTCGTTCTCGACGATGGAGCAGGGGTCGCCGTCGAGGATCACCTTGAGCCCGGGCTTGAATTGATTGGTGCTATAGGTTCCCATTCGTTTCCTCGCACTGTAACGTGTCCCGCCATGATAGCGCGAACCACGGCGCGAGTGGGGCCGCTGTGGCAACGCCGCCTGGGCGAGGCGGTGGCCAGCGTCGGCGAGCTGCTCGACCTGCTCGGCCTCGAAGCGGCGAGCGTCGGCGCCGACGGGAGAAGCGACTTCCCGCTACGGGTGCCGCGCTCCTTCGTCGCTCGCATGCGCCCCGGCGACCCGCGCGACCCGCTGCTCGCCCAGGTGCTGCCGGTGGCGGCGGAGCGCCGGGCGCCGCCCGGCTTCACCCGCGATCCGCTCGCCGAGGCCGCGGCTTCGCCGGCGCCGGGCCTGCTGCACAAATACCGCGGACGCGCCCTGCTCGTTCTCACCGGGGCCTGCGGCGTCCACTGCCGTTACTGCTTCCGGCGTCACTTCCCTTATGCCGAGCACCGCGACCGCGACGCGCGCGCCGCCCTCGCCTACGTCGCCGCCGAGCCGTCGATCGAGGAGGTGATCGTCAGCGGCGGCGACCCGCTGGCGCTCGCCGACGAGCGGCTGGCCGCCCTCGCCGAGGCGATCGCCGCCATCCCCCACGTGCGCCGCCTGCGCCTCCACACCCGCATGCCGATCGTGCTCCCCGAGCGCGTGGACGACGCCTTGACGGCCTGGCTCGCGGCCAGCCCGCTGCAAAAAGTCGTGGTCGTCCACGCCAACCACCCGCAGGAGATCGACGGCGAGGTCGCCGGCGCGCTGCGGCGCCTCGGCGCCACCGGCGCCACGCTGCTCAACCAGGCGGTGCTGCTCGCCGGCGTCAACGACGCGGCGGCGACGCAGCGCGAGCTCGGCGAGACGCTCTTCGCCGCCGGCGTGCTGCCCTACTATCTGCACCTGCTCGACCGCGTCGCCGGCGCCGCTCATTTCGCGGTGGACGAGGCCGCGGCGCGGCGGATCATGGCCGAGCTCACGGCGTCGACGCCGGGTTATCTGGTGCCCCGCCTGGTGCGCGAGGTCCCCGGAGCGCCGGCGAAAGTGCCGGTGGACCTTCGCCTCGGCTCGCGCCGTCGCGGCTTGCATTGAAGGGGCCGATCCGGGTATACTCCGAGTCCGGCCCTGAGTGGTCTCCGCCTTACGGCCAAAGATCAGCCCCGGAACAACCAGCATCGGCATCGACCCGGCGCACGGTCGAGATGTGCCCAGGTTTTCCTGCCCTGCCCCAGGAGCGCGACGTCCTCAGGAGCACGACGTGATGACCCTTTTCGACGCCATCGAGAATGGCGATCTGCGAACGTTGAGAAAGCTGATGCGCTCGGGGATCGACCTCGAGCAGGTGGACGAAGCCTCCGGGGCGGCGCCGCTCGCCCTCGCCGCCGAGGGCGGACGCCTCGACGCCGTCCGCATCCTGCTGCGCTCCGGAGTCGATCCGGATTGGGGAGGCGCGACCACGCCGCTCGAGGCCGCGGTGGTCGAAGGGCGCCTGCAGGTGGCGGCGGCCCTGATCGAAGCCGGCGCCGACGTCAACCGTCCGGTGGCCGACGGCTTCACGCCCCTGATCACCGCCGCCTCCACCGGCCATCTCGACCTGGTGCGCCTGCTCCTCGAGGCGGGCGCCAACCCGGGGGTCCTCGCCGACGAGGGCGAGTCGGCCCTGTCGCTGGCCAAGAAGAAAGGGCACCGGGAGGTCGTCGAGGCTCTCGAGCGCGCCGCCGGCAACGGCTACCGGCCCGGCTGGCCGCGCAACCTCTTCGCGGTGCTCGAGGGCCGCGACGTCGAGACCCTGAAGAAGCTGCTCGACGGCGACGACGGCGGGGACGGCGGGCCTCCCGACCTGCTGGCGACCGACCGGGACGGCCTGACGCCGCTCGCCGTGGCCGCCGGGCTCGGACACGTGACGTTGGTACGGACGCTGATCGCGGCCGGTGCCGGGGTGGACGACGGCGGCTCCCGGACGCCGCTCTTCTGCGCCGCCGGCAGCCGCCACGCCCCGGTGCTGCAGGCGCTGATCGAAGCCGGCGCCGCCGTCGACGCTGCGAGCGGCGAGGAGGCGCTGACGCCGCTCATGGCGGCGGCCGCCCGCGGCAACGTGGAGGCCGTGCGCCTCTTGCTGGAGGCCGGCGCCGACGTCAAGGCGCTCGACGCCGGCGGCCACGACGCGCTGTGGCACGCGGCCCACGCCTGCCAGGAGCAGACCTTCACGCAGCTCCTTCCGCACGTGAAGGTCGACGACCGCAAGGCCGCGATGAGCGAGCTCGCCGCCCACGTGGAGGCCCGGCGGCGGCTGGCCACGGGGGCCGCGGAGCTCGTCGACCGCATCCACGCCGGCGACTTCGCCGGCGCCAAGCAGTGGCTCGCGAGCGATGCGATCGACCCGGACGGCTTCGACGAGGAGGGGCGCACCGCCCTGATGCTCGCCGCGCGCCACGGCCGGCGCGACCTCCTGCGCATGCTGATCGCGGCCGGCGCCAGCTTCGAGCTGCGCGACGACGTCGAGGGCTTCACCGCCCTGATCCACGCCCTCCACGGCGAGGATTCCGAAGCCCACCTCACGGTGTCGCTGCTGGCGGCGGCGGCGGCCGACCCCAACCGGGCGTCGGCCGACGGGCGCACGCCCCTGATGCACGCCATCGACCGCTTCCTGCGGCTGGACGAGGAGGAGGTGCGGACCTTTCGGGCGCTGGCCGAGCCGCTGCTCCACACCGGCGCCGACGTCGAGGCCGTCGACGCCGAGGGCCGCACGGCCTGGCAACGCGTCGAGGACCGCCTCATGCAGGAAGACCTCCCCCCTCTCGAGCGCCGCAAGCTCTCGCGGGTGCGCCGCGTGCTCGAGGAGAACGGCGCTCGGGCCAGCCGGAGCGGCCAGCTCGACCTGATGACCGCCGTGGCCGAGGGCCAGACGGGCCGCCTCGAGGAACTGCTCGCCGAGACCGATCCGGCCGAGCTCGCGGCGCTGCCGCTGCTGAGCGTGGCGGCGGCCTACGACCACTGGGACATCGTCAGCCACCTGGTCGGCGCCGGCTTCGACGTCAACACCCCCAATCAGAAAGGCGACACGATCCTCGTGCAGGCGGCGGCCAAGGGCATCCTGCCGATCGTCGAGCAGCTCGTGGCGATCGGCGCCGACCCGGCGCTGAAGAACCACGACGGCGACACCGCGGCCAAGCTCGCCGCCGCCGCCGGTCACGCCGGCGTCGCCGATTTCCTCAAGAAGCTGCCCAAGAAGGCGGCGGCCGACGACGCGTAGCGTCGGCCGGATCCGGTCCTTTCGGACCGGAGGGCAGGCACGGGGGCCTGCCCCTACGTCTCGTCCGGGATTTCCGGCGTAGGGGGCCCCGTGCCCGCCCTCTCCGGTTACCTACGGCTCGCGGGCCACCGGATAGAGGCCCCAGCGGTCGTCGAAGTAGGGCGTCCGGCGGTAGAACCACTGCAGGCGTTCCCGCGGATCGCCGGCGAAGGCCTCGTCGTCCTTCAGCTTCTGCTCGAAGGCCTCGCGCAGGGCCGGGTCTTCCGCCAGCATGCGCTCGGCCATGGGCTCCATCACGTAGCCCTCGACGTATTCCGTGCGCTGGAAGATCTCGTGGAAGAAACCCCACTGCAGGAACGAGTCCGGCGACTCGGGCTCGAGCAGCAGCACCGCCAGATCGCCCAACGGCTGCGCCGTGGCGACGCGCACGGTGCCGGCCGGAAAGGTCTCGCGCCGCCGCTCGACGACCGGCGTCGCGGTCACCGGGAAACGGCCCTCGAAGGGCTCGGCTGCGAACTTCGGGTCCTCCAGGCGGTACATCTCCACCTCGACCTCGCGCGGCGCGCTCCACACCTCCATCTCCACGCCGTGCAACGCCAGGCGCTCGATCACCTCGCTCCAGGCCGGCGGCACGAGGTAGGCGCGGGGGCGCTCCACCGTCTTCTCGGGCACGTTCATGGCGATCCGCGGCACCTCGACGGTCAGCGGGCGGCCCGTCCACACGACCTTCTCGCCGCCGGAGACGGCGGAGGGCTCGACCCGCCATTCGACGGCCTTGAGCGCGAAGGTCGCGGGATCGCCGGCCGCTTTCCACGTCAGCGGCAGCGTCCGCGGCCGGCGCTCGCGGTCCTGCGCCACCGCCCGGCGCAGGCCCTCGACCTCGCGCCCGAGCGTGGCGAGCAGGCTCTCCAGGAGCACGTAGGTGCCCAGCACCCGCTGCGGGTACGGCTTCAGGGAGTGGTTCTCCACCAGGATCGTCGGGAGATGGCGGGCGCTGCCGTAGCCGTCGGAAAACCGCGGCCCGCCCGTCCACTCGATGAGCCCGCGCTGGAAGGCGGGATCGAGAGGGAAGATGAGCGGGCCGGGCACGTGGCCCATGGCCTCGAGGTCGCGGGCGAGGGCCGGGTCGGCCACCGCGCGGATCCAGGCGGCGATCGCCGGCGAGTAGGCGTGAGGACCGCTCGAGCCCCAGGTGACGTCGTACTGGTAGTCGACGCCGTCGGTCACGTGGAGGTCGACGTAGAAGTCGGGCTGCCAGGCGTTGATCAGCCGCAGCATCGCCTGCACGCCGGCGGTGTCGGCCTTGGTGTAGTCGCGGTTGAAGTTGAGGTTGCGGGCGTCGGTGCGCCAGCCGGTGTGCCGGGGGCCGCGCTGGTTGATGCGCCCGTAGGGCGAGGAGCGCTCGTGGCCGTCGACGTTGAAGATCGGCACGAAGAGGAACGCCGCGCGCTCCAGGAGCCGGCGCTTGGAGCCGCCCACCGTCAGGTCGCGCAGCAGCATGAGCCCGGCGTCCTTGCCGTCGATCTCGCCGGGATGGATGCCGGCCTGAGCGAGCACGACGGCCTTGCCGGTGCGCCGCAGGGCCGCGGGGGTGAACGCCCGGTCGGCGGAGGCGATCACCAGCCACAGGTCGCGCCCCTCGGCGCTCCTGCCGAACGGCGTCAGGGCGATCTCGGGCGCGGCGCCGGCGAGGCGGCGCAACCAGGCCACGGTCTCGTCGTAGCTCGGCGTCGACTCGAGGCCGGCGGCCTCGGCGGGGGTGATCCAGGGATCGCCGGCGGCGGCGATCAGGGAGCGGCTGGCGCCGTCCCAGGGGAGGGCGGGCGGCAGGACGGCGATGGCGGCGGCGGCGCCGTCCGCCGCCGCGGGGGACGAGAGCAATCCGGGTAGCAGGGAAGTCAGCAGGACGATGCCGGGTCGACGCATGATCTCTCCTCGCGCTGGTCTCGTTGGCTTCGCGGAGTATCCCAGATCGCCGGACATCCGTACAGGTGCGCCCGGCCCCTTGTCTCTTGGCCCGCGGCGTCCGCTATCATGGGTCTGCAATCCCAACTTCGAAAACCCGCTCAAGGAGAGATCTATGAAAAAGCTCGCACTCCTGGTGACGCTTTCCGCCCTGTTCGTCCTGGCCTGCCCGCCCGCCGAGGAGCCTCCCGCCCCCGAGCCGGCCGCCCCCGAGCCCGCCGCCGCCGAGCCGGCGCCCGCGCCGCCGACCGCCGAAGCCGTCCTGCTCGACGCCGAGGGCGTCGAGGTCGGCCGGGCGACCTTCACCCAGCAAGGCAGCGACGTGGTCCTCGTGGCCACGGTCGAGGGGACCGAGCTCGAGGGCCTGCACGGTTTCCACGTCCACGAATTCGGCCTGTGCGAGGCCCCGGACTTCGCCTCCGCCGGCGGTCATTTCAACCCGACGGGCACCGAGCACGGCTGCCCGCCGTCCCCCGATCGCCATGCCGGCGACTTCGGCAACATCGAGCTCGTCGGCGGTAGCGGGCGGCTCGAGCTGGCGAGCGACCTGGTGACCGTGACCGAGGGGGAGCGGTCGGTGGTCGGCAAGGCGGTGATCCTGCACGGCCACACCGACGACTGCACGACTCAGCCCACCGGCGACGCGGGTCCCCGCTGGGCCTGCGGAGTGGTTGAGTTGGTACCTTAGCCTGCTGCCACGTGCCGAGGACGAGCTCTCCCGCCGCCACCGGCACGTGGAGCGACGGACCCGATCACGAGCGCCCCCGATCGAGGTTTCTACAGGGACGGGTTCACGTAGGATGGCGGAGGTGAGCCGCAGCGCCCTCATCGGTCTTCTCCTCGCCGCCGCCCTGTGGAACGTCGGGCTCGTCGCCATGTTGCCGGCGGCGGTCATGGCCTCGCTGCTCGGGCTGACGCCGGTCGTGGGCCTGCGCGCCCTGGTGGCGAAGCGGCGCTCACCGGCGGCGTCGCCGCTGCTCGGACGCCTGGCCGGAGCCTTGACGGTGGGCTCGGCGGCCGTCTACCTGGCGAGCTTCTTCGCCATCGGCGACGGCGGAGTGCCGGTGACCCGGCGCGTCGCCGAGCCGGCCGCCGAGGTCGCGCAGTTGCGCCTCGTCGACTTCAACGTCCTCCACGGCTATCCGCGGTTCGCCGGCCAGGAGGAGCGCTACGGCAAGCTGCTCGCGGCGCTGGCGGCGCTCGAACCGACGGTGATCGTGCTCCAGGAGGCCTGGTCGGTGGTGGGCCACGGCGCCCTGGCGCAGCGGCTCGGCGCCGACCTCGGGCTCGACGTGGCCTACGCGCGGGCCAACGGCTCACGGCGTCTCCTGGGCTTCGAGGAGGGCAGCGCCGTGCTCAGCCGGCTGCCGATCGTCAGCGCCCGGCGCCTGGTGCTGGCGCCGCGCCGGCCGTTCTGGGAAGCTCGTATCGCGCTCGTCGTCGAGCTCGCCACCGGCCCCGGCACGACGCTCGCCGTCGTCGCCACCCACCTGTCGAACCGCGGCGGCGAGCTGGCCTTTCGCCAGGCCCGCGACCTCGCCGCGCGCCTGGCGGCGGGCGAGCTGACGATCGTCGCCGGCGACCTCAACGCGCCGAGCGGCAGCCCCGCCGTCGGCGTCTTCGAGGCCCTGGGCCTCGTCGACGCGGTGCCGGGTGGAATCGACCACGTGCTGGTGCACGGTGAGGCGCCGTGGCGGGTGGAGCGCTCCGGCTGGACGCTACGTCCTCAGGAGCTGGCCGCGCTCATCGGCGAGGAGATCGAGATCTCCGATCATCCGGGAATCGTCGTCGACCTGCGGCGTGTCCTGAGGCTCTGAGCGCGAGACCTACTGAGGAGCCCCGCTTGCTATATTGGACGCCATGTGGAAGCCGCCCGAGCGGATCAGGCATCCGCCGCCCGAGCCCCACTGGCCGAGCCGCGAGGAAGCGGCGCGCTCGCTTCTCTTCTCGCCGATCGAAATCGGCCCGGTGCGGCTCGCCGAGCGCACCTGGGTGCCCGCGATGGTGCCGTGGCGGGCCACCGAGGACGGCTTCGTGACCCCCGACGTCCTCGACTGGTACGAGCGTTTGGCCCGCGGCCAGCCCGGCGCCCTGGTCGTCGAGGCCACCGGCATCCGCGACGTCCCCAGCGGTCCGCTGCTGCGGATCGGCCACGACCGCTTCCTCCCCGGCCTGGCGAAGCTGGCGGCGGCCGTCCGCCGCGCCAGCGGCGGACGCACCCGTCTCTTCATCCAGGTCATCGACTTCCTCGCGGTGCGCCGCCGCCCGACCCCCGAGAAATTTTTCGGACGCTACCTCGAGATCACCGACCGCCACCGCGACGCCCTCGGCCGCGAGCTCTCCGACGACGAGATCCGCCGCGCTCTTCTCGGCATGCCGGGCGCCGAGCTCGAGGAGGTGCTCGCGGCGCGCGAGCTCGAGGCCCTGCGCTACGGCTACCGCGAGCGCGTGACCGACGTCGACAAGCCGCACGTGCGCGACCTCCCCGAGACGCTCCCCGACCTCTTCGCCGCCGCCGCGCTGCGCGCCCGGCGGGCCGGCTTCGACGGCGTCGAGCTCCACTATGCCCACGCCTACACCATGGCCTCGTTCCTCTCCGCCCTCAACACCCGCGGCGACGGTTACGGCGGGCCGCGCGAGAACCGGGCACGGCTGCCGCTCGCCGTCTACCGCCGGGTACGCGAGAGCGTGGGCGGCGGCTTCGTGGTGGGCTGCCGGTTCCTGAGCGAGGACTGCGTCGAAGGGGGCAACACGGTGGAGGACGCCGAGTACTTCGCCGCCGAGCTGGCGCGCGCCGGCATGGACTTCCTCTCCGTGTCGCGCGGCGGCAAGTTCGAGGACGCCGAGCAGCCGAAGGTGGGCCGCGCCGTCTATCCTTACACGGGGCCGAGCGGCTACGAGTGCATGCCCACGGCGATCTCGGACGAGCGCGGTCCCTTCGGCCGCAACGTGCCGTTGGTGGCGCGGATCCGCCGCGCGGTGCGGGAGGCGGGGGAGACGACGCCGATCGTCGTCGCCGGCGGTCTCTGCGATTTCGCGCAGGCGGAGGCGATCCTGGCGCGCGGCGAGGCCGACGTGGTGGCGGCGGCCCGCCAGAGCCTCGCCGATCCCGACTGGTACCGCAAGACGCGCCTCGGCCGCGGCGCCGAAGTGCGCCGGTGCACCTACACGAACTACTGCGAGGGCCTCGACCAGATGCACAAGCAGGTGACCTGCCAGCTCTGGGACCGCCTCGACGTCGGAGCGCCGGAGGTGAAGCTGGCCAGCGACGGCAAGCGTCGCCTCGTGCCGCCGCCGTGGGAGGACGGATGATGAGCGAAGCCGGATCGGCCCCTTGCGTCCCGGCACAGGACGTGCTATCATCCTCCACAGGCCGAATAACGCCCCCACGAATCGCCCTTACTCCCTCTCTCCCGAAGCGACCACCGATCTTCCTACGTCCTTCCCGAGCAAGCCGAGTATCCGACGGTCCTTGGACAGCGTTCAACCCGAGCAGCACCCCGGCGACGAGGCCGGGAACCCATAACGGCCCAACGCAGGGTCAGGAGGAACGGAACACATGTCGAAGAAGATCTACGTGGGCAACCTGCCCTTCAGCGCCACGGACGACGGAGTCCGGCAGATGTTCGCCGAGTACGGGACCGTCGAGTCGGTCAATCTGATCACCGACCGCGAGACCGGACGGCCACGGGGCTTCGGATTCGTCGAGATGTCGGACGGCGCCAATGAAGCGATCAAGGCGCTGGACAAGTCCGAGCTGGACGGCAGGAGCCTGAACGTCAACGAGGCCCGGCCGCGGGAAGACCGGCGGCCGCCGCGCGGCAGGTACTAGCTCGACGCTGCTACGGACGGCCGGAGCTCACCGGAGCTCCGGCGGCTTCTGTCCTTCTCATTCGCGCTTTTTCGTTCACTTTCTCCGCCAGCGGCCGGTCCTCCCGAAAGGAGCGCTCAACATGGAAGCAACAGCAAAACGGGTCTCGATCGAGTTCACCCTGACCCTGGACGACGGCACCGCGGCCGCCACCAACGTCGGCAAGAAGCCCTTCGTGTTTCAGCACGGCCAGAACCAGCTCCTGCCGGCGCTCGAGAGCGCGATGGCAGGTCTCGAGATCAACGACCGGAGAGCGATCACGCTCTCCCCTGAAGAGGGCTTCGGCGCGGTCGACCCCGACGCGTT
The DNA here is from genome assembly GCA_036397835.1 of Thermoanaerobaculia bacterium. GTDB lineage: Bacteria > Acidobacteriota > Thermoanaerobaculia > Multivoradales > J023 > DASWIG01. The sequence goes on from DASWIG010000306.1 coordinate 12,120, forward strand.
CTGGGCGGTTCAGACCGAGGGCATCCCCGAGGAGTCGCGCCGGGTCGGCGAGGTGCTCACGGTGCGCGACAACTCCGAGACGCGGATGCGCGCCCGCGTCCACGAGATCGACAGCGACATGCTCGTCCTCGACTTCAACCATCCCCTCGCCGGCAAGAACCTGCACTTCGACGTGCGCGTCGTCGCGATCGAGGAGTGACCGGGCTCCGGGCGCTACGGCGCCGCGGGCGACCAGGCCGCCAGGTCGCCGATCGAAGTGCTTGCATCCCGCCGCGGGACGTGCTAACGTCTTTCCAGGCCTGAAACGCGGCCCCCACGAATCGCCCCTTACTCCCTACCCTCCCGAAGCGACATCGACCTCCACCCTCCTGTCCTTCCCGAGCAAGCCGAGTATCCGACGGTCCTTGGACAGCGTCGCAGTCCGAGCAATACCGGCAACGAGACCGGGAACCAAGAACGACGGCCCAACGCCTGACGGTGGGCCAGGAGGTACGGAACATGTCGAAGAAGATCTACGTGGGCAACCTGCCCTTCAGCGCCACTGACGACGGAGTCCGGCAGATGTTCGCCGAATACGGAACCGTCGAGACGGTCAATCTGATCACTGACCGCGACACCGGACGGCCACGGGGCTTCGGTTTCGTCGAGATGACGGACGGCGCCACTGAAGCGATCAAGGCGCTGGACAAGACGGACCTGGACGGCAGGAGCCTGAACGTCAACGAGGCCCGGCCGCGGGAAGACCGGCGGCCGCAGAGCAGGTACTA
>DASWIG010000307.1:0-8047 GCA_036397835.1 Thermoanaerobaculia bacterium
CGGCTGCACAGTAACGCCGAGGGCGCCGGCCCCGACAAGCGCTGCTACCGGGTGAGCTGCAAGAAGGCCGAGGAGCGTCTGCCGAGCTTCGAGCCCCAGTGGGACGCCCGCCGCGGCGCCCGCGAGCTCTACGACGCCTACCGCGCGTGGGACATGAGCGTCGAGCGCTTCGACGGTCCGAGCTTCAAGCGTCTGGCGACGATCCGGGAGTGGATGGAGGCGGGACGCCTGGAACCGGATCCGGTGGACGCCTTGATCCGTTAGGATCGGGCTATGGACCCGGAGCGCATCGCGGCGGACGTCCGCCGCTTCTTCGCGGACGACCCCGGCGACGCCGTGGCGGTCTACCTCTTCGGCAGCGTCGCCCGCGGCACCGCGCACGCGGGCAGCGACGTCGACGTCGGGGTGCTGCTCGCGGAGGACCCGCCGCGGACCCTCGAAGGGCTCAAGCTCGACGTCGGCAGCGACCTGGAGCTGCGCCTCGGACTACCCGTCCAGTTGGTCGTCCTCAACCGGGCGCCCGCCGACCTCGTCCACCGCGTGCTGCGCGACGGCAAGCTGCTGCTGGACCGCGACCCGTCGAAGCGGATCCGATTCGAGGTCGGGAAGCGCAACGAGTACTTCGACCTCCAGCCCATCCTGCGCCGCTACCGGGAGGCCCGAGCCCATGACTGACGTCGAGCTCGTTTTCAAGAAGCTGGCGCAGATCGAGACCAACGTCCGCGAGCTGCGGACCCTGAGCCGGCCCGAGGAGCTGGCACGTGACGTCCGCGAGGAGCGGTTCGTGGAGCACACCCTGCAGATCGCCATCCAGGCGGCGCTCGACGTGGCCTCGCACGTCGTCTCGGACAACCGTCTCGGCGAGCCGCGCTCGAACCGCGAGCTCTTCGAGATCCTGGCCCGCCACGGCTGGATCGGCGAGGATCTGCTGGCAACGCTGCGAGGCGTCGTGGGCTTCCGCAACGTCCTCGTCCACGGCTACGGGGACGTGGATCTCGACGTCGTCCGCGACATCGTGGAGAACCGGCTCGACGATCTTCTCCGGTTCGTCGCCGAGATCAGAAAAGGGCTGTCTCGACGACCGGCGTAGAAGCCCGTTCCCGCGAACGGTAAAGGTCCGCCAGACGCGCCAGCGCCCGCCGCGTCGACGGCGAACGGCCACCGCGCGCCTCCTGCAGCGTGACGTACGCCGGGCGCATCAGCGCCTCGGCCTCCGCCTGGCGGCCCTGGCCGCCAGGCTGGCGCCGAGCAGGCTCTCGGCGTCGGCGATCCGCCAATGACCCGGAGCGTGCGACGCCGCGAGACGCGCCAGCGCCTCGCGCAGCACGGCCTCCGCCGCGCCGGCGTCGCCGCGGTCGAGCAGCAGACGAGCGGTCGCCACCCGCGCCTCGGCCGCCCCCTGTTCAACGCCTCCGCTCCGTGCTACACTGACCGCAGAGCCCTCTGCCGCCGCCAGCCGTTGGGCGACTAGTCGGGCTGGAGCGACAATCGCACCTTTCGCAGCCAGGAGCCACGCTATGGAGCTAACCGCAGTTCTCACGCACGCCGAAGAAGGCGGGTTCATCGCCCTCAATCCGGAAACCGGAACCACGACACAAGGTGAAACTGTCGAGGAGGCCGTCGCCAATCTGAAAGAAGCAACGGCTCTGTATCTTTCGGAGTTCCCGCTGCCTGCGACCGGCCACCCAATCGTCACGATGTTCACCGTGCCCGAGCCGGTACATGCCTAAACTGCCGCGCGGCGAGGTCAAAGTCGACGCCTGGGGCCGGATCTGCGGTGGACATCGTGATGATGTCGGGGAGCGCTGCGCCCCCAACGACTCACCGGACCTCTTATGGAGCTACAAGCGTGCATTTCACGGCGTCGTTTCACCGCTTACTCTTGGGTCGAAAACCCAAAATTTGCTCGGAGCAAGGACGCCGTGACTGAGGTGATGCCTCCCTCTTCTTGAAGAAGCTTCGACTGCTTTTCGAAAGCCTCGTGGAACGTATCGCCTCTCCGGACGTCTAGGACATGGACCTCCTCTGGCAGCCGTACTTCGCCGGTTTCTAGTCGCTCTGCGACGGAAAAGCTGGCCTCAGCGGGACCGGGTTGGCTAACTGTCTTCCAAGGCTCGGCGGGGTTCCCTCTGGCCGCAGGAAGCGCCAGCCACCGTACTTTCGAATCCCCGTCTTCGCGGTATCCGAGGACGAAGTACGCAACCGATGTCCCACCTGGCTCGACTGGAAGATTCGCAGTTGGGATCCTGCTCTCTTCTACTGCCTCGAGGGCAACAAGAAATGCGGAGTGGAGCGCTTTCAACTCTGCTCCGGCGGCGCCAATGAACTCCTCCAGCCCACGCCTTCTGTGCTTGACCAGGGCGTCTTGAATCCGTAAGGCAGTGAGTCCCGGAACAGCGTCCTGAAGGCGGACTGCTCCTGCGTGGGGCTGGTCCAGCGTCGATGCGAGTTCCTCGAACTCCTTTTGCACCTCGGTCACTGGCGATAGCAACCGAGCCTTCTGTCGCTCCATTCGAGAGAGAGCATGCGAGACTTCTTCCTTGTAGACGCAATCGATCTCGCTTTCCTGGCTCCCGAGGTCATTCAGAAGGCTCCGCAGTGTCACCTCACGCACGCGAAGGATCTCGATATCCCCGCGAGTAGATTCGATTCGGCGGACGAGTTTACTATTGCCTTGCGCCGGAATTCCCTGCCCATTCCCCTCCTCTAACAACCTTTCTAGTTTCCTTCTCGACACATCAGCTTTGACTGCAGCCTCCCTCAGTTCATGTCGCAGCGCCGTCTCCTTTTCTTCGATTCCTGTCATCTGTTCCGCTCGTTTACGTTCGAGGGACCGCATCGTCTCCATGTATTCATCGTCGATCGCGGCTATCGACTTTTCGAAGAGGCCGCTGAGACGATGCACGATGGGCTGCGCGACTTGGTTGACCAGGCCACTTGGCTGAGGTCCCGGGTCGTTTCCTCGCCGCGAGCGGCAGGTCTCGCCGCATTCTGGTCTGACCGACACCGCAAGGGAGTCTTCTGCGAACGCCAGCGCTTTGTCCAGTTTGTCGTTGAGAGACTTGAATCTTGTCTCCGTTTCGTCCGACGAGTTCCTCGTGGTGAGCAGTGCCGCGGCAATCGCCTCCAAGGCAACCCTTGTTACACCGCTCGAGGCATGCAACCGGTAGTCCCGTCCCCACGAATCAGACCGCCCGAGTGATAGCAGACTGACTACAGGATCAGTCGCCCTTAGGAGCCTTGCAGGTAACGGGTCCTTCGGCACGGAAGCGATCGAGTGGCGCAGGGCGACGGCTCTCTTCAGAAGGGCGGCTTCCTCTCCCAGCCTAGAGGTCAGTTTATTTGACTCGGGTTCGCACAGCCGTCGGGCACTCTCCAAGACCGTCGAGATTGCGCCCTCCAGATCGTGCCACGGTGGTCGCGGAAGCTGTATTGGATCGGCTGGCAGGCTCGCGCAATCGAAGACCAGTGCGGAGGTACTGTCGAACGCGATAACTTGGTACTCGCAGTCGAGGAACAAGAAGTACTTGATGGTACGGGAGGTCGCCAATCGGCGACACCAGCGCAAAGCCAGGCCCAGGCACAACACTAGAACGGCCCCCAATGCAACAGCCCACAAGACCACATGCCATCCCCACCGCACTAGGTAACGAGAAGTAGCGAGAGCGAGTTCATCGAATAGCAGAAGAGCGCCAGAGCTCAAGGCCAAGATCAGCAGGAGAGCGCCAGAGCTCCAGGCCAAGAATCGGGCTCGTTTGTAGCTGGAGATTACCTTCTGCCAAACCTCTCCTCCGAGGCGCAGGTAAGCTTCGGCCGCAGCCTCGGGGAAGGGCTTCGCGGGATGGTGTCCAGTCCGACTCAATGGCATAGTCACAGCCGGCCTTTGACCCTAACCGATCGGTAGCGCCATTTTCTTGCCTGTATGAACTTCGAAAAGCTCAAGGATGTCAGGTGACATGTCTGTTGTCCAGACGTTGCCTTGCTCTGTCTCCCCTGGCGGCTCAAAGGTCCCATCGATTCTCAGCAGGAGCTGATGTAGTTGGAGACCATGACTTCTCATCGCCTCCTGAACAAACTCGAGTCCGTTTATTGCTCCTCGAAGTGCCACCAAAGTTCCGCCCTGAAAGGAGACCGCGCCGTGCAAGTGAACGTCAACGCGTCCGAACAGAAGCCGGAACTTACATTCCGAGCCCACTTCGATGGTGCTGCCGCTTACGGAGTCAACTTGGCAGCCGTCGCCAAGCTTGATTGTTCCGGTCGCCGACGCGGCCTCCACTTGGCTTCCCGCGGGTAGCCGCAGGTTTTTCTCTGAGTGAAGTTCGGAGCAACGGAGGGGCTCGACAGACTCAACGCCTGTGCCTACCCAGGCGCGCTCAAATCTTACTGCTTTCTCGAGCACAAGATTGCCTCCGACCACGAGCTCGGAGATCTCGCTATCTTGCCCGATCGTCACGTCGCCGGAGCTGACGATCCTGTTTACCTTACAGCGCGCGCCGAGCTCTATGGAGCCATCAACTAAGAGAGTGCCGCCTATCTGGGTGCTTGGTGCGACGCTTGCGGGATCCAGGCGCCGTGTTGCGAGGTCTCCTGCGATCTCCACCGTTCCGCCTAGCTTGACAGTTCCTGCAGCAACGCCCCCCACTACACAGCGATGTTGGAGGCGCACGGATCCCGGGCAGACGACCAGGGAACGAATCTGTGCGTCCGGATATACGTCGATTTCCGTACGGCCAACAACGTGGCCTTCAATCATCGCCCCACTCTGGACAATGACGCGGCACCCGTAAACGCCGCCTCGCACTCGACTTCCCATCCCCACCGTCATCTCGCGATCGAGATCCTCCGCTGAGCGAGGAAAGATCTCCTGAAACTCTTTCCCCGGTGCACCGTCCAGTGCCGTCTTTTCCGCGACATCCCTTGCCAGCGCGTTGAGCCTCTCGATCGATTCGTTGGCTGTCATATCTGCCAAGGGCGCGTCAGGACCCCAGACGGACTGGACCCGCGAGAGTTCAGCGGGCGGTTCACAACCATCAATCGGTATCCACAAGACCGCGGTCCGGTCTTGTTCCCACAATCTTATAAGGTGTGGCAGCTCCTTGGTCTTGATAAACTCCGAATCGAGGAAGCTCTTGCTGACAAGTAAGACCGCAACCGCGCATCGGTCTATCGCATCCAAAATTCGCTTCTCCCAATCGGCACCCGGCTCAATCGTCTCATCCCAGAAGACCAATATACTCAGTTCATGGCTGGTCTCCAGGATTTTCAATTCGTCGACCACACGACGGCACCATTCGATGTCCTCATGGGCGTAGCTGACGAAAATGGTTTTCATTATGGCGCCAAGCTACCTGTGGCCGTCGCCGGCGGAATACGTGGCACGGCTGAGTAGCCGCTTTGCCACCGAGTTTGTGAGTCGACCCGTCGACTACTCATATAGCCACCATGCTCCGGTGTCCACGGATACACCGTATCCTCTGTGCTTCCCGCAACTGGGACTTTTACAGAGGTCCGTGGTACGCTGTCAAGCGTGATACTCACGTCACTCACCTCCCCTGTCGCCTAGCACCTCCGGCACAGCGCCCTAGCGGGGATCGCGTGAAGAGGTTGCCTGCCAGCTCTTCGACGGCTATCGCGCGTGAGACAGCTTCGACGGGTCGCGGTACGACGATCCGGGAGTGAATGGAGTCGGGGCCTCTCGGGTCGGACCTGCGGTGGACGTCGTGATCCGTTAGGATCGGGCTATGGACCCGGAGCGCATCGCAGAGGACGTCCGCCGCTTCTTCGCGGACGAGCCCGGCGACGCCGTGGCCGTCTACCTCTTCGGCAGCGTCGCCCGCGGCACCGCGCACGCGGAGAGCGACGTCGATGTCGGGGTGCTGCTCGCGGAGGACCCGCCGCGGACCCTCGAAGGGCTCAAGCTCGATGTCGACAGGGCCGGGCCCCCCCCATCGGCGTACCTTGACCTCGATTGGCATGGTTGTTCGCAGGGGTGTTCGGATTGTACCTACCTGCGCCGGATCAGTAGTGGTAGCGCGCCTGCAAAAAGTCGATCTGCGCCTCCTTGACCAGGTACACCAGCCGATGCTCTTCCGTCAGTCGACGCGACCAGACTCCCGGTCCCAGGTGCTTGAGAGGCTCCGGCTTGCCGATTCCCTTGAAGGGATCACGCATCACGGCCTCCACAAGGTCGAACGCGCGGAGCGCGATCTTGCGATTCGTCCTAACCCAGAACCGAAGGTCATCACGAAACTCCGGTTGAAAGACCGCCTGCCGCATTCCAGGAGTGGTCAGGCGAGGCCCAGCTCCTGGCGCAGGTTCTCGACGGACTGCGGCTCGACCGTCCCGGCTCGCGCCCGTTCCAGGGCGGCGAGGAGACGCTGAGCATTCTTGGGCGAACGGAGGAGATGCGCGGTCTCCAGAAGACTGATGAGCTCGGCGGCGTCGACCATGGCGACAGGATGGCCGTTGCGCCGTTCGATGATGACGACCTCCCGATCGTCCGTCACCTGGTCGCACAGCTTGGCCAGGTTGGCCCGGGCCTGGGTGTAGGTCGTGTGAATGGCCATGATTCAGATCCGTTAGCGTACAGGATGAGCGTACCAGCAGTGATCGAGAGCGTCAACGCCAACCGTCGAGAAACTGCTCCGCATGTAGGTTCTGCTCCCGCGAACGGTAAAGGTCCGCCAGCCGCGCCAGCGCCCGCCGCGTCGACGGCGAACGGCCGCCGCGCTGCTCCTGCAGCGTGACGTACGCCGGGCGCATCAGCCCCTCGGCCTCCGCGTGGCGGCCCTGGGCCGCCAGGCTGGCGCCGAGCAGGCTCTCGGCGTCGGCGATCCGCCAATGACCCGGAGCGTGGATCGCCGCGAGACGCGCCAGCGCCTCGCAGAGCACGGACTGCGCCGCGCCGGCGTCGCCGCGGTCGAGCAGCAGACGAGCGATCGCCACCCGCAGATAGACCTGCGCCGGATGGTCTTCGGGAAGGGAGCGGGCCATTCCGTCCGCGGCCTGCCGGTAATGGAGCTCGGCGGCGTCGAGGTCTCTCTGGTCGTGGAGCAGGTTGCCGAGCATGTAGCGCGTCTGCGCCACCCGCGCGTGCTCCTCTCCGAGGAGCTCGACGCGCATCCTCAGCGCCCGGCGCAAAAGCGCCTCGGCCGCGGCGTGCTGACCCTTCTCGCCCAACACCGTCGCGAGGTCGTCGAGTAGCGCGGCCTCCTGGAGGCTCGCGTCCGGGTACAGCCGCCGCGTCATCGCCAGGGCCCAGTCGAAGTGCTCTTCGGCCTCCTCGTAGGCGCCGCGCTCGCCGAGGCGGCGCGCCAGGTCGTGATGGCTCGTGATCACCGCCTGGCGGACGTCGCCCAAGTCGCGGAACGAGGCCCATGCCGCGCCCTGGCCGTTCGCGAAAGCGTCCGAGGAAACGGACAAGAAGACGACGGCCCACGCGGCGAACCGGAGATGACGCCGGCGAAGCGTCCCGGCGTCACCTTCAGAGGACGTCGTTTGTCTTCCAAGGTCGTGATCGTCAGGGTATTTCAAGGTTCCTTCCTCCATCTGGCCGTAGTTACGCCGGCCGAAGCTCTGCCATTTGCAAGAACTCGGCCGGGAGGAAGGCGTTGGGACGAACGCTTCGCCAAGCGGGACGAAGGACTCGGGACGAAGGACTCGGAGCTCACTGCGGTGGCAGGACGGAGAAGCGCGCACCGACGTCGACGCCATGACGCTTCAACCGCCGCCACTCCACCGCGAACACGACGCTGGCGGCGCTGAGCACGCCGATCCAGATCCAGGTCGAGTGGAGGTACCAGGCGCCGACGTCGGCGTCCAGGTCCTTGACGACGTGGATCGCCAGGTACCCCGCCAGCACCAGGGCGCCGACGGCGCCGACGACGCGCTGGAGCGTCCGGCCGCGGCCGAAGCGGATCTCCCGCGCCAACGCGGGGTTGCGCCGCGGCAGGGCGAGCACCGAGACGCACATCAGCAGGAAGTTCACCAGCATCGACGTCACCAGGATGTCGACGCCGAGGAAGAAGTCGCCCGCCAGGTGGCTGCC
>DASWIG010000308.1:0-11478 GCA_036397835.1 Thermoanaerobaculia bacterium
CGTCACCGCCGGGATGACCTACGTCTACGTCAAGCGGCAGCCGGCGGGCACCGACGCCATGATCGAGCTCGCCGAGCAGATCCACGACGGATCCATGGCGTTCCTGAGGCGTGAGTACTCCGTCCTCGCCGTCTTCGTGGCGGTGGTCTTCGCCCTCCTCTTCCTGGCGGTCGGGAGGGAGACGGCGATCGCCTACGTGGGCGGCGCGGCCAGCTCGATCCTCGCGGGCTTCTTCGGGATGAAGTCCGCGACGCGCGCGAACGTCCGTACCTCCTCCGCGGCGAACCTGATCGGGCAGGGGAAGGCCCTCAGGGTCGCGTTCTTCGGCGGGGCCGTGATGGGCCTCTCCGTGGCGGCGCTGGGTCTCGTCGGGCTCGGCGTCCTCTACTGGATCTTCGCGTCGGCCGCGGTCCCCGGGACGGGCGAGTTGCCCCGCTTCGCGGAGATCGTCTCGGGGTTCGCCATGGGCGCGAGCTCGATCGCGCTCTTCGCGCGCGTCGGGGGCGGCATCTACACGAAGGCCGCCGACGTCGGGGCGGACCTGGTCGGGAAGGTCGAGGCGGGGATCCCCGAGGACGACCCGCGCAACCCGGCCACCATCGCCGACAACGTCGGCGACAACGTCGGCGACGTCGCCGGCATGGGGGCCGACCTCTTCGAGTCCTACGTCGGCTCCATCGTCGGCTCGCTGGTGCTCGGCGCCACCGCCGGCGTGGTCGCGGGCGGCGGCGTGCCGGCGTTGGTGTTGCTGCCGCTGGTGCTGGCCGGCCTCGGCATCTTGGTGTCGCTCGGCGGCACCTTCCTGGTGCGCACCAGGGAGGGAGGCAACCCCAGCCACGCCCTCCATGCCGGCACCGTGAGCGCGTCGGTGGCGATGCTCGCCTTGACCTACCTGGTGACCCGCTGGCTGCTGCCCGGCACCTACACCGTGGAAGGCGTGACCTTCGGCGCCATGGGCGTGTTCTGGGCCACCATCGCCGGCCTCGCCGCCGGGGTGGCGATCGGCCTCATCACCGACTACTACACCTCGGAGGCCCAGCAGCCGGCGCGGCGGCTCGCCGAGCAGAGCCTTACCGGAGCGGCGACCAACATCATCGCCGGCCTCGCCCTCGGCATGCGCTCCACGGCGGCGCCGGTCGTGGTGCTGGTGATCGCCATCCTGGTCGCCTACGACCAGGCCGGCCTCTACGGCATCGCCGTCGCCGCCCTCGGCATGCTGTCGACCACCGGCATCCAGCTCGCCGTCGACGCCTACGGCCCGATCGCCGACAACGCCGGCGGCATCGCCGAGATGTCGCACCTGGGCGCCGAGGTGCGCGGCCGCACCGACAAGCTCGACGCCGTGGGCAACACCACGGCGGCGATCGGCAAGGGCTTCGCCATCGGCTCGGCGGCGCTCACCGCCCTGGCGCTCTTCTCCGCCTTCCGCGCCACCGCGGGGATCGCCGTCATCGACCTCTCCCGGCCGGAGATCATGGGCGGCCTCTTCATCGGCGCCATGCTGCCCTTCCTCTTCTCGTCGATGGCGATGCAGGCGGTCGGCCGGGCGGCCCAGGACATGATCAACGAGGTGCGCCGCCAGTTCAAGGAGATCCCGGGCCTGATGGAGGGCAAGGCCACCGCCGACTACGCCCGCTGTGTGGATATCGCGACCGCCGCCGCCATCAGGAAAATGGTGGTGCCCGGCCTGATGGCGGTCGTCGTGCCGGTGGCCGTGGGCTTCTACGACAAGTACGCTCTCGCCGGCCTGCTCGCCGGCGTCACCGTCTCGGGCGTGATGATGGCCATCTTCCAGGCCAACGCCGGCGGCGCCTGGGACAACGCCAAGAAGCACATCGAGGCCGGAGCCCACGGCGGCAAGGGCTCCGACGCCCACAAGGCCGCGGTGGTGGGCGACACCGTGGGCGATCCCTTCAAGGACACCTCCGGACCCAGCCTCAACATCCTGATCAAGCTGATGTCGGTCGTCGCCCTGGTCATCGCGCCGATGCTGTGAGGGAACCCTTGCCTTTTCGCTGAAAACCCGTAGAATACGCAGGTTTCTCCGGCGGCGGCCGGTCCGCCGCCGGGCGCACACCACACACCACCTCTCTGTTCCGCACCGACAGCGGGACCGACAGGCCATAGGGAGGTCAACGATGGCGCGAACCTACGAGCTGGGCCTCGTCCTCGATCCGCGGCAAAGCGACGAGGCGGTCCAGGAGCTGGTCGGCAAGTACCGCGACATGATCGCGGCGGCCGGCGGCAACGTCACCGAAGTCGACAACTGGGGCAAGCGCAAGCTCGCCTACCCGATCCACAAGCTCAACGAAGGCAAGTACGTCTTCTACTTCGTCGCCTCCGAAGGGTCCGTCACCTGGACCGACATCGAGCGCAACCTGATGCAGAACGAGGCCGTCCTGCGCTACCTCGTGGTGCGCACCGACCTCGACCTGAAGCGCGCCGCCACCAAGGCCAAGCAGCGCAAGAAACCGCCGCAAACCGAGGAGACGGCAGCATGAAGCGCGCGAGAAACGACAACGTGGGGCGCAAGAAGGTCTTCTACCGTCGGCGCAAGGTCTGCAAGTTCACCGTCGAAGGCATCGAGTACATCGATTACAAGGACGTGAAGCTCCTTCAGCAGTACATCCTGGAGCGCGCCAAGATCCTGCCGCGGCGCATCTCCGGCACCTCGTCGCGGCACCAGCGCATGCTGGCCAAAGCCATCAAGCGGGCCCGTCACCTGGCCCTCGTCCCCTTCTCCGCCGACTAGAGGAGGCACGGCCATGGAAGTGATTCTGCTCCAGGACATGCGCCAGCTCGGCCGCCGCGGCGAAGTCGTGCGGGTCAAGCCGGGTTACGCGCGCAACTACCTCTTGCCGCAGGGCATCGCCCTGGCCAAGTCGCGCGCCAACATCGCCTTCTTCGACCAGCAGCGCAAGAAGATCGACGCCGTCCACGCCAAGGCGCGCGACGAAGCGGCCGCCATCGCCGCCCACCTCGCAGGCCTCAAGGTCACCATCGCCAAGCGGGTGGGCGAGAGCGAGACCCTCTACGGCTCGGTCACCGCGGCCGAGGTCGTCGAGGCGCTCGCCAGGAAGGGCGTCACCGTCGACAAGCGCAAGATCGACCTCGGCGTGGCCGCCCACGGCCTCAAGACCCTCGGCGACCACAAGGTGGCGATCGACCTCCACCCCGAGGTCGTCGCCGAGGTCACCGTCTCGGTGGTGGCGGCCGAAGAAGGCTAGGGGTGCCGAGCGACGAGAAGGCGCCCGCCGAAGCCTCGATCGACCTCTTCCTCGGCGAGCCGACCCGCGACCTCGAGCGCTGGGCCTGGCTGTGGACGGGGGACCACCCCTTCCCCGTCCGCGGCCGCGGCGGCCTTCTCGGCCGCTTCGTCGTCGTCTTGAAGCGCCTCTTGCGCCCTCTCGTCAAGGGCGCGACGGCCGACCTCTGGGACCGCCAGAGGGTCTTCAACCTGATCCTGCTCGAGACCGTGGAACGCGAGCGCGTAGAGCGCGCCCACCTGCGCGAGCGCCAGGACGACTTCGAGCGCGCCCTGCGCGAGCACCAGGGCGCCATCGAGGCCCACGCCAGGCTCATCGAGGGGCTCGACCGCCGCCTCGCCCGCTCGACGGCCGACGTCATGGCCCACAACGACGCCCTCTTCGCCCGCGCCGACCAGAAGCTCGACCGCTACCGCCGCGAGGCCCGCGACCTCTGGCACCGCCTCGGCGCCCTCATCGCCGCGGCCGACGCGGCGCCGGCGGGCGAGCTGCGGCGCGTCCAGCGGGAGCAGGAGTACGTCGAGCTCGAGCGCCGCTGGCGCGGCTCCGAGGAGGAGATCGAGGGGCGCGTGGCGGCCTACCTGCCCTACCTCGCGGGCCTGCCCGGCGAGGTGCTCGACCTCGGCTGCGGACGCGGCGAGGCCCTCGCGGTGCTGGCGCGCCACGGCGTGGCGGCGCGCGGCGTCGACGCCAGCGGCGAGATGGTGGCCCGCTGCCGCGATCAGGGGCTGGCGGCCGAGCAGGCCGACCTCTTCGCCTACCTCGCCGGCGTCGGCGAGGCGACGCTGGGGGCCGTCGTCTCGTTCCACGTCGTGGAGCACCTGCCCGCGTCGACGCTCGAGCGCCTGGTGCGCCTGGCGTGGCGGGCGCTGCGCCCCGGCGGCGTCCTGATCCTGGAGACGCCGAGCCCGCTGTCGCTGGTCACGGCGGCCCGCAACTTCTGGATCGACCCGACCCACGCGCGTCCGGTCCACCCGGCGAGCCTCGAGGTCACCTTCCGCGAGGCCGGCTTCGAGCCGGTCCACCGCGTCGACCTCCACCCCTTCCCCGACGACGAGCGGCTGCCGGAGATCGACCTGGCCTCCCTGCCCGACGAGCAGCAGGCCCTCGCCGACCACGTCAACCGGCTGCGCGACCTCCTCGACGACCTGCTCTTCGGCTGCCGCGACTTCGGGATGGTCGGCGTCAAGCCGCGCGGCTGACCCTCGCGAGGCTATTCATCCTCGAATCCCTGGCTCGTGAATCCCAGCGTCCGGCTGTTCTCCGTGACCGCGCGGACGACGTGCTCCGGAGCGCCGGCCGGCATCTCGGCTGCCACCTCCAGCGTCACCGTCACCCTGGCGCCGTCCAGGCCGACCAGGTGCGCGATCACCTCGTCGGCGATTCGACCCGCGTCGCGCCCGACGCGCGCCGCGTCCAGGGTGACGGTGCCGTGGAACCGTCTGGGCCGTTTCGGCGGCCTCGGGCCACCGTCCTCGTCCGACGCGGCCGCGGGTCCTTGCCCGCCGGCGGTGACCGAGGCGGACGTCTCGGCGGACGGTCCGACGGTCTCGGCCTCCAACTGCCTGCGCGCCACCTCGGGCTTCACCAGCAGGCCGAACGGCTCGCTCTCGCTCAGGGCCACGTGCTGCCCGCCACGCAATCCCAGATAGCGGCCGGCGGCCTCGTCGAAGCTGTCGGCAAAGGCGAAGGTGTCGCGCTCCCAGGTGAGCAGGCCGAGACCGTCGCGGACGGCGCCGATCAGCACCGCCGGGTCTTTGAGGCGGGGAAGGTGGGGGTAGCTCGCGAAGTCCTCGACGAGCTGCTTCACGGCGACGTGATCGCCGCGCCAGAGCGGCACCTTGTCGATCTCGTGACGCAATACCGTTCCCGCCATCGCCGTGCGCAGAGCGTCGCCGCCCTTGAGCTTCTTGCCGGCGCGCACGGCCAGCGGATCCTTGCCGGTGAGCCGCAGCGCCTGCCACTCGACGGCCGCCTGGGGCGACGCTTGCACCGGCGCCAGGAGCCACTGGTACGTTTCGGGCAAACGCGCCGTCACGGTGCCGTCGGCGCTCTCCAGCCGCGTCTCGGCCTGCTTCACCTGGTGCGGCGAAAGGTCGAGCTGCTCTTTCTCGCGCAGGATCGACTCCCAGGCGAGATAGCCGCGGGCGGCCTCGTCGAGGTCCTGGAGACGCAGCCGGTCCGCGGCGAGGAAGACGAGCGCGTTGCGGAAGACGCGGGGAGTGCTGCCGCGCCACTCGAAGATCGCCCGCGCCTCGGTCTCGGCGGCGTTTCCCGGCTCCTTGCCGTAGGCATGGTCGAGTCCGAGCACGACCAGCCGCGCCTCGAGCTCGTCGGGCACTTCGTGGCTCGACCGCGGCAAGGCGTGGACGCGGCTGAGCTCGCCCACCTGGCGCAGGTCGGCGCGCAACCGCTTCTCCAGCTCCTGCACGACCTGGTCGGGATCGCGCTTGAGCTGCTCGGCGCGGTCCTCCGCCAGCTTGGTCACCGTGGGCTGCGTCGAGTACCAGTAGCGCGGACCGTCCTGGTAAAGGTAGGTGGCGGCGCCCGCCAGCCGGCGCAGGGCGTCGCCGAAGACCGCCGGCGACTCGCCCGGCATCACGCAGCCGAGCTTCACCCGACGGTCCTCCAGGCCGCGGTGGGCGGCCGTGGCGGTGGGCGCCGAGCCCAGGTAGATGGTGCGCGCCACCCGCCGCGTCGCATGGTACTTGCCCAGGTTCGGCACCTCGGCATCGAGCCGCAGCGGCAGCGAGCTCGGGCCGTCCACGTCTTTCTCGATCACCGGCGCCCAGTTGTCGGAGAGGTAACGCGTCAGCTCGAACGCCACTCTCGGATCGTCGATCGAGACGTTCGCCGGCAGGATCAGCGGGTTCCTGTCGCCCTTCTCCCACAGGCTGTGGATCACCGCCGCCATCAGCCGCAGCACCCCGCGGGTGCGCTGGAACTTCACCAGCGTCGACCAGTCTGAATAAAGCCGGTCGAAGACCTCCGGGTGGATCGGATAGGCCGCCCTGAGCCGCTTCTCGTAGTCGGCGTCGTGGCACTCGGGCGGGAATTCCTGGTGCTGGGTGCGGTAGAGGTCGGCGAAGGCCCGCGCCACCACGTCGCGGTCCTTGAACTGCGCCGGATCGGCCAACGGCTGGAACAGCCGACGCCGCACGATCTCGAATCCCTCCTCGGCGCTCGCCGGACGCCACGACGCCTCCACGCGACCCACCACGTTGCGCAGGCGGTCGAGGGCCTCGCGCCCGCGCTGCCCCCCCACCTCCACGTCGTCGGCCCGGGCGTGGGGCGAGGCGGCGGTGTCCGAGGCCGGCAGGCTGATCACCAGCAAACAGTTGTTCGCCAGCTTGGCCGACTCGGTGAGCACCTGGGCGAAGGTGAACTGGGTCTCGAAGCTGCCCGCCGGCAGATCGCTCTCCTCGTGGAGCTGGCGCGCGTAGGCCACCCACTCGTCGATCAGCACGAGGCACGGGCCGTGCTGCTTGAAGAGCTCGCGCAACACGTCGCCGGGGCTGGTGGCCCGCTCGTCGTCGGCGGCGAGGCGGGCGAAGGCGTCCCGGCCGCCGAGCTGCCAGGCGAGCTCGCCCCAGAGCGTGCGCACCACGGTACCGTCGGGCTTGGTGACCGGGTTGCCGGGCGAGATCCGGTTGCCCACCAGCACCACCCGGCGCACGGCAGGGAGCTCGTCCACGCCGGCTTCCCGCATCACGGCGTCGACGCCGGCGAGCTCGCTCGGCGGCGTGCCGGAAAACAGGTGGTAGAGCGTCAGCATGGAGTGCGTCTTGCCGCCCCCGAAGTTGGTCTGGAGCTGGACGACCGGATCGCCGCCGCGGCCGGTGAGACGCTCGACCGCGCCCACCAGCAGGCGTCTCAGGCTCTCGGTGAGGAAGGTACGGCGGAAGAACTCGACCGGCTCCCGGTATTCGGCGGTCCCTTCGCCCAGGAAGACCTGCCACAGGTCGGCGGCGAACTCGGCCTGCTGGTAGCGTCCGCTGGCCACGTCCTGGTGCGGCGTCACCACTTCGCGCCAGGGCTTGAGGCTCCCCGCCGCCGCGCTCTCGATGGCGGTGCCGGCGCTCTTGCGCCGCTCTCCCCGCACCTGCTCGTCGAAGCGCAGGCGCAGGAGCTCCATCTTCATCTTCTCGACCTGTTCGGCCTCGGGGGCGGACACCGCGGTGAGCAGCCGCCCCGCCGAGTCGAGCGCGCGGTAGGCGTCGTCGCTCGTGAACGTCTTCTGGTGGGCCCACTCGTTGCGGTGGTCGCGCAGCTCGCTGACCAGGCTGCGCTCGGCGTGCCCGAGCGTCTTGCGGAAGACGCTGTTCCAGGCCTCCCACATGAGCTTGAGCAGCGCCGCCGCGTCCCACGCCGTGACCGGCTGCTCCGCGAGCAGGCGGTCGTCGCCCATGAAACGCCGCGCCTCGGCGTCGGCGCGGTCCGCGTAAGAGCTTCGGAGCTCGCGTTCGACGAAGGGGCCGAGCCCGGACTTGAGCAGCTCCAGCGCCTTGCCGACGCGTTCGTGGTTGGTGGCGGCCATTTTTTCAATCTCCCTCGCTCTCGATCAGACTGGCGGAAGAAGGCGAGCTCGAGCGGCGGCGAGCCGTGCTCCACGGCCCGTTTCTCCAGCACCCGGGCGACGTCACGCGGCGAAATCGAGTAACTCGAGCTGGACGTTTCGCCTATACTCCTCTTCCGCACGCTGAAGAAGCGCTCTGTTGACGTCCGCAGAGATAAACTCTTCGCCACAGTTGCTGCAAATGCGAGCGGGTACGTTTCTGAAGATCAAGAGGGTAGATCCGCGCTCCAACGTCACGGTCACGAAGCCCTCTTCTGTGTTACCATTAGCGCAAACCGCGCATTTCGTGGAATTCATGGTTGCCTCCGGGTATCAGGGGTCGACCATTGCCGTGGGTCGGGCTCGTAAGTGGTAATCACACTCAGTCGCTTCTCCGAGAGATTCACGACGACGACGACGTGCAGTGCCTGTCTCATTGAGCCTCGTCCGCTGATCAGGAGCCGGCGCAAGGGAAGGTCGACGTCATAACGCTCGATGATCCGACCTGTTCCCAAGACATGCTCGACGTCCTCGCTGTGGAGCTGTCGTTCAAACATTCGCCGCGTTGCGTGAACACGGTACTCGATCTCATACTCGGTCAGGTCCTCTTCCAAGAGCTCAATCAGTGTGGTCATCAAGTCTCCAGCTTAGTTCGCGGGCAGCTCCAACTGCGACGGCTGAGGCGTTTCGGCGCCTTCCCGCGCCAGTGCCGCGGCTCGCGCGGCTTCCGAGATCCTGCCCGCGGCTTCGCCGACCACCTCGATCGCGCGCACCAGGGCAAAGAGGAGCATACGGTCGGTGTCCAGATCGGCCCGCTGCCGGCCCGAAACAAACTCCAGCGCCGTTTCCGCACTCTCGATCATGTGCAGCAAGCGGACGCGGTCCTCATGCTGCATACTGCACCTCGGCCGAGCCGGTCACCTCGGCCCGAAAGTGTGGGCTCAGATCCTGAGCCGTGCGAAGGTCTACCCGGCGCCCGCCCAAGAGGGCCGCGAGCTCTGCCTCGATGGCCGCCAGGCCCAGCAGGCCAGGCGCCTTGCCAGCCTCGAACTCCACCAGCAAGTCGACGTCGCTGTCGGGCCGATCGCGGCCCTTGAGCACCGAGCCGAAGAGCGAGAGCCGGACGATGTGATGGCGCCGGCATAGGCGCACCAGCGTTTCCTGATCGAGTGGCAGTCGTTTCATCGCCCTTCTCCCTACAGCAGCTCCAACTGCGACGGCTGGGGCGTTTCGGCGCCTTCCCGCGCCAGACGCGTGATCTCCGGCCAGCTCTGCACGAGGCCATTGTAGGACAGCGCCTCCTGGGCGCGCTTCTTGCGCTCGCACACGGTGTAGAGACGGTAGGCCAGCTCGCGGGCGACCTCGGCCTTGTTGCCGAGTTTCTCCACCAGCGCCGCCGCCGCGCTCTCGCCGCCCGCTTCGAGCACGCGGACAAGCTGGTGGACCGTCTCCCACACGGTGAGACGCGCGTCGGTCGTGGGATCCCAGGTGGCGGGCAGCTCGTCGGGACGCAGCAGGCGGACCTTGCCGCCTTTGGCGGCGACCACGCCCGCCGCGACCATGCCGGCGACGCTGGTGTTCTTGGCCTTCGAGAGCGTCTCGGCCACGCCGTACTCGCCCTCGGCGAAGCCTGAATGCTCGAACCACGCCAGCGCCCAGCGGGTGTCGGCGTCGAAGTCGCCTTCCTGCTCGGCGAGGACCTCGTCGAGGGTCTGGTTGATGAGGGCGAGGGCCTCGCGGACGGGGAGCGGCTGGCCATCGGCGTCGAGGACCTTGGCGTAGCGGGTGTAGACCGCCATGCCGGGGCCGATGGCGGCTTGGGCAAGGTCCACCGGGGCGATGTTGCCGCGCTGGAGATGGATGAGGGCGGCTGGGAGCTCGGTCTTCAGGGCGGTGAGGAACTCGCGACGGGTAGCGGTGGCGTTCGTTGGGCGCGGGCGACATCCAAGGATGATGCTGGATGCGAGCGCGTTGCTACTCATGCCACGCATGCGTGTTCTACCTTCAGTTCGCACCGGCCATGTGCAACTCACCGCGAATCCCGCCCGAATTACTGCGTCGAGAAACGTCTCCCAGCCGGTGCTGGCTATGCCTTCGATATCGTCACCTTCGGACTGCTTAAATGCGTAATAGATGGTCACCGGGAACGCCGGGTGTGCCTGTTCAGCGAGGCGATGCATGGCCTCCGTCATGCCGGTGAGAAAGAACGCTTCAGCCTTTTCCCTACCGCCGTGTCGGTAGGGCGTGGCAACCAATTCCTCCGCCTTCGGCACCACAAGGGTCGCGAAGAGGTCTGGAAAGACTGCCTTTAGTGAGTGGCGCAACCAGACGTAGAAGTAGTCGGAGAGGTCCGCGTAGCCGACGTTGTCATAGTACGGTGGGTCGGTGGAGATGACTTTCGAGTTGCTGAGCCGTTGTATCCTCGCATCCATTTGCCTCGAAGCACCTGATCCAATACGTGGGCCGTTCTCGAGGGTCTTGCGGACGCCATCTACTATCCCAGCGAAATCACCACCGGCTCCTGCGAACGGATTCACGTCGGCATAGTCCCAAACCATTGGCAGGGCCTGCCGGCCGAACGCCGGAGCAGACTTGTTCTCACCAGATCTCCAGCGAGCCTGTGTGACAAGAAAGACGGTTTCCTTACTGACGACCAGCCCCAAGTAGACACCCAACGCATCGGCGTAGGCTGCGGCACCGCTGCCGCCATTAGCCAATGCCCTCGAATCGTCAGGTAAGCCCGCGAAGCACACGTCGCGCTTAACGCGATCGCGAACCTCGGCCACGAGTGAGGAGAACGTTGTCAGTGCCACGAGCTGGCGCGACGTGAAGAGATCGCTCCACCTCGTCATGCCGTAGTTGCCGACCCGGAAGCCGAGCGCTTGTCGGAGGAACTCGACATCCGGCTTCCATTCCGGCTTCGCTTGCTGCCAAGCGGCCTCGGGCGCCTCTGTCGGTGGTAGGTGAACACGCCTACCGTTTCCCTTGGCGACGATAGCCATCAGCCGCGCACCCATACGCCCAGCTTGGCTTTCGGCCTTGATGTAGTCGCTCGAGATCGGGGTATCGGAGAGTATGCAGTAGAAATTCGCACGCCCCAGTTTTGTGCCATTCTGGGCCGTCTCGGTGTTCTTGGGCTTTCCTACCCTCACCGTGAAGCGGTAGCCCGTACCTTCAATTAGCGGCTCGACGTATGCCTCCTGGCCG
The DNA here is from genome assembly GCA_036397835.1 of Thermoanaerobaculia bacterium. GTDB lineage: Bacteria > Acidobacteriota > Thermoanaerobaculia > Multivoradales > J023 > DASWIG01. The sequence continues at coordinate 11,029 of DASWIG010000308.1, forward strand.
GACTTAGTGGAAACCATGAAATTGGAAACGAGAGGCACGTCGACCGCCGCAAAGGCTGGATTGGGGCTCTTCACCGTTCGTGCCCAGAGCCAGGCAAGCACGGTGAGTTCGCGCCCCACGTAGGGCTTCAGGTCGGCCCGTTCCTGCGCCATCTCCGCCGTGACCTCCACTTTCGGGTACAGATGTCCAATGCGCTTCTCTGCCTCGTCCCGCATCCACTCTCCGTAGTAGCGAACGTCCTCCGCCAGACCCTCGGCGCCCTTCCACTTCCGCGTCGCCAGCTCGGCCGCCGCCCGCGCTTCCGGGTTCACCGGCGGACGCCCCGCGAACTTCGGCGGGATCTCGATCATCGCCTTGTTGATGAGCACCGCCACCGGGTTGAGGTCGCTGGCGTACGCCTCGAGCCCGAGCCGCTGGGCCTCGAGCGGCAGGGAACCGCCGCCGGCGAAA
>DASWIG010000309.1:0-14330 GCA_036397835.1 Thermoanaerobaculia bacterium
GGGAGCCGAAGGAGCGCCGACGCGATGGCCGTCGGCGTCGGTGCGCAGCACCACGTCCCGCTCGCCGGTGTTGACCACGGTGTCGAGGTGGGGCGCCATGCGCCATCCGAGGCCCTCGTGATCCGGCGTCCACACGTCGGGCCGCAGCCGGATGAGCTGCTGCGGAGCGAGCCAGCGCACCAGGGCTTCCGCCGCCAGCAGCGCCACCGCCGTCGCCACGGCCAGGAGGAGGAGACGCCCCGGCAGGCCCTTCAGCCGCTTCCACGTCGACGTCACGGCGCGGAATACCTGTCCGGCAGCCGCTCCCGCACCACCGGCAGCAGCCTCTCCGCCACGGCGCGGTGCGCCGCCGCGTTGGGATGGGAGTCCATGAAGTTGATCCAGTGGGAGCGGGTGCGGGTGTTCTCGAAGATCGGGAGGAGGTCCACCGCCTCGATACCTTGCTCGCGACAGAATTCCAGGACTTTCTGGTGCGCGCCTCTGCCCTTGTAGCTCTCGAGGTCGGCAAAGAGCGGATAAACGGCGACCACAAAACGGCAGCCGCTCTCGCGGCACAGGCCGGCGATCTCGGCAAGGGCCCGTTTCGATTCGAGCCAGCCCGGATTGTCGTCGGAGAATCCCTGGTAGATCTTCTCCACCCAGGAGAACTCGACGCTTTCGATCAATCCGAGCCGGCGCAGCAGGGCGCCCATCCTCGGCACCATGAACCGCACCAGCATCGAATGCCGTTCCAGGGCGAGCACGAAACCGCGGAACCCGGCGTTGCGAGAATACTTGGTGACGTCCTCGCCGGGGTCCAGCTCGACGACCGGCGTGGGCTCGTTCTCGTACGTCCTCTCGCTGAGCTCGGGCAGGTACTCGATGTCGTTCAAGTTGTAGATAAGGAGCACCATGTCGGGCTCGAGCGCGGCGCGCCGCTCGCTGAGCAGGTTGAGCTCCTCGACGGTGTTGAAGCCCGGCTCGGCGGCGTTGACGACCTCGATCGTGCCGCTCGTGACGGACGCGGCGAGCATCGTCTCCAGCACCTCCGGCAGCGCCTGCTCCACGTCGAGCCCCACGCCCCAGGCGAACGAGTCGCCGAGCATGACGATGCGGTAGGTGCCCTCCGGCTTCGGCACCTCGAGCTCGCGGTCGCGGAAGCCGAAGGTGCTCTTGGCGACCGCCTTGCCATAGGTCGTTCCCGGAGGATTGGACGGTACGATCACCCTGAAGACGATCTCCAGGAACAGGAAACAGGCGACCAGGCTCGCCGCCAGCAGGGCCAACCGTGCGAGCAGGCCGGAGAACCGCGATCTCGTCCGCTTGCCGGGGGTGTGCGTCATGGGCGTCGTCGGCCTCCGAGGATCGAAGCCGGGTATATCATCCTTTCATGATCGAGCGCCGATCCGGTTGGGACAGGTTCCTGCCCTTCGCCCTGCTCGCCGTTTACCTGATGTTCTACTACCATCTGGGCCCTCGGATCGCCGCGAAGGGCGGCTTCGGCTTCGACGGCAGGCTCTACGGCGAGCTGGCCCGGGACTTCTTCTCGCTGCTCGAATCCGCGGCCGTCAAGGACTACCACGTCAACCGGCTGCTCCCGAGCTTCGTCGTCTTCTCGTGCACGAGGGCCTTGGGCCTTCCGCTGGAAACCGCTTCGGAGGTTTATACCGCATTCTTTGTCTACGATTCGTTGCTCCTCTCTCTCGGCCTGATCCTGTGGCTCAAGGTCTCGGGCCTGATCGGGCTCGACCGCTGGATCTACTGGCTCGGCGTCTGCGCCCTGGCCGTCAACAGCCAGAGCCTCAAGATGATGCCGTACTACCCCACGCTCACCGACTCGTCCGGATGGCTTCTCGGGCTGCTCGCCGTTCACGCGTATTTGCGGGATCGAAAGCTCGTCCTGCTGGCGTGTCTTGCGCTCGGGTTCTTCACGTGGCCGATCGGCTGTATCTTCATCTTGCTCTTGTTGGCGTTTCCGAAGGACGACGCCGCGACGGTGCGCGCCGGCGCCGGCGAGCGGGCGGCGCTCACGTCCGCGGGCCTTGCCGCGGCCCTCGGCGCCTACGTCTACGTCGTCGAGTACGACGGGAGGAGCCTTGGCGATCCCCTGGTCCTGCTCGCCCTTGGCATCGCGCTGGCCTACCTCGCGTACGTCTTCTGGCAGGGCACGCGTCTGCGGCCGCCGGTCGCTCTCGCGAGCCTGGACCTCAAGTGGCTGGCGGCCGGCGTGCTCGTCATGGTCCTGCTCATGGCGGCGAAATCGGCCATCGTGGCGACCTATGGCCTCGAGCGCCACCATTTCTCGCTGTTGCGGTATTTCGGAAGCTGTTTTCGCTGGTCGATCGCGAAGCCCGGGGTTTTCCTGATCAGTCACGTCTCGTACTTCGGGCCGTCCTTCCTGCTGATCCTGGTGTGCCTGAGGAACGGGCTGGGGCGTTGCGCGGAGATCGGCGCCGGCCTCCACGCCTGCGTTCTTCTCGCTCTGTTCTTCGCGCTCGACTCGGAGAGCAGGCACCACAGCTTCTCCTATCCGCTGATCGTGGCCGCCGTCTGCTTGGCGGCGCGCGCCCTTGCGAGCCCGAAGCGAATCCTCGCCGCGTTCGCCGCGGCGTCCCTCGTCGGCACCAAACTGTACTTCCCCCTCGACGTCGCGGCTTCCGACTTCAAGCCGACAGCGGCCTTTCCCGCGCAATGGTTCTTCATGAACTTCGGACCATGGCTGAGCTGGGAGGGTTTCGGCATCACCCTCGGAGTCGCCGCGGCCGTGACGCTGATCGTCCTGGCGGGTCTGCGGCGGTGTTCGGCTCAATCTCCGTCGGCTGCCGGGCTTTCGGCGATCGCCCGCCCCAGGCGGTCGAGGTCGAGGATGGCGGAGGTCGAGCCAAGGAGCTGAACGGCGCTGGGGCTCCTCGCGTAGACCTCCCGGATGGTCTCTCCCATGGCATAGATGACGACCCTGTCGCCGGCGACGGCGCGCAACCGGTCGAGCTCTTCGCCTCCCCGCGTCAGCGAGGACTGCCGCAGGCAGCGCAGGAGAACCAGCTCGCTGCCGCCCGGACCGTAGAAGATCCTCACCGAAGGGCCTTCGATATCGTTCTTCTCGATCCTGGGTGAGGGATCCGCCGTCGTGAAGCCCATGCCCACGAGCTGGCTCACGAAACCCTCACCGTGCTGTTGCAGCAGCGGCACGTCCATGTCGTAGGCGAGCGCGAAGGCCTCGCGACGCTCGCGGTCGAGCTCGCGAGTGAGCCGGCGCCAGCCGCCTCCCAGCAGCGCCGCCGAGTGGCCTCCGAGTGGACGGGGACCTTCCGAGGTCGGCAGCGCCAGCCCGGCGCCGATCGCCGGCCACGCGCGCCGGCTCCCGGCCCGATAGACGAGGCCACCCACCGGCCCGGCGACCTCGCGGCCGGGCAGGCGCGTCTCGAAGCCCGGACCCCACGAGACGTCGGGGGCGTCGACGCGGATCCCGACGATCCACGGCGCGAGCATCAGGGCCACGAACGCCGCGCGCAGGGCCGGCGAGAACGCCCGGCGGTTCGAACCCAGGTCCCACAGGACCAGGAGCCCTGTAGCCGTGCAGGCCACGGCGGCGGGAGCGGCGGGCAGCAGGTACTTGGGAATCCCTTGCGGAATCCAGCCCGCGACGAGTACGACGCTGACGAAGGCGAGGACGGCCAGCGGGCGGCGCCGGGCGGCGAGGCTGGCCCAGCCTACGGCGGCGAACAGAACGAAGGCCGGCGATGCGAGCGATTGGAGGTAGAGCATCGACTTCAGATCGAAGGACCGCGAATAGAGGTCTTGACCCGAGGCGACGGCGTAGCCCCACCCGACGAGCCGCGCCAGGGCGAGCGGGCTGTAGCCGCTCACCCAGATGCTCGCCAGGAAGGCCGCGACGGCAGCGGCGCTCCAGCCGGCGGCCCAGGCCATCCGGGCGCGGGGTCGTCCGTGGCCGAGGACGTAGTCAGCCACGATGACGGCGCCGTAGACCATCATGTCCCAACGGCAGGCGCCCCCGAGGCCGAAGACGACCGCCGAGGCCACGACCGTCATTTTGCCGCGGCGGCTCGCCGGATCGCTGCCGCGGCGCAGAAGGAGATGCGCCGTCAGCACCAGAGAAAGCGAAACGACGTTGGGAATGTAGACGAGGCCGAGATAAAGAAACTCCGGGCTCGCCAGCAACACCGCGAGCGCGATCAGGCTCCTCCTCCGCGGCGAAATGTCTCCCAGCCAGTCGAACGTCAGCTCCAGCAGCAGCAGCACGCAGAGCACCGCCGCCGCGCTGCTCAGCAGCACGGCGCTGACGCGAAGAATAGGCTCGTCGGCCGGAAGGAGGCGCAAGGCCACGTCCATCATGCTCTGGTAGACGGCATAGGGAGGCTGGATTGCCGGATCGCGGCCGAGGGCGTGGAAAGCGATGGACCGCGCGTCGTCGCCCTCGACGTAGACCAGGCTCAGCGAGCAGGCGTAGACCAGGCCGAAAGTCGAGATGACGAGGAGCCGCCATGCTCCGTCGCCGTAGACGAGCCGGGCCAGAGCGCGCGCCGGCATCTCAACCCCCTTCCGACGACCGGAGCTCGCCCTTGACGCCGTGGACGAGGATCAGGCCGCCGTGACGACCCAGGGGGCCCAGGGCGCGCCCTACGCGATCGAAGAAGGCAAGCAGCCGGTAGCCGCTCTCCGCGGAGAAGGCGTTGATCAGATGGGGCGGGAGGAAGACGCTCGAGCGGGTGGTGATCTCGACGCCCGAGCCGGCGAACCAGCGCTCGAGTTCCCGCTTCCCGATCAACGGATCGGGGCCGGCTTCCTCGTGCCACAGGGGGCACCACTTCTGGACGACGTCGAACAGAGCGCGCAGGGCCGTTCGATTATTCTCGGAGCCGAAGTAAGTGCCCCCGCCTCGGAGGACGCGGGCCACCTCGCGGCACGCCTCGCCCGGGTCGGGAAGGTGGTGGAGCACGCCGTAGACCAGGACGTGATCGAAAGCGTCGTCGACGAACGGGAACCGGGCACCGTCGGCGGCCAGGAACGTGACCCTCGCCCGGCAGCCGTTTCGGCGGCGGCGTTCGATGGCCTGGCGCACCAGGAGCTTCGACACGTCGAAGGCGACGACGTCGAGGTCGAGGTCGAGGAGCTTGAAGGTGCTGCGGCCCTGGGCGCAGCCAACGTCCAGCAGCCTGGCGCCCGGCCGGACCTCCTCGCGCCAGGGGGTGAAGGCGATGCGGTCCGCGGCCCGCCAGAACGGCATCTCCTCGTATTGCCGGTAGCTCTGGGTGTCGTTTCGGGCGTACCAGTCGAAATGCCCCTGCTGCACGCTCTGCAGGCGCTGCGGGCTCTCGCCGGATGGCGGTTCGGCCGCCGCCAGGCCGAGGCCGGCAAGCCGCCCGGACCACGTCGCGGCGAAGCGTTGCCGATCCTCCTCGTAGGCGAGGTCGCCGACGAGCAGGTCGAGCAAACCGTCCTCGACGGGAAACCAGCGGCGGCAGGCCCGGCACCACACGACGCCCTCGCCGACCTCGCCGCTCTCGCCGGGGCGAAAGACCGAGATCGCGAGGTCGCCGGCGGCACAGACCGGGCACCGCAGGAGAGGCAGGACGTCGGCTCTCACCCGGGTTCCTCGCTCGTTGACCCGTCACCGGCCGTCACTGTCTCCGAGCCCTCGACGATGTTCTCGACGATGAATCGCGGCCGCGGACGCGCCTCGTCGAGGCTGCGCCAGACGTACTCGCCGAGGATGCCGAGGGTCAGGAGCTGCGCGCCCGAAACCACCAGCAGGACGACCATGATCGAGGCCCAGCCCGGCGCCTCGTAAGCGAAGAGGAAGCGGGTGAGGACGACGACCGCCGCGTAGAGGACGCCGCCGGCGCTGAGCACGATTCCCATGAGCGCGGCGGCGCGGACCGGCAGGTACGAGAAGGCCACGAACGCGTCGATGAAATACTTGACCTTCTTCGCCAGGCTCCACATGGAACGTCCGTAACGCTCCTCGCGCCCCCGGCGGTCGTAGTGGATCGTGGCCGGCTCGAACCCCAGCCACAGGATCAGGCCCATCAGGTAGACGTTCTTCTCGTCCATGCCGTTGATCAGGTCGCAGACCTGGCGGTCGACGAGAAAGAAGTCGAAGCCCCGCTTCGGCATGGTGGCGACGGCGAAGCGCCGGAAGAGGGCGTAGAACGCGTCGGCGACGAGGGCGCCGGGCCACGGGTCGTCGCGCTGGCGCCGGGCGGCCAGCACCACCTTGCGGCCCTGGCGCCACAGCGCCAGCATGTCGTCGATCAGCTCGGGCGGATCCTGGAGGTCCGCGGCGATCGCCACCACGGCGTCGCCCGTGGCCTGCTCGAGCCCCGCCAGGATCGCCGGATTCGAGCCGAAGTTGCGCGAGAGCTTCACCACCTTGACGCGCGGCTCGCCGCGGGCCAGCTCCAGCAGCACCGGATAGGAATCGTCGCCCGAGCCGTCGTCGACGAAGACGAACTGGAAGGCGTCGTCCGGATGCCGCGCCGCGAGCGCCCGAAAGGCGTCGAGCAGACGCGGCAGGCTGCGCGCGTTGTGGTAGACGGGGACGACGATGGAGATCCGGCTCATCGCTGGCGCTCGTCCTCGGGTCCGAGCAGCTCGAAGTGCTCGAGCAGCCTCCGCCGGTGGTCGGGATCGACGTCGCGGATCCGCGCCGCCGGCACGCCCGCTACCACCGTCCACGGCGGCACGTCACGCGTCACCATGGCGCCGGGAGCGACGATCGCCCCCATGCCGACCTCGACGCCCGACGCCAGGTTGGCGCCCGCGCCGATCACCGCGAAGCGGCGGACCGTGGGACCCGCGACGGCGAAGGGCACGAGGCCGAACCGCTTCAGGTAGACCTCGTCGTCGTTGATGCTGCAGGCGTTGGGCCCGATGAAGACGTCTTCCTCGACGGTCATTCCGCCGGTCAGCACGGCGCCGTCGATGATCCGCGTCCGGGCGCCGACCGAGGCATCGTACATGGCCATCGCCCCGCGGCCGAAGACGACGTGGTCGGCGAGCCTGCAGCCCTCGCGCAGGGACGCCAGGTCGCCGATCAGGACCTCGCGGCCGAGGGTCACGCCATGGTAGAGGACGGCATTGCAGCCGACGACGCACCCCTCGCCGATCTCGACGCCGAGCGGCTCCGCCGCGGGCGCGCGGGTGAGGTTGGCCGTGGGCCTCGGCGGGCGGCCGACGACGGCGCCGTCGAAGACGACGCAGCCGTCGCCCACCCGGACGCCGGGATAGAAGGTGACGTTGTTGCCGACCTTCACCCCGCGGCCGAGACGGGTGTCGTCGGCCAGGGCCACGTTGCGGCCGAGCTCGGGAGCGTCCGGCCGCGTCACCAGTATTCGCTCCGGTGGCGGCGATAGTAGTCGACGGTGCGGCGCAGGCCCTCCTCGAGGCCCACGGTGGGGCTCCAGCCGACCAGCCGCCGGATCTTGCCGATGTCGGAATAGTAGTCGCCGGGCTCCTGGGCCTTCCGCTCCGGCGAGAAAGGAGCGAACTGCCACGAGCCGCTGCCCGCGACCGCGATCAGAGTCTCGGCGAGCTCGACGAAGGTCGTGGGCCGGTCGACGCCGACGTTGAAGACCTCGCCGTAGGCGGCGTCGCTGGCGGCGCACTGGAGCAGCGCCCGCACGCAGTCGCCCACGTAGAGGTAATCGCGCAGGATGCTGCCGTCGCCGAAGACCTGGATCGCGTCGCCGTCGATCGCCAGGCGCACGAACCAGTTCACCACCCCGTAGCGGGAATGCCGCATCTGCGCCCGCTCGCCGTAGACGTTGGTCAGGCGCAGCAGCACCGAGCGGACGCCGTGGATGTCGTGGTAGACCTGTACGATCTTCTCGGCGCTGAGCCGGGAGATCTCGTAGATGCCCTTGGGAGACGTGGGCGCGGACTCGTCGACCGGCAGCTTCACCGCCGGGCCGTACTGGCCGCGGGTGCCGGTATAGATGACCCGCGCCCCCGGGTTGTGCTTCTTGCACGCCTCCATGACCACCGCGGTGCCGCGGATGTTCATGTCGATGTCCGGGAACGGGTCGGTGAGGCTGAGCACGTGATCCACCTGGCCCGCGAGGTGGAAGACGAAGTCCTGGCCCCGGATCAGGTAGTTCATCGTGTTGGCGTCGCGGATGTCGGCGAAGTTGAGCGTCACCGCGTCGCGCACCGGCGCGACGTTGAAGAGGTTGCCGCCGTAGCCCGGGATCATGGCGTCGACGACGGTCACCTCGGCGCCGGCCCGCGCCAGCTCGATGGCCAGGTTGCTGCCGATGAAGCCCATGCCGCCGGTGACCAGGGCCTTGCGGCCCGCGAACGCCTCAGCCCAGCTCATCCGCCCAGCGCCTCGAGACTGTCGCCGACGGCGGCGACGACCGTCCGCGCGTCGCCGTCGCTCATACCGACGTAGAGGGGTAGGGAGAGGATCTCGCGGACGGCGCCTTCGGTCACCGGCAGGCTGCCCTCACGGAAGCCGAGGTCGGCGTGCGAGGCCTGGAGGTGAACGGGCACCGGATAGTGGATCGCGCTGTCCACGCCGCGGCGCCGGAGCTCCTCGCGGAGGCGGTCCCGCAACGGGCCGCGGACCACGTAGAGGTGGTAGACGTGGCGCGCGTCCGCCCGTTCGGTCGGCGTGCGGACCGGCGCGCCCGAATAGATCCGGGCGATCTCGCGGCGGCGGTCGTTGTGGGCGTCGAGGTGCACGAGCTTGACCCGCAGCACCGCCGCCTGGATCTCGTCGAGGCGGCTGTTGATCCCGCGCTCCGCGAAGACGAACTTCGTCGTCTCGCCGTAGTTTCGCAGCCGCCTCAAGCGCGCGGCCAGGGCCGCGTCGCCGGTGACCACGGCGCCGCCGTCGCCGAAGGCGCCGAGGTTCTTCGTCGGGTAGAAGCTGAAGGCCGCCATCTGGCCGAAGCCGCCCACCTTCCTGCCCTGGTAGAGGGCGCCGTGGGCCTGCGCGCAATCCTCGAGCAGCAGCAGGCGGTGCCGCTCGGCCAGCTCACAGAGAGGCGCGAGCTCGGCCGGATGGCCGTAGAGGTGCACGGGCACGATCGCCTTCGTCCGCGCTCCGACGGCGGCGGTCGCCGCGGCGGCCGACATCGTCAGGGTCTCGGGGTCGACGTCGACCAGGACCGGCCTGGCCCCCGTCCTCTCCACCGCGCGGACCGTCGCCATCGCCGTGTGGGAAACGGTGATCACCTCGTCGCCGGCGCCGACGTCGCCGGCGCGTAGCGCCAGCTCGATCGCGTCCGTGCCGTTGGCCACGGCCACCGCGTGGGGACGTCCGAGGTAGGCGGCGAGCTCCGCCTCGAACGCCTCGACCTCCGGGCCGAGCACATACCAGCCGCTCGCCGCCACCCGCTGCATGGCCTCGTGAAGCTCCGCCGCCAGCATGGCCGCAAGCGGTTTCAGGTTATTGAACGGAATCATGGCGCCGGAAGGTGGCATCGTGTCACGCGCCGTTTTCCGCGGCCGAGCGCGGTGCTCGCTCAAGCCGGTCCCGCGGCGGCTGGAACGTCCTCCGGCGCCGCAAGCGCATGCGGCTCGGCTGCGGGTCCTGCGTCGCCAGGTAGACGGCGCCCAGAGCGAAGATGAATGACGCCGCGGCCATCCGCATGGCGGCGTGGAACATGAAGAGCAGAGTCCACACGGTGAACCCCGCGGCCATCGCCGTGCCCAGGGACGAGGAGGAGCGCACCAGTCGCCGGAAGACCATCCAGCCCAGCAGCGCCAGCGCCGCCAGGCCGAAGAGGCCGTGCTCCGCCAGCAGACGCGAATACTCGGTGTGGGAGCTCGACCTCCTGAAGGTCAGGGCGTGGTACGCCTTGGATTCACCGGGACCGACGCCGAAGAGCGGGTTCTCGCGGAACGCGATCAGGTCGGCCTCAATGATCCGGTCGCGTCCCGTCAGGTGGGTGTCCGTAAAGCGTCTCTCCAGGGCGCCTTCGGTGAAGGCGTTGAGCTGAGGCACCACGACCGAGACGGCGAGCACGGCCAGCAGGCCGATCCGCGCCACGAGGGCGCCCCGCGCGCGCCGGTCGCGCAACAGGAAGAAACTCGCCGCCGCGATCGCACCGACGGCGGTGGCCACGCCGCCGCGCGAGAACGTCAACGCCGCCTGGGCGCCACACCAGATCGCCACGACGATCGCCAGCCACCGCAGCGTCCGCTGGCGCCGATCGACGAACAGGTACAGGAAGCCGAGCAGCAGGCCGAGACCGAAGTACGACGACGCCTGGTTGTTGCCCAGGCCGCCGGAGGCGACCTTGGAGCCGTAGTCGAGCTCCTCCGTGGTCACCGTCGCGAACGTGGCGACCACGACCAGGCCCAGGATCGGCGCCAGGATCGTCAGGATGAGCTTGCGGAGCTGCTCTGTGGAGACCCTCAAGGCGCTCAGGAAAAGCGTACACATCGCCAGGGCGAACGGTCCGCTCATGTTGAAGGAAATCTGCTGGCGGTCGAACCCCGGCAGGACCAGCAGCGACGGGAGGAGGAGCGCGAAATAGACCAGCGGCGTCTTGTCGGTCCGCGAGGAAAGGCGGAAACACAGGATGCCGAGGATCGAAAGGCCGGCGATCAGGTACTTGGCGGACTCGTAGAAGACCATCGCCTTGCCGATCCGCCACAGGGGCTCGGAGGCCATGGCGTAACCCATCACGTAGATCAGGCGCTCGGGAGTCCGCAGGCCAAGGGCGGCCAGGCCCGCCATGCCGACGGCCAGGGCATGGGCCGTCGCGATGGTCGGGTTGGCTCGGACGGCCATGACCAGCGGCACGTGGAGCAGCATGAAGAGGATGAGCCCCGCCGAGCCGGACGCCACCCGCGACCGGCGCGGCCTCCAGGCGGCGCGGGACCGCGATCCGGCCGGAAAGCCGCCGGGAGAAGGAATCGCGAGGGCGGACGCTTGGGGGAACGGCACGGTGGACTCCGAGTCTCTTCGGCTCCCTTATCCTCTCACGGACGCGTCCGCGACTCCAGGACGCCGGCCGATCAGCAGCGGCCGCGAGTATCCCGCCGGCCCCACCACCTCCACCCGCGGGAATCCGTGGCTTTCGAGCAGGGCCCGGAGGAAGGGGACCGAGGACTTCACGGCCTTTCCCGCGGCGGCCTGCGAACGGGTGTCGACTTTGGCCTGCAGGACCAGGACCGGGGCCAGCTCCGCGGCCCGGCACACGACCCGGGCCATGTCGTCCTCCTCGAGATAGTAGAGCGAGCAGAACGCCGTCACCAGGTCGAAACCGCCCCAGCCCTCGTCCAGGATCGCGCGCATGTCGGCGCAGCGCAGCTCGAGGTCGAGGCGGCCCATGTAACGCCACTCGAAGAGCCGGTGGAGGTGCCGGGCCATCTCCACCAGCTCGGGCGAGCGCTCCACGGCCACCACCTGGCGCGCTCCCGCGGCCAACATCGACAACGGCAGCAGGCCGTGGTGCGAGCCGAGGTCGAGCACGCGCCGGCCCTCGATCAGCCCGGCCAGGGCGTCGCGCAGCAGGAGCTCCCAGCGCCCGGTGCCGCTGTCGACGGACCAGAAGCCGCGGGTCGCCAGGCCGCCGCCGAGGTCGAGGGGCGCGTACGTCGACTTGAAGCGCTCCCTGAGCAGCGCGCGGGCGCCGCCCTCGGTCAGGAGGCCGCGGCCATGGAACTGGTTGAGCTTCGCGCGGTCCTGGTCGCGGCGGAAGGCGAAGACGGCGGCATCTGTCGAGCGGTAGGCTTCGGCGCCGTCGAAGTCGATCAGCCAGGGCGTCCGGCTCGCGGGCTCGAGCACCACGTTGCCGAAGGTGAGGCTCAGCCGCGCCACGCCGGCGCGGTGGATCAGGTCGAGCTGGCGCTCCAGCTCGACGAGGACGCCCGCCGGGATCGCCTGCGAGAGCCGCCGCCTGCCGCGCTCGATGACCGCCTCGAGACGCCGGACGCCGACGAGCCCGGCGAGCTCCGCGTCGCCTTCGGTCTGGGTCAGCCGAATGCGGGCGCCGGCGCGCACCAGCAGGTCGTTCAAGGTGTCGCCGGGAATGAAGCTGCGATAGGCGAGACCGTGCTCCTCGCAGCGGGCGTAGACCGCGGGCACGTTGGCGCGGCCGCGCAGGCGGTCGAGCACGTCCGTCTCGGCGGCCATCTCGCGGCGGCGCCCGCGGTAGTCCTTGCGGACCAGGACCTTGCCGTCGATCAGCACCAGAACGAGCGAATAGCGCGTCCGCGGCACGAAGCTCTCCGCCGTCACCGGATCGAAACCGGGAAAGGCGCCCCAGGGGCTCTCGAGCCGCCCGTCGCCGTCGACGTGCCCCAGCACGAGCTCGCCGCGAGGCTCCTCGGACGTCCGACCGGCGGCCGCGTCGACCGCCCGCCGCACGTCCGGGTCCACGGACCAATCCTCCCAGGCGAGGAAGAACCCGCTCTCCGCGCCGGACGTCGCTCGAAAAGGGGTCTCGCCACGCACCCGCCCCCATCCCGCGGCCGCCAGCCAGCCCACGGGCCGCGGTCCCAGGGCGCGGAGCAGCGCGTGCGCCAGCCACGGCACCAGGACGCCCGACACCAGGTAGAGGAGATAGCCGGGTCCGCGGAACCGCAGCGCCCTGACGAGGCTCCGGCCGCTCATGGATCGGCCTCGCGCCTCAGCCGGGCCGCTTCGACGATGCCCTCGAGCTTGCCCAGCACCAGCGAAAGACCTTCACGGTCGGGCCGGCGCGCCAGCGCCGCGGCGAAGGCCAGAAGGTCCACGAGCTGGACGCGCCAGAAGCGCGCTTCCTGGCGCAGCGTGCGCCGCGGCACCAAGTCGATGAAGACGTAGCGGTAATTGACCGCGCTCATGCGCCCGATCTGCCGCAGGCCCACGCGTGAGCGCGGCGAGTGGAGGTGCTCGCAGCGCGCGAGCCCGTTCTCCACGAGCCGCCAGCGGCGGCCGGCGCGGAGGGCGAAGTGGGCGTCCTCGAGCACGCCGTAGCCGGTGAAGAACCGCGAGAACCGCAGCCCGGAAGCGAAGACCTCGCGGCGCCACACGGCGTTGTTCGTGCTCATGAAGTCGACGTCGCGCAGACCGTCGTGCGGAGGCTGGAGATAGCGGTTGATCGGATAGCCGGTGGCGAAGTCGTAGCGGCCCGGCTCGTAGGTGGTGAACAGACGCAGCCGGCGGTACCAGCGCCAGCGCCGCGAGGTGACCCCGTCCAGGTGCTGGTTGGTGACGTAGCCGGCGACGGCGCCGATGCGACGCTCGGGATCGGCGGAGAAGACCTCGAGCATGCGCTCGAAGTAGTTCTCCGCGAGCCGCACGTCGTCGTCGACGAAGGCCACGAAGTCCCCGTCGCTGGCCTCGATTCCCGCGTTGCGCTGCGCGGCCGTGCCCCCGCCGCGGCGCAGGTAGCGGCAAGGCCAGGGCAGGGTCGGCGCCATCTCGGCCACCGCCTTCCGGGTGCGCTCGTCCTCCGGCCCGGCGCCGTCGACCAGCACCACCTCCCGCGGCGGCGTCCGCTGGGCCGCGAGGTTGGCCAGCAGCTCCCGGACCTCGTCCGGGCGGCCCAGGGTCGGCGTGACGACGGAAATCTCAGCGACCATGTCCCCTCGCCAGATCCACGAGCAGCTCGGCGACCCGCCGGCCGGCGCCGCCGTCCAGAAGGTCTCCGAACATCGAGTCGAGAAAGCGGCGCCGCGCCGGCGCGTCGGCCGCCGGATCGGTCAAACCGCGCCGCAGCATCCGCGCCATGTCGTCGGCTGATCGCGCGACCATCGTGGCGCCGCTCGCGGCCACCGGCCGGAAGTGGTCGAAGCGGATGTGCCGGCCGTAGCCCAGGCACCACGGCAGGTCGGCTCCGGGGGGATCGAAATCGAGATTCACGATCGGCTTGTCGAAGACCATCAGCTCGAGCGACACGGTAGAAGCGGCGTTGACGCCGAGGGCCGTGTGCTTGAGGAGGCTCGTGTAGACCGCCAGGTCTTCGTAGCGCGGGGTCTGGAAACGCTCGTCCCAGGCCACGGGGGGGAAGACCGTGTCCGGCAGGCCGCGCTCGGCCAGCGCCCGCATCTCCGGGCTCGTGCCCTTCACGTAGGTGCGCACCACGAGCTGCGGACGCGCCGGCAGGTCCATCTCGCCGAGCAGCCGCGCCACCAGCTCAACGTGGCGGTGCTCCTCGAAGAAGTGGTTCGAGATGCCGGCGGTGTAGAGCACGAAGGGACGCGACGGATCAAGGCCGATCCGGCGGCAGAGCTCCTCGAGCGAAAGCTGGAAAGCTTCCTTGAAGTGGAAGTCGAATTGCGGCGTGCCCACGGCGTGGACGCGGGCCGCGCCCACGTGCGGGTAGAGGCCGAGCAGCTCGCGGCGAATCCCCTCGGTCCACACCAGGTAGTCGTCGTAGGGCACCATGATG
>DASWIG010000310.1:0-13727 GCA_036397835.1 Thermoanaerobaculia bacterium
CATTTGGTTCTTCACCCACCGCCTGATCCGCGCGCTCGAGGCCGGCGGCGAGAGCGCCGCCGCCGAATTGCTGCGGATAGCAGGCGAGACGCCTGCGCTCCCAGCCGAGATCGCCCGCGAGCTGGCCTACCGCCTCTACACCCTATGCGAGCGCAAGAAGCGTGCGCCCGAAGCGCTCGCCTACAACGGCCTCGTCCAGAGCTGGCCCGAGGTCGCACGCCTCGCCCGTGAGGGCGGGAAACCCAAGGCCGAGCAGGCGGCGCTGTTCGGCGAGCCGGAGGAGTAAGCGATGAACCCTCGAGATGAATCCGCCTCGCGAACCTGCACGAAAGTGGCGCTCCTCGTGGGCTCCAATCCGCTGCCGAACTATCTGGCGGCGATCGCGCTGGAGGCCAAGGAGGTCGTGCTGCTCTACACGCCCGAGACCGGCGAGCCGCGCGATCGACTGAAAGCAGCGCTGGAGAAGAGAGGGCTGACCGTGACGGCGCGTTGCATTCAGGACGCGACCGATGCGCGCTCCATCCGCGACGCATGCCGGGACCTCGTCACTGATCATCTCCACTACAGCGGCGGGACGAAGCCGATGGCGGCTCACGCTCGGATGACCGTCAACGAAGACTCGCGGGCTTCCTACCTCGACGAGCGCCGGGGGCTTCTGCGTTTTGAAAACGGCTATGATCGTTCGCTCACGGACATCGATTTCGGTCTGACGCTCGATGTCCTGCTCGAGCTGCACGGGACGTCGCGCAACGCTTCGACCGTCACGGACCAGATCCCCACGGAGCAGGATGCGGAGACCCTCGCCACGTGGATCCTGAAAGATCCGAACCGCGCGAACTCCATCCTCGACCACTTCAAGCCCATCGCCGATGGCAAGCGCAAGGACCTCTCCCTGACGGACGCAAAGGGAAGGCCATTCACGTTCAAAGGTCCTGCGTTGAGCGTCGCCAAGGTTCCCGAGGACCCTTGGAACAACAAGACGTACGAGCACTGGCGCGATTTCCTCTGCGGAACCTGGCTCGAGATGTGGACGGCGTCGGCGGTGCGCCAGTGCCTCGAGAATGCCGCGCCTCCGATCGAGGTCGGCGTGAACTGCACGCGCAACAATGTCCCGTTCGAGATCGACGTGGCGCTCGTGCGGGGCCACCGCCTCTACGCGATCTCGTGCACCACCGATTCCACCAAGGGACTCTGCAAGTCGAAGCTCTTCGAGATCGCCATGCGCTCGCGCCAGATGGGCGGCGACCTCGCCCGCTGTGCGCTGGTCTGCATGTTGGACGGCAATGACAGCAGAGGGACGTTTGTCGAGCAGCTTCGAGCCGACATCGCGAGCGTCTGGGACGCGCCCAATACGCCGCAGGTGTTCGGTCTGGCGGACCTCCGGGAGTGGGCCGGTATCGGTCAAGCGCCCGACACGGCCCGCCTGATGGAGTGGCTGGACTCATGAAGGAGACGAGACCATGCCTGTCCTGACCGCCATCGACGTCCTCGGCGTGCAGCGCTTCGTCTTCGCGTCGAATCGTCTGCGCGATGTCGTCGCGGCGTCATCGCTCGTGGACTGGGCGACGTCGCGCGAGGGCGCGCTCGCGGATCTCGACGCGGGCGGAGTGCTCCTGGCCGGGGGCGGCAACGCGATCCTCGAATTCGCCGACCTCGATCGCGCGCGGCGCTTCACGGAGCGCTATACCCGGCTGCTCTACGACAAGGCGCCGGGGATCGCGATCGTCGTGGCCCATAATAGGGAGCACGGAACCGGTGAGCTTGCGCAAGCCCTTGGGGCGCTCCAGATCGATCTCGCCCAAGCGAAGCTCGAGCGTATTCCGGCGGCGCCCCAGCTCGGGCTCTCGGTGACGGCGGCCTGCCGCATCACGGGGCTGCCGGCGACGGGCCTCGATCCGCAGGATTCGAGTGTGCCGCTTGCGCGCTCGATCCTGCGCTTGCGCGACACGGACGTCCGCAAGCGCACCCGCGAGCGGTGGCAGTCGCTGCTCGCGGGCAAGGAGCACCTGGCCTTTCCCGACGAGATCGACCAGATGGGCCGCAGCCGCGGAGACACGAGCCTCGTCGGTGTGGTCCACGTCGACGGCAACGGAATCGGCACGAAGATCACGGAGTGGATGACGAGGTGCCGTGAGGAAGGGCTCGGCGATACGGTGGTGCGAGAGCAGTACGGCGCCTGGTCCGGGGCGCTGGGCGCGCAGGTGACCGGCGCTCTTCGCGCCGTCGTCGAGCGAGTGGCCGCCGCCATCGATCCGGAGACGGGGACCATCGGCGCCGCCACGCCCGAGCTGGCCTTCGAGCTGAACCGCGACTCCGATGGTCGCCTGCTACTGCCGATGCGTCCCATCCTCCTCGGCGGCGACGACCTGACCTTCGTCTGCGACGGCCGGATCGCGCTCGACCTGGCGGAAACGGCTCTCGCCGCCTTCGGAACCGAGATCGGCCAACTCGGAGCGATCTCAGCGACGGCGGGGGTCGCCCTCGTCGCCGCGCACGCGCCCTTTGACCGTGCCTACGAGCTGGCCGAGGCGCTCTGCGCCCACGCGAAGCGCCGGCGGAACGAGAAGAATGACGCCGGAAGCTGGATTGACTGGCATATCGGTGGAACCCGGCCCGGCGAGTCGGTGGAAAGCCTGCGCACGCGCCAGTTCCGAGCCGCGAACTTGAGCTTCACGTGCCGGCCGTACCCGCTCGGGACGGCGGCCGGATCCGCGGAGACCTGGCGTTGGCTGGCGCACACCGTGCTCGGCCAGGGCTCGGACGGCTTTCGAGGGAGCACCTGGAGCACGCGACGGAACAAGGTCAAGGCGCTCCGGGACGCGGCCCGAGAGGGTCCCGACGCCGTGCGCCAGAACCTCGAGGCATGGCGAGCCGCCGCACCGAAGCTTGCATTGCCGAACGGAATACCGGACGACGGCTTCTTCGATGGCACGAGGACCCCGTTCCTCGATGCGATCGAGCTGCTCGACATCCACGTGCCGCTGGGAGGAGGAAGCGAAGCATGAGTCCGTCGGAGCCTGGAGCGCCGCAAGCCCTCACCATCGATCTCCTCTCGGATACGACCTTCGGGCGCGGCGAGGGCACCGCCGGCGAGGTCGACGTCGAGATCGAGCATGACGCCTACGGCTTGCCCTTCCTTGGCGGCAAGGCCCTGCGCGGACTGCTGCGCGACTCGTGGCTATCGATGCACGACCACTTCCCCGACCTCTGGGACGCCGGCCATCGTGTCTTCGGCCCGCATGCCGACCTCGACGAGGTGGCCATCCTGCGATTCGGCGATGCCGCGATCGAGGACAGTGCCCGCCGATACTTCATCTCTGCGGTCGAACGCAAACTGCATCCGCTGACCCCAGACATGGTGCTGCGGAGCCTGACGGAGGTCCGATCGCAGACGTCCGAGGACCGGGCGACCGGAGCGCCGGCCCGGACCACCTTGCGCCGCACGCGGGTCGCTGTACGCGGACTGCGCCTGGTCGCCCCGCTTGGATGGCTCGCGGCCCCGGGGCAGCGAGAGCTTCGCTGCCTGGCGCTCGCGGTGCTGGCGACGCGCCACGGAGGGCTCGCCCGCAACCGGGGCCGGGGGTTCCTGCGGATGGCCCTGGACGGGAACACGCCCGAGACCCAGCGACTGGCACGGGAGGGCGCATGATCCATCGATATCTGCCCTTCACCCTGACGCTGCGATCGCCCGCGGTCATCAGCTCACTCGCCGGGGAGCAGAACAGCACGCGGACGCTGCCGTTCATCTCGGGCTCGGCCCTGCGCGGCGCGGTGGCGCGCACCTTCGGCGACCCGGGGCGTGACGACGAGATCGAGCGCGAGTTCCGGACGCTCGTCCTCGACGGCACCGTGTGCTTCCTCAACGCCTATCCCGTCGACGGAGAGCGCCGCACTGTGCCCATGCCGGTCTCCCTCCGTGCGGTGAAGGACCAGGCGCCCGGATCGGACGGCAGCGTCACGGCGCACGACCTCGCCGCCTACGAAGGCAACGCAGGCATCGCGGGGCCGGATGAGCTTGATGGAAGTTGGCCTGCCGAAGCCCTCGCCGCGGCGCCCGGTCCCTTCGTCTCGCTCCTCGCCGCACAGCCGCGCCACGTTTCGCCGCGGCGGCAGGGCCGCGTCCATCAGCAGCGCGATCGATCCAAGGGGCGTGCCACAAGCGGCCGGGAGACACCTCATGGAACGATCTTCGCCTTCGAGTCTCTGGAGGCAGGGCAACGGTTCGCGGGCGTGCTGCTTGTCCGGGGCGAGAGCGACGGGGACTGTGCGGCACTCGTCGATCAGGTCAAAGGCCGGCTGCAAGGTCCCCTGCTCCTCGGGCGATCCCGCCGCGGCGGCTACGGCGGCGACGCGGTGATCGAATGGGGCGACCTGCGCGAGCGCGAACTCGGGGGGCAGGGCCTGATCGCCGGTGACGTCGCGACGGGCACGGAGTTCCGAATGCTCCTCGTCTCGCCGGTGCTCATTCACGACGCGGAGACGGGGCAGCGCGATCCGGCCGCCCTGCTCGGGCATGTCCGGGAGAAACTCGCGGGCCGCGCGGAACCCCTGCGCCATCGCTGGAGCTTCGAAGTCACCGGCGGCTTCAATCGCAAGTGGCGACTGGAGCTGCCACAGGCGCTGGCGGTGGCCGCGGGCTCGGTGGTGGTGCTGAGGGCTGCAGCGCCCATCCCCTTCGCGGACCTGCTGGCGATCGAGCACGAGGGTCTCGGCGAGCGGCGGACGGAGGGCTTCGGTCGGATCGCGTTCCTGGAGGCGGCCTCGAGGGTACTCACGCTGCGCCCGGTGGCGGAGCCGCAGCCGGCAGCTCAGGCAACGGAAACCGTTCCCGAGATCGTTCGCTTCGCCGAGCGGCGCATCCTCGACGTGGCACTCGCGCAACGGATCGCGGTGGAAGCCGCGAGGCTCGCCGCAAGCGTCGTCCGCCCACCGTCATCCAGCCTTCTCGGCCGGGTTCGCAACGTCCTGCGTGCGGAACCAGCCGCCGCGATAGAGACGCTCCAGACGTGGCTGGGCAACGATTCTTCGCACGCACTGAAACGCCCGGCGATGGACCAGCTTCGCCGCTGCCGGATCGGCGCCGATGGCTCGAAGCAGGCTCTCGATGACTGGATGCGGGGGCTCGCGACCGACGGATGGGACCGGTTCCGCGAGCGGGTTCGGCTCGATGCCGTCGTGCAGCGACACCATCTGGTATCCGAGTCTTCGGCACGTGAGGTTCTGGAGACCCGCTCGGTGGTGCTTCGAGCGCAACTGATCGATGGATTCCTGGCCGCACTAGCGCGCAGAAGACGTGGAGGTGCTATGTCATGACGAACTCGACCGGCAAGCTCAGCGATCCCGGCGGCGTGCGCTCGCTGCACGCGCGCTGGGTGGTCACGGCTGAGCTGGTTCTCGGGAGCGCGGCCCACTTGGGTGGTGGTGACGGGGACGCCGCCGACATGGTGCTCGTTCGCGACGCGCGAGAGGGCGTGCCGCTTCTGCCCGGAACCTCTCTTGCCGGCGCGCTGCGAGCTCACCTCGCCGACGTGCTGGGTGGCTACAGATCGAGCGAGGACCCGCGGGTCGCCGCCCTCTTCGACGGGAGTCGCGGCGACGATCTGGGAGCGCAGAGCCCGCTCATCGTCTCCGACAGCCTGGGCGTTTTACCCCGCGAGCACCCGGTGGAGATCCGGGACGGGGTCGCGATCGATCCGCGGACCGGAACGGCCGAGGAGCACAAGAAGTTCGACATCGAGATCCTGCCGGCCGGAACGCGTTTCCCGCTGCGCTTCGAGTGCCTCGTCGCGGAGCCGGGCGAGGAGTCCAAGCTCGTGAGTCTGCTGGTGACGAGCCTCTCGGCGCTCGTGTTGGGCGAAGCTTCCATCGGAGCGCGGCGCTCACGCGGCCTCGGAGCCGTCAGGGCGGGAGGCTGGCGCGCCGTGCGGCACGATCTCTCGTCGGCCGGGGGTTGGTCCGGGTGGGTCGCGTCCGATTCGGAGGGTCGGTTCGCGCCGGATGCATCGACGTTCGACGATCCTGCGTCGGCTTGCCGAAGCGCACACCCCGGGATCGCGTTGGACCTTCCCGCGGACCGGCGGCGGCGGATCATTGCGACCGCCGATCTCACGGTGCGGGACGGGTTGCTCGTGCGCAGCGCGCCTCGCGAGGCCGATGCCCCGGATGCGGCGCACCTGCGATCGGGAGGCCGCTCGGTGCTGCCCGGAACGAGCCTCGCCGGCGCGCTTCGAAACCGCGCGACACGGATCGCCGGCGTGGTGCGCGGCACCTACGGGGATGCCGATGATTGGGTGAGCCGTCTCTTCGGTCCGTGTCTCGAAGAAGCCACGGCCAGCGCCCAGGAGAGCCTCGCGGCGGCTCGTCTCCGCGTCTCCGAGGGCGTGATCGAGAACGGCCGGCGCGCGCGCCCCTCGCGGATCCGCGTCGACCGCTTTACGCAGGGGGTCGTCCCCGGAGCGCTCTTCGACGAGGAGCCCGAATGCGGAGGCCACTTGCGCGTGCGCCTGGAGCTGCGCGAGCCGGAGCCTGGGGATGCAGGACTGCTGCTCCTGCTGCTGAAGGACCTTCTCACCGGCGACCTCTCGGTCGGCGGAACGGCCGCGGTCGGCCGCGGCGTGCTTCGCGGGACGGCCAGGGTCGTGTTCGAGGACGGGACTGAAGGCGGGCTCGATCCGGCGCAGCCACTGGACGCAACGCTTGCGAGTCGGGTGGATGCGGCCATACGGGAGTTCCATGATGTCGCCGGGGCAGCGGGAGGTGCTTCGTGAGTAGGATCGCCGGATGCACGATCTCTGGCCTCGACGACAAGGCCTGTCGGACCTGGCTCGGCCGGGTGCTGGGTGAAACGGAGTCGCCCATGGGCGGTGGCCATTGGCTGCTCGCGCATTGCGACGATGGCGTGACCTGGGGCCGCTTCGACGAGGGAAAGTGGCGGCTCGGCTCGGACGTCTACTCGGATCTCTGTCCGCGACCGACGGAGCTGAATCTCCAGGAGCTTCGCATTTTCTCGCGCGACGAGGAGGTTCTCCTGTGGCGCGTCGCGGGCGGCTTTTGCGGTCGCGTGGTGCGGGACGGTCCCGCGCTCGATCGAGACGATCCGCTCCGGCATGACGAGGAACGCCAGGTATTGCTGGGCGATCGCGTGCTCGACCGAGCGGACCGGTTCACGCGCGTGGGCGACGGTAGCGGCGCCGAGCAGGCTCTTCCGCTGGTTCTGGAGCGGGAGCTGGCCGCACACCGACCTCGGCTCCTGCTCTGGCACTTCTTCGCGCGCGACGAATCGACCGGCGCCGTGCGTGTCGCCGTGACGCGACTCGTGGACCTCGAATGGGAGAGAAAGTGATGCCTCGCCACGTGAGCCCGACCAGTCAGGATCGAACCGCCACGGCGCCCTACAACTTCGTGCCGCTTCCGAACCGCGTCTTCACGGTGGAGGACGGGATCGACGTGGACGGCGTGAAGGTCAAGCCGTGGGAGCAGCACAACCGGTTCGTTCCCGGCACGCACAGCGGCTGGCTCGATCTCGAGATCAAAACGCTGACGCCGCTGTTCATCCATGGAGCCGTCACCCGCGGCGACGAGGTTGGCTGGGGTACCCGCGACGCCCGTCTGCGCCCCGAGCCGTACACGACCCCCGAGGGTCACCCCGCGATCCCGGGATCGAGCCTGCGCGGCATGGTGCGCACGTTGGTCGAGATCCTCTCCTTCGCGAAGATCCAGCCGGTGAGCCGGGAGCGACCGTTCTTCCGCACGGTCGCCCCGGACCGGCTCGGAAGGGCGTACGGAGAGCGGATGCGGAGCGGCGCCGGACCGCAGGGTGGGTTCCTGAAGAAGCAAGGTGCCGACTGGGTGATCGCACCTTGCGAAGTACTGCGGGTCGATCGGAGCAAGCTCCCCAACCAACTTCACCAGGGCAACGTTCCGCGCTGGGATCACCAGCAGAAGGCGTGTTGGGTTCAGCAATCCGACGGAAGAGTCACGAGTATCAAGTTCGTGGAAGAACGAGACGCTGGCTGGTTTCTCGGCACACTCGTGCTGACGGGCAACGTCCCCGGGAAGAAGCGCGAGTTCGTCTTTCTTCAGCGCGATCCGCAGCACAGCGTAGCGGTGCCCGAGGCGATCTGGGAGCGATTCCACGACGAGGACCAGATCACGCAGTGGCAGGAGCAGGCGTTCCCTAGGAACCAGCCGCCGAGCGGAGGGCGCAGGAGCGACGGCCATCTCCGCGACGGCGAGCCGGTGTTCTTCCTGGTCGACGAGTCGAAGCAGTCGGGCGACAACCCGGATGGCCTCGTCTTCCTCGGCCGCGCCGGGATGTTTCGCTTCCCGTACGACAAGGGACCGTCGGACCTGATCCCCGAGGCGCTCCGTGACGCGGGGCTCGATCTCGCGGAAGCGATGTTCGGGTCGGTCGGGGGGGACAGCGCGATCAAGGGCCGCATCTACTTCGAGGACGCCGCTGCCACCTCAGGTGGACCGGACTGGCTCGATGAAGTCATGGTCCCCGGCATTCTCTCCGCCCCCAAAGTCACCACGTTCCAGCACTACCTGACTCAGGACGGTACGCAGGGCAGGGGCAAGCTGACCACGTATCTCGATGGCGACCGCACGACGATCCGCGGGCACAAGCTCTACTGGCATCGTTGGGATGAGGCGACGGGGCTTGCGAGTGTCAAGGAGCCCGACAATCACGACGGCAAGCGCGATGAACTGCTTCAAGGGGATGCGAGCCAGCACAAGCAGCACACGATCATCCGGCCCGTCAAGTCCGGAGTGACCTTCACCGGCCGCGTCCGCTTCGAGAACCTCACGGACATCGAGCTCGGCGCCCTGCTGGAGGCGGTGTCGTTGCCGGAGGGCTGTGCCCACAAGCTCGGCATGGGGAAGCCGCTGGGGCTGGGCAGCGTCCGCATCGAGGCGCGACTCCACCTGATCGACCGAGCGCAGCGCTACGCATCGTGGGGCGCCACAGGCGACAAGGGAGAGTCCGGCGACCGGTTCAAGGAGAGCTTCCGCGCCGCCATAGGCAATCACGCCAGCGCAACGAGCGAGACGATGATTCAAGCGAATGCGGGCCTGCGGAGAATCGCGCGGATCGACGTGCTCTACCGAATACTCGCATGGCAGGACCGCCCGGCCAGCGACCGGACCGCGTACATGCGTCTCCAGCAGTTCAAGGAGCGGCCCGTACTTCCGACGCCTCACGGCGTGCTGGGGAATCAGGAGCCCGCCTGGCCCAAGGATGCTTCCGCGCCGCCGTCGAACACCGGCAGTGCTGGCCGCGGGCCGAGCCGAGCATCAGGACGTTCCAGCGGAGGGTCCGAGCGCACGGGGCGCGTCGACCCACCCAGGCCGTTGCCGACTCCGGCGTCCGCGAAGCCCAAACCCGTGGAGAAGGGCCAGACACTGCCCGGAAAGCTCGTCCGTAGTGGAGACCAATGGGGTGCCGTCTTCGAGAGTGACGAGCGACAGGCAGGGGTGATCAACCCTGGCAAGGTGCCTCCGGGTACTCCCGACGGCGCAAGGGCCGAGTTCTACATTACCGAGCAGAGCAAGAAAGCCGGGATCACCTGTCGGTTCGAGAGGATCCTGTCGTGACGCATCTCGCCCGGATACCCGTCGCGAGCGGCGAAGTCGCGGGCCAGGATGCCTCGCGCGATCGCCGACGGGAGCGCCTGGGACAACCTGAAGGAGCCACGATGACCAAGACTCCCGATTCCGAGCTGACCCCGGCTGAGCGGGTCGACGACATCCCGCGCACTCTGCGCGCGTTGCGGGAAGCGGTTCAGGAAGCGCTCTGGCGCCACAAGCTCGCCGGCAATCCCGTTGCGACTTGGAAGGACGGCCACGTGAAATGGGTCCAGCCCGAGGACATTCCGGCGTCGGCCGGTGCCCAAGGGAGGGAGTAGCCCATGGCCCTCACCAACCAGGAACGCGTCGGCAAGGCGATGGAGCTGCTCCCCGCCGGGCTCGCACCCTTTGTCGCGCGCGAGTTCACGAGCCAGCACAAGGCCAGGGCCGATGAGGACCTGCTCCCCCCACCGATCCGTCTGCGGGCCGGGCCCCGCACTGGTGACCTTCTCCGGAGTCCAGATGGAGAACAACCTGGCCTTTACAGAAGGCCACATTTGGAGCGATCCTGCGGTCATGCCCTTGCACCCAGTCCTGATCGAGAAGCTCAACACCGCCCTCGAGCCGACCCGCCCGGCGCCGTGGACGCGGCGCGATGCGCGGCTCGCAGCGGTGCCGGGCAAGGTGCACTCGGTGATCGGGATGCGCCGCTCGGGCAAAACCACGTTCCTGCGCCAACTCCTCGAGGAGCGCCGGGCGGAGCTGCCCCCGGAGCGCGCGCTTTACATCAGCTTCGACGACGACCGGCTGGCCGGCATCGAGCTGGAGCAGCTCGGGTTCCTGCTGGAGGAGTACTACCGCGCTCAGCCGGCGTTGCGTGGGCGCGAGAGCGTGCTCTGGCTCCTCGATGAGATCCAGCTCGTGCCGGGCTGGGAGCGCTTCGTACGCCGGGTCATGGACTCCGAGCGGGTCGAGGTCGTCGTCTCCGGCTCCTCGGCGCGCCTCCTCTCCCGGGAGGTTCATACCTCACTGCGCGGCCGGGGGATGGCGACCGTCATCCGGCCGTTCAGCTTCCGCGAGTTCCTGCGCCACCGCGGCGAGGAGCCGGCCAAGAAGCCCCGGCGCTGGACTGCCGCCGAGCGATCGTTGGTGGAGCGGCGGTTTCGCGAATTCCTGGTCGAGGGGGGCTTTCCGGAGGCGCAGGGTCTCGCGCCGGTGCTGCGAATCGAGTTGCTCCAAGGCTACGTGGACACGGTGCTCTTCCGCGACGTGGTCGAGCGCTACGACGTCTCGCAGGTGGCCGCCCTGCGCTGGCTGGTGCGCCATTGCCTGCGCAGTCCCGCGGGCAGCTTCAGCGTCCACCGGTTGCACCAGGACTTGAAGGCGCAGGGGCACGGCGTCGCGAGAGATCTGGTGCACGCCATGCTCGGCCACCTCACCGATGCCTTCCTGCTCTCCGCGGTGTCGCTCGCGACCGAGTCGGAGCGCAAGCGCAACTCGAACCCGCGAAAGGTCTATCCCGCCGATCCGGGCCTCATCAAGGCGTTCGACGCGAGCGGCCGCGCGAACCTCGGCCACGCGCTCGAGACGGCGGTGCTGAACGAGCTGGAGCGGCGCGGCGCCGAGGTGGGCTACGTGAAGACCGACGAGGGCCTCGAAGTGGACTTCCTGGCCTGCCATCCGGTGGGCGGAGACGAGCTGGTGCAGGTGTGCGCGGATCCATCGGGCGAGGCGACACTGGCACGCGAGCTCCGCGCGCTCGCCGCCGCGGGGAAGGAGCACCCGCGCGCCGTGCGCCAGCTCCTCGTGCTCGACCGCGATTCCACTTCGCGAGTGGACACGCCGGGGATCCGCACCCGGCCGGCATACGAGTGGTTGCTCGCGGCACCGGGCGAGGACTGACCCGCAGAAGGAGGAGACGGCATGGCCCTCACCAACCAGGAACGCGTCGGCAAGGCGATGGAGCTGCTCCGGACGGGGCTCGCGCCGTTCGTCGCGCGCGAGTTCAGGAGCCAGCACCAGGCCGGGGCCGACGAGGAGGCGCGGCGCTACTTCGGCGACCCGCCTGCCGGGCAGGCAGGCGACCGCACGGTGGCCAAGAAGCCGGTCGCCGAGTGGGACGTGGCGGCGCTCCTCAAGCTCATGTGGGAGGCCTGGAACGCCGTCTTCGGCAAGACCCTCGGCCGCGCCGAGCGCTCGCTGGTGCAGGAGCTGCGCGACTGCCGCAACAAGTGGGCGCACCAGGAGCCCTTCTCGGGCGACGACGCCGACCGCGCGCTCGACTCGATGACGCGGCTCTTGACCGCCATCTCGGCGAAGGAAGCCGACGATGTCGGCAAGATGAAGCAGGAGCTGCGGCGGCTGATCTTCGACGAGCAGGTGCGCGGCGAGATGCGCAAGGCCGGGGGCTCCCTGATCGAGGCGGCGGCGACCGGCACGCTCAAGCCCTGGCGCGAGGTCGTGACGCCGCACCAGGACGTGGCGAGCGGGCGCTACCAGCAAGCGGAGTTTGCCGCCGACCTCTGGCAGGTGCACCTGGGCGAGGGCTCGGACGAGTACAAGGAGCCTCAGGAGTTCTTCCGCCGCACCTACTTGACCGAGAGCCTGAAGCGCCTGCTCGTGGGCGGTGTGCTGCGCCTCGCGGGCCAGGGCGGCGAGCCGCCCAGCCGCGCCAGCGGCGATCCAGTCGTGCAGCTCCAGACCAACTTCGGCGGCGGCAAGACCCACTCGATGCTGGCGCTCTACCACCTGTTCTCGGGGGTGAACCCGGGTGAGCTGGCGGGCGTGGACGCGGTGCTGGCCGCGGCGGGCGTGAAGTCGCTGCCGAAGGCGAAGCGCGTCGTGCTGGTGGGCAACAAGATCTCGCCCGGCAACCCCGTCACCAAGCCGGACGGCACGCGGGTAGCGACGCTGTGGGGCGAGCTGGCGTGGCAGCTCGGCGGCAAGAAGGCGCTCGCCCGCATCCAGGCCGACGACGAGAAGGCCACCAATCCGGGCGACGTGCTGCGCGAGCTGTTCAAGGAGTACGGGCCGTGCCTCGTCCTGATCGACGAGTGGGTGGCCTATGCGCGCCAGCTCCACGACCAGAGCGACCTGCCGGCGGGCGGCTTTGAGACGCAGTTCACCTTCGCGCAGGCGCTGACCGAGTCGGCCAAGCTCGCCGGCAACTGCCTGCTGGTGATCTCGCTGCCCGCGTCGGACACCTCGGCCTCGCCGCACACGGCGGCCGACGACGTGGAGGTCGGCGGCATCCGCGGGCGCGAGGCGCTCGACCGGCTGCGCAACGTGGTGGGGCGCGTGGAGTCGTCCTGGCGTCCCGCAACGGCTGAGGAAGGTTTCGAGATCGTCCGGCGGCGGCTGTTCGAGCCGCTGGCCGGGCCGGACACCTTCAAGCAGCGCGACGTGACCGCGCGCGCGTTCGGCGATTTCTATCGTGCGCAGAGCGCGGAGTTCCCGCCCGAGTGCCGGGGCGGCGACTACGAGAAACGCATCCAGGCGGCGTAGCCGATCCACCCGGAGATCTTCGACCGGCTGTACACCGACTGGTCCACGCTGCTCAAGTTCCAGCGCACGCGCGGCGTGCTGCGCCTCATGGCGTCCGTGATCCACAGCCTGTGGGAGAAAGGGGACAGGAACCCGCTGATCCTGCCGTTCACCATTCCCATCGACGACGCCCGCGTGCAGTCGGAGCCGACGCGCTATCTCTCCGACAACTGGGCGCCCATCATCGAGAAGGACGTGGACGGGCCCAACTCGCTGCCACTCAGGATCGATGCGGAACAGCCCAACCTGGGCAAGCTGCACGCGACGCGGCGCGTGGCGCGCACCATCTACCTGGGCTCGGCCCCCACCGCGGCGGCGGCGCATCGCGGCCTCGAGGACCGGCGCGTGAAGCTCGGCTGCGTGATGCCGGGCGAGTCGCCGGCGGTCTTCGGCGACGCGCTGCGGCGGCTCGCGGCGGCGGCGACCTATCTCTATCAGGACGGGCCACGCTTCTGGTACGCCACGCAGCCGACGGTCACCAAGCTGGCCGAGGATCGTGCCGAGCAGATGAAGCGCGACCCCGACAAGGTGGCCGAGGAGCTGGACCAGCGGCTGCGGGCCGACCTGCGCAAGACCGGCGACTTCGCGCGCATCCACCCGCTGCCGCGCACGGG
>DASWIG010000311.1:0-1779 GCA_036397835.1 Thermoanaerobaculia bacterium
TACCGCGACGCCTCCGACCTCGTCGCCGACGTACGCCGGCTGCTCGACGAGCGGCCGGTGGCCGCCTACCGCGAGAGCTGGCTCGAGCGTCTCGGCCGCGTCCTGCGCCGCTACCGCACGCCGATCCTGCTGATCCTCACCTACCTGGTCGTCCGGGCGCTGATGCTGATCTTCCTGGGACGCTGACTCAGGCGGCTCGCGCCGTCATCTCGGCGCCGCGGCGGCCGTAGCGCTGGGTGGCGTAGCCCACGATCAGGCCCACCAGCCCGCCCGGCAACATGATTTCGAAGTAGTAGTGCTTGCCGGTCACCGGATCGGGCATGGCGGCGACGGCGAAGGCCAGCAGCAGGCCGACGCCGAGTCCGAAGACGATGCCGAGGGGGAGGGAGTCGACCTTCTTGGCGAAGTAGCCGATGGCGATGCCGGCGATCAGGCCCTTGAACGTCGAGCCGATGACGATGCCGACGATCTGCGACGCCACCTCGGGATAGAAGAGCGCCGAGAGACCGTCGAAGACGCCGAGGATGCCGCCGAGGAGCAGGCCCAGGAGTGGTTTGTTCATGCTTGTCGTCCTCCTTCGTGTGATTGGGAGTGGAGCACTCTACCCCTACTTCAACGTCGCGGAGATCGTCTTTAGCCGGCGGCTGAAGGGCAGGAAGAGATGGAGAAGGCGGATCGCCCGGGGACCGTCGCCCTGTCGGTGCTCCGTCTTGAAGAGATGGCGCCGCGGCGCCAGCCCTGCGTTCTCGAAAGGGACCAGAAGGTGGCAGCGTACCTCTCGGCTGACGTAGTCGGCGATGAGACGGGCCGCCGCCGCGGACCGCCCGTCGACGACGAGGGCCACGAGCACGCCCCACGAGTGACCACGACCGTACTTGTCACCCACGAAGCGCAGCACGCCGCCGTCGACGTAGTATCGCGCGAGCCGCGCGCGGTCGTCCTCGGTCGAGGAGCTCACGCGCTTGCACTCCAGCCGCAGATCGGGCTCGTCGTCGAGGCTGTAGATGATCTCGATGTCGATCCGGCCGTCGGCGATCTCCACGTCATCGGCGGAGAAAGTGCCCACTTCCGACTTGATCTTCATCTTCGGCCGGCGGGGCCGCCGTTCGCGCTCTACCTGCACCATGTGGAGATAGAGAAGCCCGGCCGTACGGGGCTCGTCGCGGCGGTGCACTTCCTGTAGAAGCTTTCTTCTGCGGATCCGCACCCAGGCCGTCACGGCGATGCCAAGGGCGGCATCGAGCACTGCACGAAGGTCAACCGGCTGATAGAAGTCGGGCGGGGATGCAGAGACCGAGTCACGAGATATCACAAGGTCCTCAGGTGCTCGGCCATCACGGCATCCGCATCATGGAGGCCGGCTGACCGAGTCCAGAAACGTCGCTGGGCGGGTTTCACGATATATAGCTCACCGCGGCCGTACACCCGGAGGTGCCGGCGGACGTAAAGGACGTCCTGGCTCGAATGGGGCAGCAGCTCGGAGATACGCTGGAACAGAGCGTCGAGCCCCGGCACGGGCGTGTTGCGTAGCGCAGGCTCGGAAGCGGACCGGTCGACGACGCGGAACTTGACGGCTCTGAGGGGCGAGGACGCAGGGACTCCGAGGATCTCCGCGACGACCTTCGACTCGTTCCGCAGGCTCAGGAACTGGTTCGAGACGCCTGCGAACGACTCGGCGTACGTCGCGAGCACTTCGTGGTCCGGAGGCCGCATCTCGGCTGACAACTCAGCTTTACGCTGGACATCGATGGTGGAGTGCACCATGTCGGTCACCAAGGC
>DASWIG010000312.1:0-33105 GCA_036397835.1 Thermoanaerobaculia bacterium
CGCACCCGCCCCCTCGCGCGCCGGCACCGAGCATCTCGAGGCGTTCAAGGTCGGCGAGGACTGCATCGTGGCCCTGGCCCTCAGGACCTTCGAGCGCGCGACGGCTTCCGGGAATCCGTCGAATCTCCTGTAAAATCGTCAGCGATGCCGTCTCTCACGCGATTCCGTTGGCTCAGCGAGCGCATTCCGGCGGCCGACCAAAACGCGCATGGATCGTAAAACGGTCATGACCATTTTACGATCCGGTATCGGAATGGTCAACTCACCGGCAACCCATTGGCCAGACCTCTCTCACACGATCGGTACGGCCTCGGCGTTGGCCGTGTTGCGCTGGTTGAGCTGATGTCGGACGGCGAAGACGAGGTCGCTCCACAGGCCAGTGAAATCGAGGTAGTCGAGGAAGTCGTCGATGAGAGAGGTGACGGCCAGCTCCAAAGTCTGCGCGGCGCTGGCGTGGCGTTGGGCGGCCCTCTCGGCCGCGTCGCGAGACGTGAAGGGCGGGACGGTTTTCCACTTGATGTCGCGGTTGGCGCGGCGTAGGCCCCTGGGGGCCATGTCGGGCAGGAGAGGATCGCGCTCGTCGACGCCTACGACGAAGCGCTCGAGGCAGGTGTTGGGAAATCTACCGAAGAGGTCGAGCACGTCTTTCATTCGCTGGCGGGCGAGCTTCCACAGGTGAGCGCCGAGCTCCTGGCGCGCGCCTTCGACGAGCCCGCGGCCGGCATTGGCGATCAGGGCATGGGCGTAGGCGCCGGGGGAGCTCGTCATCACCTCGTCGAACTCGGAGGCGGTGGCGAAGGAGAGCTTGAGCCGGGGATTCTCCCGCAAGAAGGCGTCGGCCAGGCAGCCGAGCAGCAGGCGCGGCAGGTAGCTGCCGAGGTGCCACTCCAGGTCCTGCCAGGTCGGCGCGCCGCGGTGCCGGGTCTGCTGAAACCAGGCATCGCGCACACGCGCGACCTGCCGCGTGCCGTGGCGGTGGCCGAAGTGCCGGAGCTCGTGGTGGAGGGCGTACTTGAGGTGGTCGTCGACCCACACCACGTTCTGGCACATGTTGGAGAAGGGCGGCAAGTCGAGGATGGCGCCGTCGCTCATGCACAGCCCGGCTCCGCTGACTACCTGGCGGTACGGATGGGCCCCGACACGCCAAAGATTCTCGAGAAAGCTCGACACGTCCTCCTCACTGAGCTCGACGGGGAGCGCCGGGTCCCTGGCCGGGCTGTAGCGGGCGAGCTGCACGATTCGGGTGGCGAAGCCGTCGATGGCCCAGCGGCGATACTCTTTCGGTGGAAGCGTGCGGGCACGGAAGCGGTTCTCCTCGTCGCGGGGGATGTAACCGCCGGAGAAGACGAAGTAGCCGACGTCGGGAGCCGCGGCGAGGGTCTCGAAGTGCGCGCACAACCGCAAGATGTTGGTCCGCACGCGCTCGGTCTCCTCCGGCGCCGGCTGGCCGTCCGCGAGCAGGACGTCGGCGTCGAAGCGAAAGACCGGCTCGTAGCGTCCGATGCTGGCGATGCGCACCATGGCCTCGGCCACCTTGGGGGCGTCGTAGTAGAGCTGCTGCGCCCCGCCGACCAGGAACTTGTCCAGCAGGCCCTGAAGGTCCACGGGCATGCCCTTGCGGATGACTTGGAGCACGTCATTCAGAGTCATGGCCGTTACCAGGCGATTGCCCCCTGGACGTCCGATCAAGCCCTGAGCCGCCAGAGAGCCCTCGAGCCGGCCGATGAGATTGGCCTCCTGGGTGAGCTCGGGATACCGGCGGTAGACGACGTCGGTCCAGCCGACGTCGAGGAAGACGAAGGCGCGCCCGCGCCACCCTTGAGCCGGCGCGAGGAGATCGTCGAGCTGGCGAAAGATTCGGACCATGTCGTCCTTGATGAGGTCCCAGGTTCTGGCTCCGGACGGGTCCGCCTTGAGAAGGCTCTTGAGGTGCGGCGGCGGCACGTAGTGGACGAAGAGCTTGTAAACCCGCGTCGGGGCGGCCGCGGGCCCGGGGACGGAGATGGGCTCGGGCGCCGGCGCCGGACGCTCGCCGACGCAGTCGCGAACGAAGCTGGTCAGAGCCGTTTGGACCTTGTCGAGGTCGTCGCGATCCATCGTGACCGCAGAGATTCCCGCGATGTGAAAGGTCCAGTTGCCGTGTCTCCTGAGGTCCTTGAACTCGTCGTCCTTGAAGTCCTTCGGGTCGTCGGCACCGTGGTCCTTCAGATCGTCGTAGTTGAGGCCCCTGAGGATGGGGAGGACTTGCCTTCCCAGCTCCGTAGCCAGACGCAGCTCCTTGAGCACGAGATGGCTCCGATGCACGGCGTCCCACGAGATGATGACGACGAGGCCGGCGCACCCGTCGATCGCCTCGCTGATCTGCTCGTCGAAGGGCACGCCGGGGCGCGCGTCCCGCTCATAGATCCACGCGGTGAGGCCGTCGCGCTCGAGCCGCGCGGCGATCTGCAAGGCGAGCTCGGCGTCCTCGGCGGCGTGGGAGATGAAGAAATCGGCCACGGGCTCACCCCCTGTCTCGAAATGACATCACCGGTCAAAGCAGTGGTGACAAGACTGCAACTGGCAGCTTGGTCGTCTTTGATCGTGAGAGGACAACCGGCCAGTGCCCCCACTTTAACACGACGTCCAGGAAACCGCACAACCTGCTGGCGGCAAAGCTGGCGGCCACCCCACTCCGCTCGAGCTTTGTGAGCAAGGCAGAGTCGATCTGGCTCTGAACGCGGTGCGAGCGGTCGGCGAGTTGGGCGGTTGACGGGTGCATGTCTGAGGATCGGGTCCATTGCAGGATCTCCGGCGCGATGGCCTGATCGCGGCTTTCAAGTACAATCTGGCGCCGCGTTTGTTCTTTCCCGCCGGGCGGTGACCCCTCAAACCAACTGCGAGAGGAACCCGGGCCACGTTGCCGTGCCACGGCCGGACGGCGAAACAAAAGTAGAAGCTCTCGAGCACGCTCAGCCAACGGCGGACGCTGTCGACGGTGGCGCCGACGGCGGCGGCCAGGGAGCTGTAGCTGGTGAGCTGGCCGGCGCGCTGGATCACGAGCTGCGCCAGCGTCTGCACCTTGGCCGTTTCCTGGATCCGGGTCAGGTCGCGCAGCTCCTCGCGAAAGAGCTGCTGGTGGCGCAGCCGCCGCCAGCGGTTGGCGAAGCGGCGGTCCTGCCGCTGGAGGGGCTCGGGGAAGCCGCCGAACTCGATCAGCGCGCCGAACGCGTCGTCGTCGACCGCCGCCGGCGCCCGCTCGCCCGGCGGAGGGCCGAGCTCGGGCCGCGCCAGCTCGGCGACCGAGAGCGGGTGCATGCGGTAGCTGAAGTAACGCCCCATCAGGCTGTCGCCGCCGGCGTGGAACGCGCTCAGCCGGGCGCTGCCCGTCACCAGCACGTCGGCGGCGCGCTGTTAGACCTTGAGCGTGAGGGCGATCCGGTCGCCGGCGTCGAGGCGATCCTGAGCCAGGACCCGCTCGAGGTGCCGACCCGGCGTCCGAAGCGGTCGGCGCCCGCGTCGATCGCCAGCTTCCAGGCGACCGGCGCGGCGGCGCTGGAGCTGGCCAAATGCGGAGGACGAGCCTTGATATGGCACTTGACCATTCTTGTGGGCGATGCGTTGGCAAGTGTCCTGTTTTCAGCGGTTAAGGAAGTCTGTGCCAAAATGGCGGAGGGCATACTTGTCCTTCAGAGCTCTGACTTGATGGGCCGCTGGTCTGTTTCGATCAAGCGGACGCTCCCAAAGTAGGATCGCAGCCTCTGCAAGGCACTTCCGGCAATTGGCAGAGGTGCGTTGCAGGCCCTGCAATGCTACTTCCTCAATTGGCGAAGGTGCGTTGCAGCCTCTGCAAGGCACTTTCGGGAATTGGCAGAAGTGCGTTGCAGGCCCTGCAATGCTACTTCCTCAATTGGCGAAGGTGCGTTGCAGACCCTGCAGGGCACTTTCGGGAATTGGCAGAGGTGCGTTGCAGGCCCTGCAATGTACTTCCGGCAATTCGCGGAACTGCCCTGCAGAGGCTGCAACGCACTTTTGCCAATTCACGAAACCGCGTTGCAGCGGCTGCAATCGCGGCGCCGGGCCGCGTCGGCCATCACGCGCAGCTCCTCCTCGGTGAAGTTGCCGCGGTCGGCGCAGGCCTTGACCACCCGCGCGCCGTGGAGGAGGTAGCGCACGGCGCGGAGGATGGCGGCGCCGCCGTCGGCGATGCCGTGCTCGGGGCCGCCGTCGAGCACCCAGGGCTCGGCGAGAGTCTGGTCGCAGCTCCCGCCGGTGGTGGTGATCACGTGCCCCGCGGGAACGATCTCGGGCCCGTCGACGAGACCGTCGGCGACCGCCCGCGCCAGGGCCACGTCGGCGAAGCAGCAGGCGCCGAGGTCGCGCACCGTGGTGAACCCGGCGAGCAGGGTGGCGCGGGCGTTGGCGGCGCCCACCAGGGCGCGCTCCGCCGCGCCGACGCTCGGGTGCCGGCCGAAGCGCGGGAAGAGCCGGTCGGGGCCGTAGACGAGGTGGGTGTGGGCGTCGATGAGGCCGGGCAGGAGGGTCAGGTCGCCGAGGTCGATCGTCTCCGCATCCGCGCTCGCCGTGCCCGCCGCCGTCACCGACTCGACGAGCTCGCCGCGGACGAGGACGGCGACGTCGCGGCGCAGCTCGCCGGTCTCGACGTCGAGCAGGCGGGCGGCCCGCACGAGAACCGGCGCCTCGCCGCCGGCCGGCGCCGTCGCCAGGAGCGCGGCGGCGAGGAGTGGGCGGAGATTTCCGTGCACCTCCCGAGTATCGCAGAAACGAAACGGCGCCGGATCCTCGCGATCCGGCGCCGTTCTCAGGCCGACGTCAATCGGCGTTCGTCGACTCGGTTGTCGCTTCAGTTGTCGTCGTCGTCGTCGTCGCCGTGATGACCGCCGTCGTCGTCATCGTCGTCATCGTCGTCGCAGGCGCCCGGAGGAGCGGGGGTGATCTCGGTCGCGGCGAGCGCGGTCAGGGTGGTGGGTCCGCTCGTCACGTCCACGACGTTGACGATCGGCTTCGAGTTGTTGCACTTCGCCTCGACCTGGAAGGTGAAGGTGGCCGTGCCGCCCGGGGCGGCCTCGACCATCAGGTCGGTGCCGACCGCCGGCGCCGTGCCGGTGCCGTCGAAGTAGCGCGAGGAGCCGGCGCCGCCCGTGGCGTCCTCGACGCCGACGGTGAGGAACGACGGGATTCCCGGAACGCCGGCATAGACGATCCAGATGTTGGAGGTCCCCTGCTGGACCCACACCTGGAAGGTGAAGGTGACGCCGGGCACGCCGAAGAGCTCGGCGCCCTGCCATTCGAGCACCAGGTAGGTGTTCGGACCCGCCGACAGGAGGGCGGCGAACATGTTGCCGGCGCCGGAGTCGGTCGGGCTGATACCGTCGAGGTCGAGGTCGGTCCAGAACGGCGCCACCACATTGTTGGGCGCCGCCGGGTCCGGCAGGTCCTGGTTGAACGGCGTGAAGGCGTTGGTGGCGTCGCCTCCGGCGACGAAGAAGCCGTTCGACGACATCACCACGGCGTTGTAAGTCACGCCGGCGTAATTGAAGTTGACGCCGCTGAGGGTGATGGAGGTGTCGTCGCACACGGCGCTGCAGGTCAGCGGCGGGACGAAGATGTTGAGCGGGACGTAGCCGAAGGGCGAGGGCGAGGGCACCAGCTCCAGGGTCTGCGGGTCGAGCATGCCCGACCAGGAGAGGGAGTCGCTGCCCGCGTCGTAGGTGAAGGTGGGGTCGGGCAGACCGTTCACGAGCGCCGACTCCGAGCCCGCCACGAACTCGGAGCCCGATGGTATCGCGTCGGTCAGGCTGATCGGATCGGTCAGGGTCAGGTTGTTGAGCGAGATGTCGTAGGTGAGGACCTCGCCCTGGGCCGCGGTGGGCTTGTCCACCGCCTTGGTGAGCTGCGAGGGGTCCGTGCTCGAGGCGGCGAAGGCCGCGATCGGCAGGTGGGCCGAGGGCGCGTTCTTGTGGCC
The DNA here is from genome assembly GCA_036397835.1 of Thermoanaerobaculia bacterium. Lineage (GTDB taxonomy): Bacteria > Acidobacteriota > Thermoanaerobaculia > Multivoradales > J023 > DASWIG01. Next base: position 5,966 of record DASWIG010000312.1, read on the forward strand.
GTGGCCGTCGTCGTCGTCGTCCCCGTCGTCGTCGTCCCCGTCGTCGTCGTCGTCGTCGTCGTGGCCGCCCGCCTTGTTCTTCTTGGTGCTCCACTTCACGGCTCCGAACTGCCAGTCGTCGTCAGCCACCAGGGTGGTATCGACGTCGACCTGGAAGCTGGCGCTCTGGTTGGGGCGCAGCTTGACCTGGTCCGGCGTCACCTTGATGCCGAGCTTGGGATCGTCCGACTCGACCGAGGCGTACCAGGTGGTCTTGCCGTTGCCGTGTCCTACGTGGTTGCGGATGGTGCGGGTGAAGGAGCAGCCCACCACGCAGACGCTGTCGGCCATCGACGGCAGGTCGAAGGTGGCGCCGGCGCGCCCCGCCCGCTCGAGGTTCAGGCGTCCGGCGCCGCGGTCGAAGGGATCGGTGGCGGTGACGCCGTCCTCCTTGACCAGGCCGCCGCGCACCGAAGTGCTGGTGAGCGCGGTCTTGATCTGCTCCGGCGTCCAGGTGGGGTGCTGGTGCAGGAGCAGGGCCGCGGCGCCCGCCACGTGGGGCGAGGCCATGCTGGTGCCGTTGAGGAAGGTGAAGTCCTGGCCGCCCTGCTCGGGCGAAGTGGCCGAGAGGATGCGGGTGCCGGGAGCGGCGACGTCGGGCTTCAGGAAGTCGGGGTCGCCGTTGGGCCCGCGCGAGCTCGAGGCGGCCATGAAGTCTTCCCAGGCGTCGTTGGTCTGGCGCGAGGCCGGGTAGTCGATAGTGCCCTGGGCGCCGGCATTGCCCGAAACGAAGGCAACCGCGGCGGCGCCGTCGGTGTCGGAGATCATGCACGAGGAGACCGTGGTCGGCTCGAGAGCGCCCATGACGATCGGCGCGCCCGGCGCGTTGTTGAAGACCACCACGTAGTCGGCGCCGGCGGCGACGGCGTTACCGACCTTGACCGCGAAGGCGCAAACGCCACGAGAGATCAGCGCCGTCGCCCCCGTCATCGAGCCGGCGGGGAAGGCGCTGCAGCCCAGCGGATCGCCCACGTCGCCGGCGTAGACCACCGTCTGCGGTCCCACCGAGGCGCCGAGCGTGGGTCCCGTGCCCTCGAGGCAGCCGGCGGAGGGACCGCCGGAAAGGCCGAAGCCCAGGGCGTGGATGCGGTTGGTCGTGGAGTTGCCCACGGTGAGCGCCACCAGGTGGCAGCCGGGGCAGCCGATGGAGTCGGCGCCGGGGCCGGCGTTGCCCGCCGCCACCACGCTCAGCACGCCGGCGGCGTTGGCGGCCTCGAAGGTGGCCCCGAAGACGTCGAGGTTGGGATCCTCGCCGCCGGGACCGCCCCAGGAATTGTTGATGACGTCGGCGCCGTCGGCCACCGCGGCGTCGACCGCGGCGATCAGGTCGACCGACGAGCCGGAGCCGGTGGTGCCGTTCCACCACAGGGCCTTGTAGACCATCAGCCAGGCGCCGGGCGCGACGCCCGAGATGTCCTCGGGCACCCCGTCGGAGGTGGTGACCCCGGAGACGAAATTGCCGACCGCGGTGCCGGCCACGTGCGTCCCGTGGCCGTTGAAGCCGAGCGGCGTGTCGTGCTCGGAGGGGTGCAGCGCCACGGTGCGGAAGTGGCGCGCGGCGATCAGCTTGCCGTTGCAGAAGCTCGCGTCGACCGCGCCGCAATAGTCGTCGGCGAGCGGAAAGCCCGGAGGGAAGGAGAAGCCCGCGCCGTCGAACATCGGGTTCTCCGGCCGGATGCCGCCGTCCACGACCGCCACCTTGATGCCGGCGCCGGCGTGGTCGCGGCCGCCGAGCTCGGCCCACAGAGCGGGGGCTTCGATCAGCGGCAAGCTGGCGTCCATGGTCGAGTAGTACATCCGGTCGGGATAGACGCGCTTGACGCCCGGCGTCTTGGCGATCTCGTCGATGGCGTCGGGAGCGACGGCCATGGCGACGCCGTTGAAGACGACGTCGTACTTCCCGAGCAACGTGACGTCGAGCGCCGACTTGGTCAGGGCGTCGAAGAGGGTCGCCTGGCGCTTCGCGAGATAGACGCGGTAGGCCCGCGCCGACGCCGACTTGAGGTCGAGCTTGCGCTCGCCGGTGACGGCCGGGCTGGTGGCCTTGAAGCCGGCGAGCCGCCCGTCGTAGAGCGCCAGGGGCGGCTCGGCGAGCTGCACGATCACCCGCACGCGCCCGTCGTCGGTGCGCAGGGCGTCGTCCATGGGCGGCACCTTGTTGGAGGTGTACTCGTCGCGCTCGGGACCGAGCGCGGCCTGAACGGGCTGCGCCTGGAATTCCTGGGCGGCGAGGGCCAGGGGGCTGAGCAGGGCGACACTGAGCAGGGTGATGCTGGACAGGCACAAAGTGCCGATACTGCGACGCGTGGTCTTTCTCATGCTTCCTCGTCCTTTCCCCATGAACAGGGGCTCTCTGTTGTTGTCCGACTCTCTGGCCGGCAACGTGGTCCGTTGGAAGGAGGCGAAGAGCCCCGTTCGAGCGGACGGACCAGGGTCCGTCCCCTTTTGCGCTCAACCAGTCCGAGCTGCCGCCACGTCCCGGATCGGCGGCCGCTCGCCTCGACTGCTGAGCTCGGTCTCTCCGCCCCCTCAAGAGACTTGTAATGGAAATAGCGCCATCGCAGAACACGAAGTAGGTAAGTACCTGACACTCTAGACCGGGTCGGCCGGATTGTCAATCACGTTTGGCAACCCGGGATAGAGTCCGCGGCACCGTCATGGAACCGATCCGCGATCCCGACCCGGCACCGCCCGAGAGCCTGCGCCGCCTGGTCTTCTACAGCCTGCTCACCGGCCTGTGCCCGCTGATCCCGATACCCTTCCTCGACGACTGGGTGCGCGACCTGCTGCGGCGCCGGCTGGTCCTCGAGCTCGTTCGCGGCCGCGGGCTCGACCTGGGCGGCCCGAGCGTCAAGGTCCTCGCCTGCGGCGAGAGCCCGTTGACGGCGCGGGGCTGCCTGGGGGGTTGCTTCGCGCTGGCGGTCGTCAAGCCGCTCTTCAAAGCCGCCGTCAAGCTCGCCGCCAAGCTCTTCCGCAAGGTCCTCGTGGTGCTGGCCGTCCGCGAGGGCGTCCTCACCTTCTCCATCACCTTCCACGAGGCCTACCTGGTGCGCCATGCGCTGGCGCTGGGAGCCCTGGCGGGTCCCCGCCCGCCGGTGCTCGCCGTGCGCCGGGCGATCGAAGCGGCGCGCGCCGGGAGCGGCCACCGGCCGATCGAGCGCCTGGCGCGGCGGACGATGCGCGGGAGCTGGCGGCTGCTTCGCCGCGGCGGCCGCGAGCTGACCCGCCTGGCGCGCCGCCTGCGCCGCAGCGCCCGCGACGAGGAGGAGATCGTGCGCGGCGCTCTCGACCTCGAGGCGGAAGAACGCGTCCTCGGCGGCCTCGTCGACGAGCTCACCGAAGAGATCGAGCAGGAAGACGGCTACCTGCGTCAGCTCGAGCAGTCGTTCGAAAAGCACCTGGCGGACCGGCTGGCCGCGGCGTCAAGAGTCGATAGCATATGAGTAAGGGTGCATATCTCGGTCGTAGGCGAAAAGTGAGAAGTTCTGGCGATCCGGATTGCACCCAGGGGGTTGACAGGCGGTCGGATTCAGCTACAATGCCTCCACTCCTGGCCATCCGGGCTGGACGGTCTCTTGTATAGGCTTGATGAGGCTGGTAGCCAGCCGTTTCCCCTGAAGCCAAGCTCGGGTTGAGGGGATGGGTTCAGATTGGTAAGTGGACACCAAACTGACGAGTGGTCGCGCATTGAGAGAGCACACCATCATCTTCGTCCCCCACGCGCGGGCCAAGTTCCGCAAGTGGCGCTTCACGACCCTCCAGGCGAGTCTGCTGATCGGCACCCTGGCGACCCTGACGCTCGGTGGCGTGGTCGCCACCATCCTCTACTTCGACACCACTTTCGACCGCCGGCAGCTCGTCGAGATCCAGCAGGAGAACGCGGAGCTGCGGCAGGTCAACAAGGGCTTCGAGAGGTCGATCCGCGACTTCGGCGGCAAGCTGGATGAATACCAGCGGCAGATCCAGAAGCTGGCGATCGTGGCGGGAGTCTCGGAGCTCTCGCCGGCGTCCGACGGCGGCATCGGCGGCCCGCTGTCGATCGAGGCGGGTATGCTCTCCGGCACCGGCGAGACGCCGGTGGACGGTTTCGGCCCGGGCGCGGAGGCCGGGGCCGGCCTCGACCCGATGGAAGGGAGCCTGGCGCTGCTCGAGACCTGGGCCGACGATCTCGGGCACGACATGACGGTGCTCCAGGAGCGCTTCGACGAGCGCCGGCTGCGGATCTCGCGCACGCCCGCGATCACTCCCGTCAAGGGCCTCCTGACCAGCGGCTTCGGCTACCGCACCGATCCCTTCACCAAGGGCCGCACCTTCCATGGCGGCATCGACATCGTGGCGCCGCGCGGCAAGGAGGTCAAGACCACGGGCGACGGCTTCGTGATCAAGACCGGCCGCGTGCAGGGGCTCGGCAACGCGGTCTACGTGGCGCACGGCTACGGCATCACGACCCGCTACGGCCACCTCATGAAGAGCACCGTCGAGGAAGGCCAGCGGGTCAAGCGCGGCGAGGTGGTGGGGCTGGTAGGCAACACCGGACGCTCGACCGGCTACCACGTCCACTACGAGGTCCGGATCGACGGCCGGCCGATGGACCCGCTGGGCTACATCCTCGACAGCACCTCCCCCGACTGACGGCGTGACCGACCGAGCGGCGTGCAGAAGGTCCGGCCCATCCTGATCGCCGATCGGTTCGCGGCGCTCCAGGAGCGCCTGCTCTCCCTCCTCGACGAGCTCGCGGCGGCGGACTGGGACCGCCGGGTGCCGGGATCGCGGTGGGAGGTGCGCGACGTGGTCGCCCACCTCCTCGACACCGACCTGCGGCGGCTCTCCTTCCAGCGCGACGGCCATCCCGTCCCCCGCGCCGATTTCGAGATCGCCGGCGACGGCGACCTCGTGCGCTTCCTCGATCTCCTGAACGAGGAGTGGACCCGCGCGGCCCGGCGCCTGAGCCCGCGCCTCCTCAAGGAGCTCACGGCCCTCGCCGCGGCGCAGGCGATCGAGCTTTACCGAGGGCTCGACCCCTTCGCGCCGGCGATCTTCCCGGTCGCCTGGGCCGGCGAGACGGCCTCGCTCAACTGGTTCGACGTCGCCCGCGAGTACACCGAGAAGTGGCTCCACCAGCAGCAGATCCGCGAGGCCACGGGCCGCACCGGCCTGACCGGCCGCGAGTTCCTCCATCCGGTGCTCGACACGTTCCTGCGCGCGCTGCCTCACGCCTACCGCGACGTCGCGGCCGAGACGGGGACGGCCGTCACGGTCCTCGTCGAGGGCGAGGCCGGCGGCCGCTGGTCGGTCCTCCGCGGCGAGGCGGGTTGGGAGCTCTTCGCCGGGGCTCCGGGGCGCCCGCACGCCACCGTGCGACTCGACCAGGACGTCGCCTGGCGGCTCTTCTCGACCCGGCGGCGCAAGCCGGACCTCGCGCGTGGGGCGGTGATCGAAGGCGACCGCGGCCTGGGGGCCGCCGCCCTCGAGCTCGTGGCCGTCATGGCCTGAGGTCGCAGGCCGGCTCAGGCTCGCAAGGGCACCAGCCCGTGCATGATGAGCTCGGTGACCTGGTCGACGACCTCTTCGTGGCTCAGGCGGCTCTTCGGCTTGTGCCAGCGGACGATCCAGTGGATGGTGCCGAGCACGCTCGAGGAGGCCATCGAGGGGTCGATCTTGCCCGTCCGCCCGTGCCGCTCCAGCACCGCCATGATCGTGTCGCGCAGGAAGTCGGCGTAGGCCCGCTTGCGCTGGCGGATCTTGGGCCGATGCGCCTCGTCGAGCCCCTCCTCTTCATAGACCAGGATCGTCAGGGCCGAGGTGTCCTCGATGACCAGCTCCGCGTGACCCGAGAGCAGGATCTCGAGCCGCAGCTCGGGATCTTCCTCCTTGCGGGCGGGCTCCAGGACCTCCGCTTCCAGGCGATTCATGGCGAAGTCCATGATCGCATAGAGCAGCGCCTTTTTCCCCTTGATGTAGTAGTAGAGGCCGCCCTTGGTGAGATCGACGGCCTCCGCGATGTCCCCCATCGAAGTGGCGTCGAAGCCCTTCTCGTAGATGATGTTGGCCGCCTCTCGATAAATCTCAACGGCCCGGTAGTCGTCGCTGACGGTAGGTGGTTTTTGAAAGGCGGCCATGCTGTACCGTTCGTCTGTAGGGGAATATGGGATGTCGTGTCCAAAACGCCGGAACTCGGACCCCCGGCTCGCGTCCGATCTTTGCCGCCGCAGCGATTTTTGTCAAGCCCCGGACCGCCCCCGCGCCCTCCGTCGGAGGCTTGGCGAACGGGTCCATGATCGGATTGCTCCCATTTATCGGTCAAGAGCGGACGGCGTCCCGCGCTGCTGTTTCCGAGCTCGGCGGCACCCACCCGCGGCGGAGGAGGCCGCGGGGCCTGCCGGCCGCGAGGGCGAGCGCTTAGCGCTCCCAACCGGCCACGTTCTTGGAGTTGCCTTGGCGGATCAGGCTTTCGAATCGCTTGAGCAGGGGCGAGGCTTCGTGGGGGTCGATCCGCACGTCGACGACGAAGGGTCCCGCGGCGGCCATCGCCTGCTCGAGGGCCGCCTCGATCTCGTCTTCGGTGTGGACCACGACGCCGTCGGCCCCCATCGAACGCGCGAAAGCGGCGAAGTCCACGAGGGGGATGTCGACCGCCTCGCCGGTCAATCCGAGGGCCTGGTGACCGTCACGGCACATGCCGTAGCCGGCGTCGTTGAGGATCACCCAGACCGCCTGGGCCTCGTAGCGGACGGCGGAGGAGACCTCGGAGCTCATCAGCATCGAGCCGTCGCCGACCACCGCCACCGCCTTGCCGCCGCGGGCGATCGCGGCCCCCACGACGCCGGCCGCGGCATGGCCCATGGAGCCGAAGAGCGTGCTCACCCGATAGCGCCTGACGTCCGCGAAGCGCAGGTAGTGGTTGGCCCAGGCGAAGGAGTTCCCGCACTCCGCGAGCACCAGGGCGTCGCTGCCTTGCACGACCTGCCGTTGCAGCGCCTGCATGACGAGCTGCGGCCGCACCGGGGAGCGGCCGGTGATCCGCAGGGTCGTCGGGACCTCCGTGCGGCGGGTGAGGCCGGGAAGGGCCCTCGGCGACGCCGTGGGGAAATGCTCGAGCAGAGCTGCCAGGAAAATGCCGATCTCGGCCTGGATGCCCACGGTATGGGCTTCGGGGAAGGCGGTTCCGGGCACCTCAGGGTCCACGTCGACGTGCAGGAAGCCTGCGGACGGCACCATGTCGCGGTCCCAGAACGAGGTCGCCTCGCCGAGGCGGGTCCCGAGCACCAGCACCCACCGCGGCTTCTCGTGCACCATGAAATCGGTCACCGCTTCGTGGCCGCCGAGCCCGGTCACCCCGAGGTAGCAGGGATGGTCTTCCGCGACGATGCCCTTGCCGCGCGGCGAGCAGAAGACCTTCGCTCGGGTCCGCTCCACCAGCTCGCGCACCAAAGGCGCGGCGCCGGTGGCTCCGAAGCCGGCCCAGACGGCGAAGGGTCCGCTCTTGAGCAGCCGCGCGCACTCCGCGACCTGCTCGGCGCTGGCCGCCGGCGCCGAAACGCCGGCGCGGGGGCGCCGGCGCGGCAAGTCCACCCGGCTGGACTGGACGCCCATCGGCAGACAGACGTGCGCGATGAAGCGGCCCGGCCGGCTGAGACCGACGCTGAGACGGCGCGCGACTTCCGGAAACTCGGAAGCGCTCTCCATGCGCACGGCGAAGTCGAAGATCTGGTTCTGCCCGTAGAGGGCGTCCTGGGGCAGCGTGTACGAGCTGGTCTCCTGGGTGGCCCAGCGGCCGCGCTGCGCCGAGCTGGTGCAGCCGGAAACGAGCACGACCTTGGCGCCGTCCCAGCGCGCCGCCGTCATGCCCGTCAGGACGTTCAAGGTGCCGGGACCCGTGGTCGCGAACACCATGGTCGGCTTTCCCGTCACGAAATGGGCCTCGGCCGCGGCGAACGCCGCTCCCGTCTCGTGACGGAAGTGGTGCAGCTCGATCTGCGGGTTCTCGACCAGGGCGTCGAAGAGCAGGGCGATCGCCCCCCCGCTCACCCCGAAGGCGTGCTCGACCCCCAGGTCCGCCAGATGGTGAACGAGGGCCGCCACCGCCGAGGCTTCCCGGGCTTCAGGCTCCCTTTCCGGGACTGCCAGAGGTGCTCGCTTCAGTGCCAGGTTGGACGTCATTTACCTCTCCTCTTGCCTTGAGCCGCGCTCCCCGCGCGGTTGGGATCCGCAGGGAGCGCTCGAACCGAACGGTCGGTAGAATAAGCCTTCAAACCGCCGCGTGTCAAGGCCCGTTCCCTGTTTTCGCGTCTCTTCGCACACTTTCTTTTATTGCAATTTCTAAATGTTTCGACAAGCACGGCGCCGGTGGCCGCGGCTCAGGCGGCCGCGAGCTCCTCGGCCGCGGCGGCGACCTCGGCCTCGTAGGCTTCGAGCTCGCGCAGCGTCACGTCTTCCGGCGGCGGGCCCAGGGCCACGTCTCCCCAGCGCACGACGGCGGCGCAGCAGCTCGAGACGCTGCCCACCGAGTAGAGCAGGACGCGGCTTTCCCGCTCGATCTTGCCCCACTGCGCGGCATGGAAGAGATTGAGCCCCACGAGGGCCGGGCCGACGTTGGCGTAGAGCGGATAGACGCTGATCGTCCGGCTGCGCTCGAAGCCCAGCACGCGCGCGCAGAACGCCGCGTACCATGCGAGGGGCGTGTTGAAGACGCAGAAGTCGATGTCGGCAAGCGACAGGCCGGCCTGCTCGAGGGCCTTCGCGGAGCATTCCCGGAGGTAGCCTTCGGAAGTCTCGCGCAGCAGGCGCGAGGCCGAGCTGCCGGTGCGCAGGCGAAAATACGGCCGCATCTCCTCGTCGAGCTCGAGCTCGTAGCGCACGGCGCCGCAGGTCGCGGCGGAGTGCACCGAGTGACTGCCGAGATGGCCGTAGCCCGCCTCGACCTCGCCGACGACCATGGCGATCGCCGCGTCGCCGATCCCCCAGCAGATGGGATCCGACTCGACCGTCACCCGCGAGTAGGTGCAGGAGCACATCACCAGGACCCGCTTGTACTGGCCGGACTTGACCAGACCGCAGGCGGTCTGGAAGGCGAGGAGGTTCGACGAGCAGGCGGTCTCGAGGTTCCAGGCCGCCCCCTTGAGGGAGAGCTCCTGGGCCAGGAACGTGGCGCCGCCGATGCCGGTGGAATCGGGCAGAAAAGAGGTGCAGATCAGCAGGTCGACGTCCTCGGCGGCGGCCCCGGCCGCGGCCAGGGCCTTGCGCGCCGCGTCGGCCTCCATGGCGAGGGACTTCTCGCCGGGGGGCAGGAAGCGGCGCTTGCGGGCGCCGCGGAAGGGGTCGGTCACGTAGGGCGCCATCTCGCGGTTGAACGCTTCGGAGCCCTCGGCCACGTCTCGGGGTTTCTTCCACATCCAGATGCGTTGCTCCGCCTCGGCGACGATCTCGGGGTGGTTCTCGTGCCAGTGGTCGTTGGTGAGCACCTGGTCCGGTACGCTCACGGCCAGCGCCTGAAGTCCGATCGAAGGGCTCGTTGGGCTCATCGCTTTGATCTCCAGTTCATCAGGATTCAAGGTGGCGTATGGCGGCCTGAGGGCCGCGGGTGGGATCCGGATGCGCGGGCGACCGTCACTTTTCTACCTACCGGTCGGTCTTCCGGATCGCCGCTCGTCCATTGTCCTGCCATCAAGACGCGCTCCCAGGTCTCTCGTGGTGGTCCCCCGATGCCGGGGTAGGGACGCCGCTCCGCTCAACGGCCGCGGAACGGCACGGAGATGGCTGCTGCCCATCTCCCTTTCAAGCTCAACCTACCGGTCGGTAGAATACTGAGGTATCGCGCGGCGAGTCAAGCCCTCGACAGAAAAAAAGAAGGGCTCTTGTTTATTCGGTAATGCAAATATCTATGGGGATCTCTCCTCACTCGGCAGTGATCAATCCCTGGTCGACGAGGAAGCGCAGGGCGGCGAGGACGCGCCATTCCGGCGGTGGCGGGCCCGCGGAGCGATGCCGTTGCCGGAAGGCCCCGACCACGGCCTGGGCCAGCCGCGGCGCCACGCACAGGGAGCACAGGAGCTGCAACTGGTCGACGGGGAGGTGCATGCCGAGCCCTTCGAGACGGATCCGGTTGGCGGCGGTCTCGGTGAACGAGAGCAGTTGGTCGGGACCCACGCTGGCGCGGCCCTGGCGCCGGGCCCAGAACGCAGCGTCCTCCCAGCGCCTCTCGGCGCCGTAGGTCGTCCTGCGGCTCTCGAGGTGCGATTCGAGCCAGCGGCCGGCGTGGGCCTGATAGCGGCGCAGCCCGCTCGTGCGCCCCGCGAGCTGAGCGGTGATCGCCGCGGCGGCCCGGGCCCCCGCCTCCAGCGCGTCGACCAGCCCCTGGGAGGAGAGGAAGTCGGGGCTGGCGGCGGCGCTGCCCACCGCCAGCCAGCCTTCTCCCGCCACCAAGTCCAGGGCGTGGCAGTCCAGCGCCCGGATCGAGGGCGGCCCGCCGGGCCCGCCGCCCAACCGCTCCTGGCAGCAGCGGCCGGCGGCGCTGGCCTGAAACGCCGCGTGCCACGCGGTCTCCTCGCCCAGCCGGTGCTCGCGCGCGAGGTCGGCGTCGGTGACGAAGGCGGCCATGAGCGCCCCGTCGGAGCACGGCGCCAGGTACCAGAAACCGAGCTCCTGGGCTTCCACCAGCGCGTCCGCATCGAGGCCCAGGGCCGCCGGGTGGGACGCCACGACGATCGCCGCCACGAGACGATCGAAGCGCACCTTGCGCGCCCCGAGGCGGCGGGCGACGGCGGCCCGCCGGCCGCTGGCGTCCACCACGAACCGTGCCGCCAGGGCGCGCTTCTCGCCGCCGGCCTCGAGCGAGAGGCCCCAGCCGCCGTCGTCGCGGGCGTCGACGTCGACGAGGCGCGTCTCGCGCGCCACCGCGACGCCTCGCCGCCGGGCCTCGTCGTGGAGCAGGTGGGCCAGACCCGGCCGCGCGACGCGCCAGCCCGGCCGTGCGAAGGGCAGGGGGCGGGCGACAAGACGGCTGTCCCCCCACGCCGCCAGGACCCCTTGCGACGCCCGCGGCTCGGTCGCCAGGAACGCTTCCCAGAGCCCCAGCCGCTCGAGCACGGGGCGGACCTCGAGGCCGAGCGCCTCCTCGATCAGGGGCCGTTGCCGGACGTCGGCGTCCAGCAACGCCACCGAGAGGCTCGGAGCCAGGCGGTGGAGGCCGAGGGCCGTCGCGGCGCCGGCCGGGCCGGCGCCCACGATCGCGACGTCGCAGTTAGCCGGCAGCATGGGAGCCACAAGATAGCAGATCGCGGCCGGGCGGCGCGACCGGGAGCCCGGCACGGTGGCGACGGCGTCAGAGCTGGTCCTTGCGGCGTCCCACCAGCATCGTCACGATGCCGTGGAAGGTGCGCACCTCCTGCTCCGTCAGCTCGGCGCGCTGGAAGACGTTGCGCAGGTTGCGCACCTGGGCCGGCCGCATCTCGGGGGTGCGGAAGAAGCCGGCGTCGTCGAGGGCCGCTTCGAGGTGCTCGAAGAGGCCCACGAGCTCGCCTTTCGTGGCCGGCCGCGAGCCGCTCGCGGTCCGCGCCGGCGGCGGCGCCGGCGCGGACGCCCGGAGCCACTCGTAGGCCACCAGCAGCACCGCCTGGGCGAGGTTGAGCGACAGGAACGACGGCTCGAGCGGGATCGTGAGCACGGCGTCCGCGAGCACCACCTCGTCGTTGGTCAGGCCGATCCGCTCACGGCCGAAGAGCACGCCGCAGCGCTCGCCGCCGGCCTCCCGGCGGCGGATCTCGCGGGCCGCCGCCGCCGCGGTCAGCTCGCTCTTGGCCATGTCGCGGCGGCGCGCGGTGGTGGCGAGCACGAAGTGGAGGTCCGCCACGGCCTCCTCCGCCGAGGCGTAGACGCGGGCCGCGTCGAGCACCGCGCCGGCTCCGGACGCCATGGGATAGGCCGCGAGGTTCGGCCAGCCGTCGCGCGGACGCACCAGCCGCAGGTCGCCGAGACCGCAGTTGAGCATCGCGCGCGCCGCCGCTCCGACGTTCTCGGCGAGCTGCGGCGCGACCAGGACGACGGCGGGCCCCGAACCGGCGTCGCCAGTGAATCTCTGGGTGCTGTCGGTTCCGGCCATGGGCGTGCGAGCCCGGCCAGCTTACCACCGGCCGGCCTGGTGCCGCGGCGCGGAGAATCCGTATCCCACTTCCAATAGGTCCCGAAGCGAAGCGAGGAGTCCTCTACCCCCCTTTGAGAAAGGGGGGCAGGGGGGATTTCCGCGGCGAAGCCGCGGACGCCTTCAGCGACCCGCCCGGATGGGTGGGCGTGCCCTCCCCTTCCGGCAAGCCGCGACTATCCCCCCGGACGTGGCCGTGGCGGCGCCGCGGAGAGACAATGAGCGTTGGACCCAACCGACCCCCCTCGGGGAGGTGTGAGATGCCGACCAGCTTCCGACGTATCGCTCATCCCACCGATCTCGCGCAGGACAGCGAGTTCGCGTTCTACAACGCGTTGCGGCTGGCGGTGGCGGCACGCTCGCACCTCGACGTGCTGCACGTCGACAAGGCCGCCCACGCCACCCGTTGGGGCGACTATCCCGGCGTCGGCCAGACCTTGACGAAGTGGGGTTTCCCGGCGGACGCCCTGCAGCGCAACGGCGACGGCGACCGCCTGCGGGCGATCGCCGCCTACGGCACCGAGCCGGTGCACCCCATCATCGAGTACCTCGACGAGGCGCTGCCCGACCTGATGGTCCTGGCCACCCATCGGCGCCACGGCCTCGACCGCTGGCTGCACAAGGAGATCGCCCAGAAGCTGGCGCGCAGCCGCGCCGTCAGCACCCTCTTCGTCCCCTACGGCGACGAGGGCTTCGTCTCGCCCTCGCAGGGCACCGTGCTGCTGCGGCAGGTCGTGATCCCCGTCGACTGGATTCCCGTCGCCCAGGCGGCGGTCGACGCGGTAGCCGATCTGGGGACGGTCCTCGGCTGCCCGGGGCTGACCGTCACCCTCCTTCACGTCAGCGAGAAGACGGAGGACTTCCCGCCCCTCGAGCCGCCCGAGCGCGAAGGCTGGACGTGGAAGCGGCAGACCCGCTCCGGGGCGGTGGTCGACGAGGTCCTGGCGGTGGCGGAGGACGTCGGCGCCGACCTCGTCGCCATGGTGACCCAGGGGCACGACGGCTTCCTCGACGCCTTGCGCGGCAGTACCACCGAGCGCGTGCTGCAGCGCGTGCGTTGCCCGCTGCTGGCGGTGCCGTCGCTGGACGCCGGCCTGTAACGTCGTCCCTGCGCGCCTCAGGCCGCCAGACGCTCCTCGAGCTCGCGCGCCCGCTCGCGGAAGGGACGCAGCGCCGGTCCCGTCAGCACCGGGAATGCTTGCCTGACCAGCTCGAGCGCCCGCGGCGGCTCGCGGTCGACCAGCCGTTCGGCGAGGGCCAGACGCACCTGGGCCGCCGCCACCGGCACGCGATCACCTGCTCTTGAGCCGGGCCGTGCTAGGATCCAAGGACATGGGCCAGGTACTGCTCGAGACCACTGACGAGAAGCTGACGCTCGACGAGTGGGGCGCCATGCCCGAGGACGTTTGCGCAGCCTGGAGATCTTCGAGCTCGGCGCCGACGGCCGCTACGCCCACGCCCTCGGCGCGAGCGACGGCGTCGTCGAGAAGGTCCCCGGATGCGAGGGCCTGACCCTCGATCTCGACGCGCTCTGGGCGGCGGTCGACCGGCTCCAGGCCGCGGCGGACGGCAACGCCGGCGCCTGAGATCCGAACGGCTCGTGGAGGAATCATGCAGCCGAAAAAAGTAGTCATCATGGGCGCGGCGGGACGCGACTTCCACAACTTCAACGTCCTCTTCCGCGGCTCCGAGTCCCACCGCGTGGTGGCCTTCACCGCCACCCAGATCCCCGACATCGAGGGCCGCGTCTATCCGCCGCAGCTCGCCGGTCCGGGCTATCCCGACGGCATCCCGATCCGGCCCGAGGACGAGCTCGAGGCGATCGTCCGCGAGCAGGACGTCGACGAGGTCTGGTTCTCCTACTCCGACGTGACGCTCGCCTACGTCATGGAGGTCGGCAGCCGGGTGATCGGCTGGGGCGCCCACTTCGGCGTCTGCTCGGCCACCCGGACCATGCTCGCCTCGTCGCGGCCGGTGATCGCGATCACCGCCGTGCGCACCGGCGTCGGCAAGTCGCAGACCAGCCGCTACCTGGCGCGGGTGCTGAAGAAGCTCGGCCTCAAGGCGGTGGCGATCCGCCATCCCATGCCCTACGGCGACCTTTCGCGCCAGGTCTGCCAGCGCTTCGCCACCTACGAGGACCTCGACCGCCACGACTGCACCATCGAAGAGCGCGAAGAGTACGAGCCCCACATCGACGCCGGCTTCGTCGTCTACGCCGGCGTCGACTACGAGCAGATCCTGCGCCGGGCCGAGCAGGAGGCCGAGGTCATCCTCTGGGACGGCGGCAACAACGACACCTCCTTCCTGCGTCCGGACCTGCAGATCACCCTCGTCGACCCGCACCGGCCGGGCCACGAGCTCTCCTACTATCCCGGCTACACCAACTTCCTCACCGCCCACCTGCTCATCGTCAACAAGGTCAACACCGCCGAGACCGAGAACGTCGAGCGGGTGCTCGCGAATTGCCGGCGGCACAACCCCGGGGCGCGGGTGCTCCAATGCGCCTCGAAGATCACCGTCGAGAATCCGGAGCTCATTCGCGGCAAGCGTGCCCTGGTCGTCGAGGACGGGCCGACGCTCACCCACGGCGGCATGACCTACGGCGCCGGCTGGGTCGCCGCGCGCCAGGCCGGGGCGAGCGAGATCGTCTCGCCCGTCGACTACGCGGTGGGCTCGATCAAGGCGACCTACGAGCACTACCCCAACGCGCGCCAGATCCTGCCCGCGATGGGCTACGGCGAGGCCCAGATCCGCGAGCTCGAGGCGACCATCGACGCCACGCCCGCCGACGTGGTCGTCGAGGGGACGCCGATCGACCTCTCGCGCGTCCTCAAGGTCGGAAAGCCGATCGCCAACGTTCGCTACGAGCTCGAGGAGCTCGACCCCGGGGTGATCGAGGAGTGCGTCAGGAAGGTCGTCGAGCGCTGAGGCCCGGGAATCAGCGCAGATAGCGAAATCCCAGCCAGATCGCGCCGAAGACGAGCAGCGAGAGGGCGAGGTTGCGCGCGTAGGTCCACACGCCCGCGCCGGCGACGCTGCCGAGCGGGCGCGGGGGGACGCCGGCGTCGATGGTGCCGAGGAGCTCGCGCACCGCCGTCGACGGCACGGCGAAGTTCAGGTTCTGGCCCATGTTGGCCTGGAGGACTGCCACGCCCACTACCTCGCCCGCGAGATTCATCACCGGCGAGCCGCTCGAGCCGGGGGAGATGGCGGCGGTGATCTGCAAAAGCGGCATGTGGTGCTCTCCCGGCAGCTCGTCGCCGGCGCGCAGCGCCGACACGATGCCCTCGGAAAGCGATCCGGCCAGGCCCAGGGGATTGCCCAGCACCACCACCCGCTGACCCGGGACGACGGCGGACGAATCCGCCAGCTCGAGCGCCGGGAAGGGCCCGTCGTCGACCTTGATCACCGCCAGGTCGTTGGCCTTGTCGGTCGCCAGCACGCCCACGACCTCGAGCGTGCGCTTGTTCGACAGCACCGCCTCGACGCGCGAGCCCGGCTCGATCACGTGGTAGTTGGTGACGATGACGCCTTCGGGATCCACGAAGAAGCCGCTCCCGCTGCCGAGCTCGACGCCGAAGGCGTCCAGGATCCTGAGGAAGACGACGGCGTGCCGCGTGTGATCGGCGACGGCCGAGAGATCCCGAGCCTCCGGCTGGGCCCCGCCCGGCCGCGGCGCGGCGGCGAGCAATCCCAGGGTCAGGACAAGACGAGCGATGCGGTGCATGAGCGTCCTCCGGGCAAAGTTATCACGAACAGGCGCAGCAGGGGTGGCAAGGTCAAGCCCGAGCGCAGGCCCGGGAAGCTCTGACCGTGGCTGGCGTGTCGCGGCGAGTCACCGGAGCCGTGCTTGGCCTTGCGCGCGGAGCAGGGAGCGGTAAGCTCGCCTCGTGACACGAGCGACGCGCTGCGCGATCCTCCTCGGCGTGTTCGGCCTCTCCGGCCCGGCCGGCGCCGCGCCCACCGGCGCGCCTCACCACCTCTCCCGGCACTACCTCAGCGAGAGCTGGCAGCGCGAGCAAGGACTGCCCCAGATCTCGGTCCACGCCGTGACCCAGGACGAGGAAGGCTACCTCTGGGCGGGCACCGACGACGGCCTGGCCCGCTTCGACGGCGTCTCCTTCACGGTGCTCAACCGGCGAACCTCGCCGCAGTTGCTGAGCGACTCCGTGAAGGCGCTGCTGCCGGGGCGCGGCGGCGGGCTGTGGATTGCCACCCGCCGCGGGCTCTACCGTCTCGCCGACGGCCGCTTCACCGCCTACACCACCGCCGAGGGCCTGGTCCACGACGACCTGAACGCGCTCATCGAGGACCGCGAGGGCCGCCTGTGGATCGGCACCGAGGGCGGCCTCAGCCGCTTCGACGGCCACGCCTTCACCTCCTATACCCCCCGCGACGGCCTGGCGCACGGCTCGGTCTGGGCCCTTTTCGAGGACCGGCAGGGCCGGCTCTGGATCGGCACCGCGAACGGCCTGAGCCGGCTCGCCGGCGGCCGCTTCACCTCCTACACCACCCGCGACGGCCTCTCCCACGACCACGTGCGCGCCCTGCGCGAAGACGGCCACGGCCATCTCTGGATCGGCACCGACGACGGCCTCAACCGCCTCGCGGACGGCCGCTTCACCGTCTATACCACCCGCGACGGCCTCTTCCACCCGACCGTCAGCGCCTTCGCCGACGACGGCGAGGGCGGGCTGTGGATCGGCACCGACGCCGGCCTCAACCGCACCTCCGGAGACGCCCTGGCGGCTTACGGCGCCGGGCTCGGGGTGCCCGAGGCCTTGCGCATGCGGGCGCTGTGGCGGGACCACGAGGGGAGCCTGTGGATCGGCACCGGCAGCCGCGGGCTGATCCGCGTGGCCGAGGCGCGTTTCACCACCCTCGGGGCCGAGGACGGCCTGGCCGACGACCTGGTGTGGGCGCTCTACGAAGACCGCGCCGGCAACGTGTGGATCGGCACCAACGACGGCCTCACCCGCCTCGCTCCCGACGGCGCCACGACCACCTTCGGCCCGCGCGACGCCCTGCCCGACGCCGACGTGCGGGCGCTCGCCGAGGACGCCGACGGCGACCTGTGGATCGGCACCGACGGCGGCGGCCTGGCGCGCCTCGCCGACGGCCGCCTGGAAGTCTTCACCGCCGCCGCTCTCCCCTCGCGGCACGTCTCGACGCTCCTCGCGGACGCCGCCGGCGACCTGTGGATCGGCACCGACCAGGGGCTCGCCCGGCTCGCGGACGGGCGCCTCACCACCTACACCGCCGCCGACGGCCTGCCCCACGA
Source organism: Thermoanaerobaculia bacterium (assembly GCA_036397835.1). Classification (GTDB taxonomy): domain Bacteria; phylum Acidobacteriota; class Thermoanaerobaculia; order Multivoradales; family J023; genus DASWIG01. The sequence goes on from DASWIG010000312.1 coordinate 23,425, forward strand.
CTACGTGCGGGTGCTCTACGAGGACGCGCAGGGCGTGCTGTGGGTCGGCACCGAAGGCGGACTCGCGCGCGCCGCGGCGCGGCCGCCGCCGGCCGGCGGCGGCTTCGCCCACGTCCGGCTGAAGCGCGAGGGCGTGAGGATCCGGTCGCTCCACGGCGACGCCGACGGAAGCCTGTGGATCGGCACCGCCGAGAGCGGCCTGCTGCGCTACCGCCGCGGCGAGGTCGCCGCGTTCTCCGTCGCCGACGGTCTCTTCGACTACCTGGTGCACCAGATCCTCGAGGACGAGCGCGGCTGGTTGTGGATGTCGAGCAACCAGGCGGTCTTCCGCGCGCGCAAGGCCGAGCTCGACGCTTTCGCCGACGGCCGGGCGGAGGCCTTCACTTCGATCTCCTACGACGAGCGCGACGGCATGGGCAGCCGGGAGTGCAACGGCATCGGCCGGCCCGCCGGCGTCAGGACGCGCGACGGCAGGCTGTGGTTTCCCACCATCAGGGGCGTGGCGATCATCGATCCCCGGCGGCTGGAGGTCAGCGGCGAGCCGCCGCCGGTCCACATCGAGAGCGTGACCGCCGACCGCCGGGTGATCGCGGCCAACGGCCGGGCACAGCTCCCGGCGGGCACCCGCGAGCTCGAGCTCCACTTCGCGGCGCTCAGCTTCCAGCAGCCCGAGAAGGTGCGCTACAAGTACCGGCTCGAGGGCTTCAACCGCGATTGGGTGGACGCGGGAGGACGGCGCGACGCCTTCTACACCAACCTCGACCCCGGCCCCTACCGTTTCCAGGTGATCGCCGCCAACAGCGACGGCGTGTGGAACGAGACCGGCGACGCCTTCGAGCTCTACCTGCGCCCCGCCTTCTACCAGACCTGGCCCTTCCTGGCGGCGTGCGTCGCGGCCGTGGTGCTCCTGGGCCACGGCCTCCACCGCCTGCGGCTGCGCACGGTGCTGCGCCACAACGAGGAGCTGCGCCGCGTGCAACTGCAGCTCGAGGCCAAGAACGCCGAGGTCGAGGCGCGCAACGCCGAGCTCCAGCGCTTCACCTACGCCGTCTCTCACGACCTCAAGAGCCCGCTGCTGACGGTCCTCGGCTTCCTCGGCTTCGTCGAGCGCGACGTCGCCGCCGGCAAGAAGGACGGCGTGGCGGCCGACATCGAGCGCATCCGCAACGCCGGCGTCAGGATGCAGCGCCTGCTCGACGAGCTGCTGGAGCTGTCGCGCGTCGGCCGGGTGCGCAACCCGCCGGCGGCAGTGCCCTTCGCGGAGCTGGCGCGCGAGGCCCTGGAGCTGGTGGCCGGCCGCGCCGCCGCGCGGGGCGTGGAGGTCGCCGTCGCCCCCGGCCTGCCCACCGTGACCGGCGACCGGCCCCGCCTGGTGCAGGTGGTGCAGAACCTGATCGACAACGCGGTCAAGTTCATGGGCGCCCAGAGCGCGCCGCGGATCGAGATCGGCGCCCGGCAAGACGGCGGCGAGACCGTCTTCTACGTCCGCGACAACGGCGCCGGCATCGATCCTCGTTACCACGAAAAGGTCTTCGGCCTCTTCGACCAGCTCGACCACGACGCCGAGGGCACCGGCATGGGCCTGTCGCTTGCCCAGCGCATCGTCGAGACCCACGGCGGGCGCATCTGGGTCGAGTCCGAAGGTCAGGGCCACGGCTCGACGTTCTGCTTCACGATCCCGCACGGGGGCTTGAAAGCGTGACTGCTCGCCGTGGCTGGTAGTCTCGCGCGATGCACACCGGTCCTTCCACGCCCCTGCTCCTCCTCCTGCTCCTCCTCGGCGCGTCGGCGCCCGCACGGACGGACGCCGGTTCGCCGGCCGCCGGTTCGCCGGCCGCCGGTTCGCCGGCCGCCGTCCCTCCACGCACGCTCGGCCGCGTCGAACGCCTCGACGCCGCCCTCGACCGCCTGGTCCCCGCCGACGCCGCCATCGAGGTGATCGCCGAGGGCTTCGACTGGCCCGAGGGTCCGGTCTGGATCCCCGACGGCGGCTACCTCCTCTTCTCCGACGTGCCGCGCGACACGATCTACCGCTGGCAGGCGGACGACGGGCTCTCCGCGTGGCTGAAGCCCTCCGGCTACACCGGCGCCGTCGAGCGCGGCGGCGAGATGGGGTCGAACGGCCTGCTGCTCGACGCCGCCGGACGCCTGGTGCTGTGCCAGCACGGCGACCGCCGGATGGCGCGCCTCGACGCGCCGCTGACCGCCCCGAGCCCGCGCTTCGTCACCCTCGCCGCGGCCTACGACGGCAAGCGTTTCAACAGCCCCAACGACGCCGTCTTCGCCGCCGCCGGCGACCTCTATTTCACCGACCCGCCCTACGGCCTGGCCGGCGGCCCCGACGACCCGGCCCGCGAGCTGGATTTCCACGGCGTCTACCGGGTGACGCCGGCGGGCGACGTCACGCTGCTCACCGCCGACCTGACGCGGCCCAACGGCATCGCCCTGTCGCCGGACGAGCGGACCCTCTACGTGGCCAACTCGGACCCCGAGCGCGCGGTGTGGATGGCCTACGAGCTCGCCGCCGGCGTCCTCGGCCCCGGCCGCGTCTTCTTCGACGCCACCGACCGAGTTGGCAAGCGTCCGGGCCTGCCGGACGGCCTCGCCGTCGACCGTGACGGCAACCTCTTCGCCACCGGCCCGGGCGGCGTGCTGGTGCTCTCGCCGGCGGGCGTCCACCTCGGCACTCTCGACACCACCCGTCATGCCGCCAACTGCACCTTCGGCGGCGACGGCTCGACCCTCTACGTGACCGCGGACGATTACCTCCTGCGCGTGCGCCTGACGACGAAGGGGCAAGGCTACGGGGACTGAGCGTCCGGCGGCGATCGTGGTGATGGGCGTCGCCGGCGCCGGCAAATCGACGGTCGGCGCGCTGCTCGCCGCCGAGCTCGGCTGGACGTTCTACGACGGCGACGACCTCCATCCCGCGGCCAACGTGCGCAAGATGGCGAGCGCCCGTCCGCTCGACGACGAGGACCGCCGGCCGTGGCTGCGGCGCATCGCCGGCGTCATCGCCCGCCACGCGCGCCGGGGCGAACCGGCCGTCGTCGCCTGCTCGGCCTTGAAACGCAGCTACCGCGACGTGCTCGCCGGCGGGGCGCCGGGCGTGCGGCTGGTCTACCTGAAGGGAAGCCACGAGCTGATCGCCGAGCGTCTGCGGGGGCGTCGCGGCCACTTCCTGCCGCCGCGGCTCCTGGCGAGCCAGTTCGCGGACCTGGAGGAGCCGGACGACGCGCTCGTCGTCGACGTCGCGGCGCCGCCGGCGGACGTCGTCGCCGCCATCGTCCGCGGGCTGGACCTCGCGCCCCTATAAGAAGAAGGAAAAGGCCAGGACGACGCCGAAGCCCGTGACGCCCACCAGCGTCGACACGACGGTCCAAGTCCGCAGCGTGTCACGCTCCGAGAGACCCAGGTAACGGCTGACCAGCCAGAACCCGGAGTCGTTGACGTGAGAGAGCACGGTGGCGCCGGCGGCGATGGCCACCGTGACCGCGCCGAGCATCGGCGCCGAGTAGACGCCGGCCTCGACGATCGGCGCCACCAGTCCCGCCGCCGTCACCATGGCCACCGTCGCCGAGCCCTGGGCGACGCGCACCGCCGCCGCCAGCGCGAACGCCACCACCACCAGCGGCAGACGCCAGGCCGCCAGTCCCGACGCCATCGCCTCGCCCACGCCCGCCGCCACCAGCACCTTGCCCAGCACGCCGCCGGCGCCGGTCACCAGCAGGATGTTGCCCACCGGCTCGAGCGAACGGGTGGCGATCTTCTCGAGCTCGCGCCGCGAGAAGCCGCGCCGCAGGCCCAGGACGTAGTACGCCGCCAGCGTCGCCAGGATCAGCGCCACGAACGGATGCCCGACGAATTGCAGCAGGCCGCGGACGCGTCCGCCTTCGTCCAGGGCGACGCCGGAGACCGTGGCGCAGAGGATCAGGACCAGCGGCAAGGCGATCAGACCCGCCGCGGAGGCGCCGGTGGCCGCCTCCGCCGGCGGCTCGACGTCCAGCGTCTCCGGGACGTCCGAGGTCACGCGCGGGGCCACCCAGCGGCCGTACCCCAGCCCGGCGAGGGCCAGCGCCGGCACGCCGGCGGCGAAGCCGAAGACGATCACCCAGCCCAGGTCGGCGCCGATCAGCCCGGCGACCGCCACCGGGCCGGGGGTGGGAGGGATGAAGGCGTGGCCCACGGCGAGGCCGGCCAGCAGCGGCAGCGCGTAGCCCAGCAGCGGACGTCCGGTGCGGCGCGCGAGGCCGTAGAGCAGCGGCACGAAGAGGATGAAGGCGACGTCGAAGAAGACGGGGATCGCCACCAGCAGGCCGGTGACGCCGAGGGCCCAGGGGGCGCGCTCCTCGCCGGCGGCGCGCAGCAGGCCGTGGGCGACGCCGGCGGCGCCGCCCGAGCGCTGGAGGAGGGCGCCGAACATCGCGCCGACGCCGATCACCACGGCGATGTAGCCGAGGCTGCCGCCCATGGCCCGCTGGACCTCGCCGGCGATCTCGGCGGGCGGGATGCCGCCGACGAGCGCCACCGTGAAGCTGGTGACCAGGAGCGCCAGAAACGCGTGCAGGCGCACCGCCAGCACCAGCACGAGGAGCAACGCCACCGCGAACGCCGCGAGGGCGGCCAGTCCCGCGGCCGTCATCGCCTGCGCACCTCGAATCCCGAGCCGATCTTCCGCGTCATGTGCGCCGCTCACTCTACGGCATGGCCGCCTCGCCCGGCGGACGCCGCAGCCCCAGCGACGCGATCTTCTGGTGCAGGTAGGTGCGCTGGATCTCCAGCAGGCGCGCCGCCGCCGCCACGTTCCAGCGCGTGCGCCGCAGCACGCTCTCGACGTACTCCTTCTCGCACTGGGCCTTGAAGTCGCGCAGCGTCATCGTCGGCAGCGCCCCCAGGCGCACCAGCCCGGTCTCCGGGCCGCCGTGGCCCGCGAAGAACGGCGAGGGCAGCTCGTCGACGGTCAGCGGATCGCTGCCGAAGATGACCAGGCGCTCGCACAGGTTGCGCAGCTCGCGCACGTTGCCCATCCACGGGTAGCGCTCGAGCACGGGATAGACCTCCGGCTCGACGCCGAGGGCGCGGGTGCGGTGGCGCCTGACGTAGTGCTGGAGGAAGACGTCGAAGAGGAGGCGCACGTCCTCGGGACGCTCGCGCAGGGGCGGCACCTCGATCGGCAGGTGGGCGAGGCGGAAGTAGAGGTCCTCGCGGAACTCGCCCCGCTGCACCGCGTCCTCGAGGTCGCAGTGGGTCGCCGCCACCACGCGGACGTCGACCTCGCGCTCCTGCGTCTCGCCGATGCGCCGCACGCGGCCGTCCTCCAGCACCCGCAGCAGGCGCGACTGGAGGGGGTACTCCATGTCGCCGATCTCGTCGAGGAAGAGGGTGCCGCCGTCGGCCTCCTCGAAAAGGCCGGGCTTGGCCGCCCGCGCGTCGGTGAAGGCGCCGCGGGCGTGGCCGAAGAGCTCGTCCTCCACGAGGTGGGGCGGGATCGCCGCGCAGTTGATCTTGATGAAGGGCCGGGCGGCGCGGCGGCTCGCGCGGTGCAGGGCGTCGGCCACCAGCTCCTTGCCGGTGCCGCTCTCGCCGCGGATGAGGATGCGGGCGTCGGTAGGCGCGGCGCGGGCGATCTTCTCGCGCAGCGCCGCCATCGCCGGCGAGTCGCCGAGGATCTCGCCGCCGCCCAGCTCCGAGCGCAGCTCGGCCACCTCGCGGCGCAGCGCCGTGTGCTCGAGGGTGTTGCGGATCGAGCGCAGCAGGCGCTCCTTGCTGAAAGGCTTTTCGATGAAGTCGTGGACCCCGAGCTTCAGGGCCTCGACGGTCTCCGAGATCGACGCCTCGCCCGAGATGATGACGGTCGGCGGCAGCGACTCCGCCGCCGCCAGCCGGCGCACCAGGTCGAGGCCGGAAAGGCCCGGCAGGCGCACGTCGAGCAGCAGCAGGTCGGGGCGTCCGCCGCCGTTGCCGAGCGCGGAGAGGGCCGCCTCGGCGCTCTCCAGCGCGGTCGGGGCGTAGCCCTCGTCGCGCAACAGGAAGAGCAGGTTGGCGCGGATCTTGGCGTCGTCTTCCACGATGAGCACCCTGCTCATGCGTCGTCCTCTTCGGTTCGCTCCCCCCCTTTGATGAAAGGGGGGCCAGGGGGAATCTTCGGCAGCGTCAGGCGGAAGACGGTGCCCTCCTCCGACGTCCGCTCGAGCTCCAGGTCGCCGTCGTGGTCGAGGGCGATCTTCTTCGAGATCGCCAGGCCCAGGCCCATGCCGTGGCCGATCTTGCGCGTCGTCGTGTAGGGCTCGAAGAGCCGCGCGCGCACCTCCTCGGCGACGCCGGGGCCGTCGTCGGCGACGCGCACGACGGCGGCCTCGCCCTCGACGTCCGCGGCGAGCTCGACGCGTCCCTTGCGGTCGCCGAGGGCCAGGGAGCTGTTGTCGCAGAGGTTGACCAGCACCTGGCGCACCATGTCGCGGTCGGCCAGCACCTCGATCGGCGCGTCCGGCGGCGCGCAGGCGAGGGTGAGGTTGGGCCACGCGGCCGCGAACGTCGACGCGAACTCCGCGAGCAGGCGGCCAAGGTCCCAGGTCTTCTTCTCCGGGTGGGGCAGCCGGGCGAAGGAGGTGAACTGCTGCGCGAACGTTCCCAGGCGCTCGATCTCCTGGCCGGCGCTGGCGGCCGCCTGGCGGATCTCGGCCGGGTTCTTCAGCGACTCGCTCTCGAGCAGCCCGGCGAGCCGCCCGAGCTCGAGGCGGGCGCCGGTCAACGGCGTGCGCATCTCGTGGGCGTGGCGGCGAGCCGCCTCCTGCCAGGCCGAGAGGTTGCGCAGCGCCGCCAGGCGGCGACGGTCGCGGGACATGCGCCGCGACGTCTGCTCGATCATGCCGGCGATGCGGCCCACGGCGTCGCGGCCGCGGTCGCGCAGCGTGACGTCGGTGCGTCCGGCGGCGAGCTCGGCGAGCGCCGCCTGGACGCGCAGCAGGCGCGTCTCCCGCCGGCCCTGGCGCCACACGTAGGCCGCCGCCACCGCGACCGCCAGGGCCGCGAACACGGCGAGCACGATCTGTTGGTAGCGGCGGGCGATGCCCGCGCGGTTGAGCTCGAGCACGTAGAGGCGCTGGACGAGGGTCTCGAGCGCGGCGAAGCGCTCGCGGTAGAGGGCCGCGTGCTCGGGGTCGCGGCCCGCCAGCTCGCGCTGGTCGGCGAGCGATCGCTCGAGCTGCCCGACCACCTGCGGGTGGACTCCGAAGGCGAGCAGCGGCGCCGAGAAGCGGTTGTGGACGAGGTCGAAGAGCAGCCCCGCGGCGAGGAGCACGACGGCCGCGGCGGCGAGGGGGATGCGGAAGATCACGGTCGGGCTCCCCTCATAGCGAGCCCACTTCGATGGGCACGGTCCAACGGTAGGAGACCAGCGCCGGGCGCCGGATCGAGGTGGCCATCAGCAGGTGGAAGGTGCGGTCGAGGGTGCCGGCGGGCTGCTCCGCCGACTCGGCCACTTCCTCGGCGCCGCTCTTCGCGGCCTCGTCGAGGGAATCGGAGAACCAGCGCTGGGCGTCGATCTGCTCGGCCTGGGAGAACGGCACCAGGTCGAGCTCCACCCGCGCCTGGCGCCGCGGCGGCGGGTCGAGCCCGTCGAGGTACGTTTCGCCGGCGACCACCAGACGCAGGTCGCGCCACCACAGCTCGAGCTCGCCGAAAGAGTCGAGCTCGCGGCGATCCACGGCCCCGTCCGCGGTGCCGGCGGCGACGTGGAAGACCTCGTCCCACAGCTCGTAGCGGATCTCGACGCGCGCCCCCGACCCCTGCCGGCGGATGCGCAGGCCCTGCGGGTCGACGCGGAAGAGGAAGGTCGCGGTCAGCCCCCTGGTGAGGTGGGGACGCACCAGTTCCTCGGCGAGCACGGCGGGCAGCGAGTGGAGCACGAGACGGCCGTCGGGGTCGAGCTCGAGGCCGGGATCCTCGGCGCGGAGAGGAGCGGCGAGGAGGAGGATGAGGAGCGCTCGTTTCACAAGACGTCCCCTACGTCGACCCACCGCACCCCGACCCGGACAGTCCCCCAATCGCTGCGCCAAACCACCGACGAGCTCACCACGGCGACCTCCAAGGGGTCATACGCCGGTCCGAAGCCCGAGGACGTGTCCTGCACCGAGACCCGGAGCTCGCTCACCCAGTACAGCTTGCGAAAGGCGGGCGCCGTTTTCGCCTCGTGCAGGCGCATGGTGTGCCGGATTGTCGCGCCGAGCTCCCAGACGTCGAAGGCGCCGCCGCGGCGCTCGCCGGGCAGGTTCTCGACCTCGGAGCGTCCCGCCGCCAGCGACAGCCCGGCGGCGAAGGCGTGACGGTCGGCGACGGGCCAGTGGCGGCGCCCGAGGACGCTCAGGCGCACCATGTCGGAATGCATCGCCGACGGCGCGGCCCCGACGACGTCAGCGTCCAGGCTGCGGGCGTCGAGGGCCACCACCAGGGAGCTGCCGGCGAACGGGAAGAGGGGGTCGTCGGTAGTGTCGTAGAGCCAGGCGAGCTGGACCTCGTGCTGCGTGCGGCCGCGATAGTCGAAACTTCCGCCGACGAAGCGCGCGTCGTCGCCGAGCACCGGGCGCCGCACGCCCTCGTCGCCGGTGCTCAGGGCGACCCGGGCGCGCAGCGCCTGGTGGTCGGCGAAGGGCGCGCCGAGGGTGAGGCTGGCGCGGCGGGCGCCGCCGCGGTCGACCCAGGCGCCGTAGGCCGGATCGAGACCGAGAGGGGGCACGTCGGTCGGGCAGCAGATCGTCTCCGAGAGGCCGAGGCTGAGGAAGAGGTTGCGCCCGAAGAGCCGGTAGTGGGTGAACCCGAGCCGGACGCCCGCGTCGCCGGCGGCGGCGAAGAGGGTGCCGTAGCGGCCCAGGAAGGCGCGCGCCCCCACCGTCGCGGTCGCCGTCAGGTTACTGCGGTCCAGGTCGGTGGCGTGCAGGTTGTCGTCGTCGAGCGCCAGGGGCTCGTCGAACGCGTTGGCCGTGAGCCCGGCCTCGAAGAAGAAGGGCCGCGCCTCGCGCACGTCCAGCACCAGCACGTAGGTGCCGCGCTCGCGTCCTCTTTCGAGGGCGAGGTCGGCCGCCAGCACGAACGGCAGACGGTCGACGCGGCGCACGGCGTCGCGCAGCTCGCTCTCGGTGTAGACCCGCCCCGTCTCCAGCAGCGAGGCCGCGACCACCACGCCCGACGAGGCGTGGCGGGTGCCGCGCACCTCGATCGCCTGGAGGTGGAAGCGCGGCTCAGCGTTGGTGGCCGCCACCGCGGACGCAAAGCTCGACGACGCGCAGAGAAGCGTCACCAGGAGCAGACGGGCCAACAGGCGGGTGCGGCGCATCGATCCGTCAGCGACAGCAAGTCCGGTGCCAGGCTTCTCGGTCTGCCGCTCCTCGGTCTGCCCAGGCTCACCCTCGGTGGGGGCCGTCCACGCCGAAGGACGAGGGCCTGCGACCAGCGTCTGCTTTTCCTGACGGGGCGGCGTCCACCCGGAGGCGCCCGTCGACCAGGAGCACCCCCTGGTGCGCTCGGCGTTGCTGGCGGCCGCCTCCGTGGACGTCGAGATCGCCACGGCGACTCTCGAAACGATCCCGCTCCTGACCCGGGTGACCGGCTCCCTCGAGCCCTTGCGCAGCGTGTCGCCGGGCACCAAGATCCTCGGCCGCGTCGAGCACGTCGCCGTGGTCGAGG
>DASWIG010000313.1:0-5085 GCA_036397835.1 Thermoanaerobaculia bacterium
TCGTCGCGGCTGGGAATGCTGACCACGATCCTCTGGTCGCCCCGCACCACCACGTCGGGGATGGTGCTCAATTTGCGGGAGAGGCGGCTGGTCAGGGTCTCCTTGGCGCCGCGCCGGGCGCCGCACCAGCTTCGCGTCCTGTAGCGAAGGGTGCCGGAGGCGGGAGGCAGGGGACGGCGCCGGACGCGGCGGGCGCGGCGAGAGCCGGGCCCGCGGATCGGGAGTCGGGCGTCGCCGACTTGTCGACCGTCACGATCGGCGTGCCCGCGTCAGGGGCGGCCATCGTCGCGCACGAACAGACCGCGCGCTCGTCCTGCGTCGCGCAGACGATCGCCGGGGCCCAGACCAGGGAGGCGAGGACGAAGGCGAGGACGAGGTGGACGATCGCGGGGCGCGTTTTCATCGCCGTCCAATCTAGGCAGCGGACGGGCTCGTGTCAAGCTCCGCGAAGACGACTTGGCTCGCCCGCAAGCTGCGCGAGAAGCTCGGCGCCAACACGCTCGCCTGGTCGGTCCTGGACCGGCACCTGCCCGCCAGCCGCACGGCCGCCAAAGCCGGCTCGGGGCGAATTGTCAAGCCTTCTTGGCGGCCAAAGCCGGCTCCGGGCAAATTTTCGGGCTCTCTTGGCCGCCAAGCCGGTTCCGGGGGACGAAATCGCCCGATTTTGGCCGCCAAAGCTGGCTCGGGGGAATTTTTCTCGCCGTCTTGGCCTCGAAAACGACGAGTCGATTTCGTCAGGCGAAATTTTGGCGGAGAAGAATGGATAGTCGACCTCGCCATGGACAGCTTTGGCCGCCAAAGCTCCGCGAAAAATTCCCCAGGGCCAGGATTCTCTGCCAATTTGGCGCCGAAATTTCCCCCGGAGCTCTTTTCGCGGCCAATCCTTCTGGCGGGGACCCCATTTTCGCCTGAAGTGGCCATGAATACGGAGAATGAGCCGAAATTTGGCAGATCCTTGGGTTTGGTGCAATCTACTATCCCGTCGTCCTGCGGCGTGGTGTGTTAGCTTCAGTGGACGCATGAGGAAGTTGACCCGCTCCGGGCTGGCAAAGACGATCTCCGCTATCTACTTCCTGGTGACCCCCCTGGCGTCGGCGGTCGCGGCCGCTCCTGCTGATCGCCCTTTCTTCACCGACGTGGCCGAGGCCACGGGTCTCGACTTCGTCCACTGGAACGGCATGACGGGCGAGCTCTACTTCGTCGAAATGACCGGCCAGGGAGGCGCCTTCCTCGATTACGACGGCGACGGCGACCTAGACGTCTACCTGGTGCAGGGGGCGCCGCTGCCGGGCAAGCCCCTCGCCGCCTTTCCCGGCCCCGGGCCGCCGCGCGACCGTCTCTTCCGCAACGACCTCGACAAGGGCAAGGGCCTGGCCTTCGTCGACGTGACCGCCGAGAGCGGCCTCGACGCCACGGGCTACGGCATGGGGGTGGCGGTGGGCGACGTCGACAACGACGGCCACGTCGACCTCTACGTGACCAACTACGGCCCCAACCAGCTCTGGCGCAACCGCGGCGACGGAACCTTCGAGGACGTGACCGCGAAGAGCGGCACCGACGACCCCCGCTGGTCGACGAGCGCCGCCTTCTTCGACTTCGACGCCGACGGCTGGCTCGACCTCTACGTGGTCAACTACGTGGACTACCGAGTCGAGGACAAAGTCGTCTGCTACGCCACGTCGAGCCGCCGCGACTACTGCGGCCCGTCGAGCTTTCAGCCGGTGGCCGACAAGCTGTTGCGCAACCGCGGCGACGGAACGTTCGAGGAGGTGACGCTGCGGCTCCTGCTCGGCTACCGGCCCGGCCCCGGCCTCGGCGTCGTCTCGGGAGACTTCAACGGCGACCGCCGGCTCGACCTCTACGTGGCCAACGACGGCGCCGTCAACCAGCTCTGGCTGCAGACGGCGGACGCCGCCTTCCGCGACGAGGCCCTCATGGCCGGCGTCGCCGTCAACCGCTCGGGCCAGAGCGAGGCGTCAATGGGGGTCGACGCCGGCGACGGCGACGGCGACGGCGACCTCGACCTGGTGCTCGCCCACCTGATGGGCGAGACCAACACGCTCTACCTGAACGACGGCGGCGCTCTCTTCACCGACCGCTCAGTGGAGAGCGGCATCGCCTCGCCGAGCTTCGGCTTCACCGCCTTCGGCGCCGGCTGGATCGACTACGACAACGACGGCTGGCTCGACCTGCTGACCGTGAACGGCGCCGTCAAGATCCTGGAGGAGCTGGCACGTCAGGGCGACCCTTACCCCCTGGGCCAGGCCAACCAGCTCTTCCGCAACCTCGGCGGCCGCTTCGAGGACGTGACGGCGCGGGCGGGCGAGGCCTTCGCCCGCGCCGAGGTCAGCCGCGGCGCCGCCTTCGGCGACGTCGACGACGACGGCGACGTGGACGTGCTGGTGACCAACAGCAACGGCCGCGCGCGGCTGCTGGTCAACCAGACCGGCCAGGACAACCCGTGGGTGGGCCTGCGCTTGACCGACGGGCGGCGCGACCAGCTCGGGGCGACGGTGCGGGTAGAACGGCCTGGGCCGCCGGTGCTGGCGCGCCGCGCGCGTACCGACGGCGGCTACTGCTCGGCCCACGACCCCCGAGTTCTGATAGGTTTGGGCGCCGCGGCCGGCCCCGTGACCGTGCGGGTCGACTGGCCCGGCGGCGCTTCCGAGAAATGGCAGAAGATACCGATCGACCGTTACACGACCTTGCGGCGAGGCGCCGGCGAGACCGTGCGCTGAGCCTTGGCGTCCGCGCCCTCGCGCTCGTGCTCGCGGCTCTCCTGGCGCCGGCAGCGGCGGCCCAGGCGCCCGCGGAGCGCACGCTCCTGGAGATCCCCTACCCCGACATGGAGGGTCTCGAGGACGCGGTGAAGGACCAGATCAACGCGGCCCACGCCAACCTGACCGCCTGGCTGCGCCAGGGTGAGCCCCCGTCCGACGAGCTCGCCGCCGCTTACGGCCGGCTTGGCAACCTCCTCCACGTCTACGAGCTCTACGAGGCCGCCGCCGCCTGCTATCTGAACGCCGTCGCCCTGGTGCCGGGCGAGCCGGGCTGGGTCTACTACCTGGGCCACGTCTACCAGGAGAGCGGCCGCTTCGTCGAAGCGGCCGAGGCCTACCGGGCGGTCCTCGAGGCGGCGCCGCGGGACCTGGCGGCGCGCGTCCACCTCGGCGAGGTCCTGCAGGCGCAGAACCGCCCGGCCGAGGCCGAGGCCGAGCTGCGCCAGGCCCTGGAGATCGCTCCCGACGACCCCGCCGCGCAGGCCCTCCTGGGCGAGATCGCCCTGGCGCGCGGCGACTACCGCCAGGCGGTCGAGCTGTTGAGCGCGGCGCTGGCCAGGGTCCCCGCCGCCAATCGGCTGCACTATCCCCTGGGCATGGCCTACCGCGGACTCGGCGAGGCCGACAAGGCGCGCGAGCACCTGGTCGAGAGCGGCGCCGTGGGGGTCACCGTGGCAGATCCCCTGATCGCCGCGCTCGAGCGTCTGGCCACCGGCGAGCGCGTCTACCTGCTGCGCGGGCGTACCGCCTTCGCCGCCGGCCGCTACGGCGAGGCCGCCAGCGAGTTTCGCAAGGCCCTTGAGGCCGATCCCCGCAGCGCCCGGGTGCGGGTCAACCTGGGCTCGGCCCTCGGCCAGGTCGGCGACGTCGTCGGCGCCGTCGAGCAGTACGAGGCGGCGCTCGCCATTGATCCCGCCAGCGTCGCCGCCCGCTTCAACCTCGGCACGCTGGCCGCCCAGGAGGGGAACGACGAGCGCGCCGTCGAGCACTTCCGGGCCGCCGTCGACCTCAAGTGGGACGACGGCGAATCGCACCGCCAGCTCGGCCTCGCCCTGCGTCGCCTGGGCCGTCACGAGGAAGCGCTGCCGCACCTGACCGAGGCGCCCACGCTGGCGCCCGCTGACGAGAGCGCCTGGCTTGACCGGGCGATCCTTCTGGTCGATCTCGGCCGCTACGAGGAGGCGCGCGACGTCCTCGAGGAGGCCCACCGCATCTTGCCGCAGGCGGGAGGCGTGGCCCATGCCCTGGCGCGGCTGCTCGCCGGCAGCCCCGACCGCGGCCTGCGCGACGGCGAGCGTGCCCTCGACCTCGCGCAGCGCGTCTACGCGGCGCGGGCGACGCCGGGGCACGCGGCCACGGTGGCCCTGGCGCTGGCCGAGCTCGGCCGCTGCGGCGAGGCGGCGCAGTGGCAGGAGACCGCCGTCAAGGCCGCGGCGCAGAGCGGCGCCCAGGAGCTGGCCGCCCAGTTGCGTCCGGCGCTGGAGCGCTACGCCGCCGGCGCCCCCTGTAGCTGAGCCCTCCGTCGATCGGGGACGGCACCCCCCAAAAAAGATTAGGGCGTTTTGCCGGGCACTGCGCTTGTAGGAGTAGACGACGGATCGGCACTCGCCAGAGAAAGTCTGACAAGCCCCCTGGAAAACGAAGGACAAACGTGGCATACTGAACGGACGGACGGTTGGAGAAGGAGTGACGGCCCTCCGACTGTCGCAGATCCGGGGGCGCCTGACGGAGTCGAGGAGTTGGACGAGAGCTCCGAGACGCTGAATGCCGTCAGGTCATATCTGGCCCGATCCGGTTGACCACATCCGATCAAGGATCAAAAGGAGCGACAAGGAAATGACGAGAACGACATGGAAACTACCCCTGGCCCTCATCGCCTGCCTGCTGCTGGCCCTGCCGGTGGCGGCGAAAGACATCGCCCGCGTGACGGTTGACTCCGGCGGGCTCGTGTTCACGCCCGAGGCGGCGACGGCAGGCTTCAAGCTCACCGTGACCGGCCCCGGCGGCTACGTGTACAGCGAGACCTTTGACGGCGGCGGCGTGATGACGTGGGCGGCGTCGGCTGCCGACGGCGGCATGCTGGCCGACGGCCCGTACAACTACGAGCTGCGGCCCGTCGCCCACGCGGCGAAGCGCAGCGCGGCCGCCGAGCTTTCGGCCGCGAAGGCCGAATACACGGTGCTCTCGGGCACGGTCACCGTGCGCGGCGGCAGCCTGGTGGACCCGGAGCTCCCCGAGGGGCCCCTCACCAAAGACCAGGTGATCCTCGACGACCTGATCGTCGACGGCAGCCTCTGCGTGGGCA
>DASWIG010000314.1:0-27515 GCA_036397835.1 Thermoanaerobaculia bacterium
CGGTCCAGACCGCCGACGTAGGGGCGCAGGGCCGCCGGCACCGCCACGGTGCCGTCGGCCTGCTGATAGTTCTCGAGCACGGCGATCAACGTGCGGCCCACCGCCAGACCGGAGCCGTTCAGCGTGTGCGCCAGCCGCGCCGTGCCGTCGGCGCCGCGGCAGCGGATGCGCGCGCGCCGCGCCTGGAAGTCCGTTCCTGGTCCTCGGCGCCGCGGGCGAGGAGCTCCCGGTAGCGGCCGGCGATGGCGCGTAAGGTCCTGCGGCAGGCCAGTGCCGTCGACACCGAGCGCTTGAGGAGCGCCAGAAAAGCGAGCACCTCACCGTAGCGGCGCCTGCTGGCGGCCTGCCGCAGGCGGGGCGCCACGAGGGCGAGAAGGGCGCGTTGCAGGGCGCTGAAGCGCGGATGCGCGCTCTCGTCGAAGCTCACCTGCCGCGGCCCCACGCGGCGCTTCTTGAACAGGTCCTGACCGGTCACGGGATCCTTGATGTGGCGCTTGAGACGCCGGATCACATGGCGGTAGTTGCCGGCGGCGCCGAGGCTGGCGCAAAGGTCCACCTCGTCGCCGCGCAGGGCGCCATCGAGGCAACGCAAGCGGAAGCGGGTCCAGGCTCTCGTCCGGGTAGTCAGGAGCTTGGCGGAGGGGGTGGGATTCGAACCCACGGACCGCGTAAACGGTCAACGGTTTTCAAGACCGCCGCTTTCGACCGCTCAGCCACCCCTCCGGCGCGCCGAGCAAGCCCTCACTCTAACTCAAACGTCCCGCTGTCGGCGCGACCCGGCGCCCCGGCGGCGCCGCCGGCGGCCATCACGGTTCGTCGACAGAGAGAATGAGACGACGGAGTTGTTGTAGTATGTCTCATTACCAGTCGAAACCCAGAAACCCACGAGGAGGTCCCATGAGATCGACGCCTCCAGCTCTTGCGCTGCTACTCCCGGTCTTGCTCCTGAACGCCTCGCCGTCCTCCGGCGGCGGTTGCCCGCCGCTGGGCGATCCGCGCTACTGCACCGAATGCGGACCCTGCGCCGAGGGCGAGGGCGGCTGCCGCGGCGACGACCAGTGCCAGGCCGGGCTGGCGTGCGCCGAGAACTTCGGCGCGCTCTTCGGCCTGCCGCGCGCCGCCGACGTGTGCCTGACGCCCGGCGGCCGGCCGGCGCCGGCGTTCACCGCGACCGTGCTGCCCGCGGTCGAGACGCCCACGGGGCCGCTGCCGGCGATCCGGTTGCCCGCTTCCAACCCCAGCACGAGCATGATCAACGACGCCGGCCAGTTGACCGGCACCGCCTCCAGCGGCGTCCCCGGCCAACACCGGTCGGTGGCGTTCCGCTTCTCGACGGCCGGCGGCATGGAAGCGCTCGATCCGCGGGGCAACCAGCGCTCCGAGGGCTACCTCGTCAATGCCGCCGGCGACGTCTTCGGCGCCATCTTCAATGGCGACAGGTCGCGGCAGATCGGCCTCTTCATCCATCGCCAGGACAGCGGCTTCGACCTCCTGCAAGAGGGATCGAGCCCCCGCATCCGTCAAGCCTTCAGGGTCGCCGCGATGAACGCCGCCGGCGACGTCGTAGGCAACGTCGTAGAATTCAGGGAGCCGATCACCGATTCCCAGCCCTTCCTCTACCGCGAGGGCGAGGGTTGGCAAGACCTCTCCGCTCTCGACCCGCGACTCCGGCAGACCCAGACCTTCGCCGGCGCCCTCAACGACGCCGGCGACGTCCTGGTCCTGACCAATGACTTCGGGTTCTTCCGCAGCTTTCTCGTTCGCGGGACCGAGGTCGTCGAGCTTGGCCACTTCGGCGGTGAATCGACCTTCGCGAACGCGATCAACGACACGGGACGGGTCGTGGGCGAATCGCTCACCGAGGATTTGTTCACCAACCATGCCTTCGTGGCGCTGCGCCCCGGGAGCCCCCTGATCGACATCCATCCGCCCCAATTCGCACACAGCTACGCTTCCGGGGTGACGGAAAAGGGGGTCGTGATCGGATCGATCGTCACCCGGAATTCAGCGGACGGACCCTCGGCCGACAAGTTGTTCACGTGGGACCGGCGCCGCACACCCAAGATGAAGGTCCAGGCGCGGCGGGTCGACTTCCTCACGCTTTTCGACGTGCCGCCCAGGTACGAGCTCAGCGCCGCCATCAGCGCCACCAACGAGCGCCTCGAGGTCACGGGGCTCGTGTTCGCCGCCGACGAATTCGGCGGGGACGTGAGGATCGAGCCGTATCTCTACAGCCTCCCCTACGGGCTCCTCGACGTCGAGGCCCTGACCACGGCGGCGGGGCTGGACGTCCCGGAGCCGGTGGTGCTCGGCATCAATGATTTCGGGGACCTTCTGGTCGTCTACCGCAGCGACGAAGCCGCCGCGGTCCTGAGGCCGTGAGCGGGCCGCGTTACTCGCGGGCCGCGATGCGGTCCAGGCCGCCGAGGTAGGGCCGCAGGGCCGACGGGATCGCCACGGTGCCGTCGGCCTGCTGGAAGTTCTCGAGCACGGCGATCAGCGTGCGGCCCACCGCCAGCCCGGAGCCGTTCAGCGTGTGGGCCAGGCGCGTCTTGCCGTCGGCGCCGCGGCAGCGGATGCGCGCGCGGCGCGCCTGGAAGTCCGTGCAGTTGCTGCACGAGGAGATCTCGCGGTAGCGGCCCTGGCCCGGCAGCCACACCTCCAGGTCGTAGGTCTTCGCCGACGCGAAGCCCGTATCGCCCGTTGACAGGCAGACCACCTGGTAGGGCAGCTCGAGGAGCTGCAGCACGCGACCGGCGTGGCCGGTCAACGACTCGAGGGCGTCCCAGCTCGCTTCCGGCGCCGTGATCCACACCAGCTCCACCTTGTTGAACTGGTGCTGGCGGATCAGGCCGCGCACGTCCTTGCCGTGGGAGCCCGCCTCGGCGCGAAAGCACGGCGTGTAGGCCGCGTAGCGCAGCGGCAGCGACGCCTCCTCCAGCGTCTCGTCGCGGTGGAGGTTGGTCAGCGGCACCTCGGCCGTGGGCGCCAGGTAGTACGGGAAGCCCTCGAGCTTGAAGAGGTCGGCCGCGAACTTCGGCAACTGGCCGGTGGCGGTCAGCGACGCCTCGTTGACGATGAACGGCGGCAGCACCTCGCGGTAGCCGTGCTCGCGCGTGTGCAGGTCGAGCATGAAGTTGATGAGCGCCCGCTCGAGCCGCGCCCCGGCGTCGAAGTAGGCGGTGAAGCGCGCTCCCGCCACCTTGACGCCGCGCTCGAAGTCGAGGATGCCGAGGGCCGGGCCCAGGTCCCAGTGTGCCTGAGGCGCGAAGTCGAAGCGCGTCGGCTCGCCCCAGCGCCGCTCCACGCGGTTGGCGCTCTCGTCCGTGCCGACCGGCACCGAGTCGTCGCAGAGGTTGGGGAACGCCAGCTCTGCCGCCGCCAGCTCCTCGTCGACCGCCGCCAGCCGCGCCTCGAGCCCCTCGATGCCGGTCTTGAGCTCGGAAACGGCCGCGATCTGCTCTCCGGCGTCGCCGCCCGCGCTCTTGACGCGTCCGATCTCCTTGGACGCCTCGTTGCGCCGACGCTTCTTCTCCTCCATGTCCACGAGCACGGCGCGGCGCTCGGCGTCGAGGCGCCGCCAGCTCCCCAGCGCCTCGGGGTCGACGCGGCGGGCGGCCAGCAGCCGCTCCACGCGGCCGGATTCGTCACGGAGCGTTTCGCGCGCCAACATGGTGGGGGAGTCTAGCCCCCGACCCGGGGAGCGTCAATAGCTCTCATGGAGCCCCAACCCGCATCGAGGGCAATGGAGGGATCCCGTGGTTCTCTCGAGAGGTAGAAACTGTTCCTTTGATACATATATCAGCATAGTCGTCCCCATAGAAAGAAGCTGGCTTGGATGGATCTGCCGGGACATTGACGAGCAACTCGAGCTCTTCCGTACGCCAGTGCACGTCTATGCTGCCGTCCGGACCGGGAAAAACAATCGGCGCCGGCACCGACCTCTTGGATATCCGCCACGCCTTATAGCAGTGTAATCTGACGAATTCCGCCGCTCTTTTCCATGTCGCGAATTCGTACCCGGGGCTACCCTCTTCGTCCCAGTCGTCCTTCAGTTGGAGTATCTTTTCCGAATCGCGGATCGCCTGCTCCACGTGCTCGAGTTGCTTGGGAAGCACGCCATCTACACTCGAGCTCTGGCGAGACCGCGTCACCTCGAGAGCGAGCGGTCGGCCGCTAAACGCCGGCTGAGCGGGCGCAGACATCCGCACCGCCAGCTCCTTCACCGTTTTCTCGTCGTTGGGCACGTTCTTCCCGTCCTTCCAGGTTTGAGGCAGGGGCACGCCTCCCCGTTGCCAACCAGTTGACAGTGTAACACGATGTGCTTCCGGGAGCGTCAATCGACGATCGACTGGTAGACGAGCGCGCGGAAGCGCTGGTGAAGGCGGCGGTGGCCGAAGGGGGAGATCTGGGTCATGAAGACGCCGACGAGCTCCTCCTCCGGGTCTACCCAGAAGAAGGTGTTGAAGATCCCCGACCAGGTGTAGGTGCCCGCCGAGCCCGGTATGCCCGAGCGCCCCAGCTCGCCGAGCACCGCGAAGGCTACCACGCGCCGTCTCGCCTCATAGAAGTTGCGAGCCGATCCCCTAGATCCTATGACCGCCGCGTCCCTGGGAGCCGCAGACTCGCGGATTCCGCGTGTTTTCCGCGCTTTCGGAGCTGGCAGGGTTTTTGCCATACGTCCCCCCGCAGGCCCTGCCCTTCTAACCTGAATTTCCTTGGAGACTCCCATGAACCGATTCCTGCGTTCCCGTTCCCTCCTCGCCGCGTCGGCCTTCCTGCTCGCCTTCCTGGCGCCGCGCTCCGTCTCGGCCCAGGGGTGAGTGGCCTCGCGACTTGACGCGCCCGTGCTTGGCGCGTTCGACGAGCTCACCACCAGCGAACAGAAATGGCAGGCGTCGTTCTCCTGGCGCTACCAGAAATCCGACCGGCACTTCCGCGGCACCCACGAAGAGACCAACCGCGAGGCGGAGCACAGCGAGGTCATCAACAGGATCCACCTCGCCGATCTCGGCATCCGCTACCACTTCAACCCGCGGACCAGCGTCGCGGTCAGCATCCCGCTGTTGATGGCGACGCGCTCGAGCCCGATCCGCGACGAAAGCCGCGAGGTGGTGGACCGCTCGGTCTCGAACTCCCGCGGCCTCAGCGACGTCACCATCGTCGGCCGGCGCCTGATGTGGGAGCCGACCGCCGAGCGCCGCGGCAACCTCACCCTCGGCCTGGGCGTCAAGCTGCCCTCCGGCGCCAACAACGTGGTCGACACCCGCGAGCGTCTGGAGGACGGCGAGAGGACCCTGCGCGTGGAGACGGTGGACCAGTCCGTCCAGCCCGGCGACGGCGGCTTCGGCTTCATCGTCGACATGAGCGCCTACCGGCTGCTGGGCTCGAGCGGCGAATGGGCGCTGTACGCCTCGGGCGCCTATCTGATCAACCCGGAAGGGCAGAGCGGCGTCCGGACCTTTCGCGGCGCCCGCGGCGAGGAGATCATGTCCATCGCCGACCAGTACGTCTTCCGCACCGGTTTCCTGACCAGCCCCGCGAGCTGGAAAGGGCTGACCGTGGGCCTGGGAGGACGCATCGAGGGCGTGCCCGTGCACGATCTCTTCGGCTCCAGCGAAGGCTTCCGGCGGCCGGGCTACGCGGTGTCGGCGGAGCCCTCGCTGAGCTGGTCCCGCGGCCCCCACACCTTCTCGCTCGCGGTGCCGATCGCGGTGCAGCGCAACCGCCAGCGCAGCGTGCCCGACCTCGCCCGCGGCGCCCACGGCGACGCCGCCTTCGCCGATTACGTGCTGCTGGCCGGTTACTGGCGGCGGTTCTGAGCGCGAACCCTCACCCCCCAACCCCCTCTCCCAGAGGGAGAGGGGAGCCGGATCCCCGACGTCATCGACTCCCCTCTCCCTCTGGGAGAGGGGCCGGGGGTGAGGGTTCGGGTCACTCGGAGAGCAAATCCAGCGACGCCACCGACTCCTCGGGGCGGTTGAGCTGGTCGCGCACCCGGATCAGGGCCTCGCGCCAGGCGAACGGCGGCTTGATCCGGGCGAGGATGAGCTGGTCGAGGCCGTCGTCGAGGCCGAGCAGGTTGTCGAAGTCGTCGAGCAGGTCGTCGGGCACCTCGGCGGGCGGCGGCGTGCGGCGGAAGAGCCGGCGGTAGGCGCGCGCCACCATGTCCCGGTCGTGGTCCTGGAGCTCCTGGCGCTGGCTCACCTGCACCAGGATGCCGGCGAAGCTCACCAGGTCCTGCCACAGGCGCTTGCCCTCCTGCTCGCTGCGGTCCGAGCCGTAGAGCCACTCCAGGATGCGCTTCAGGAGGTGGCGCAACTGGATGCGGTCGTCGATGCGCAGGAAGGGGTAGACCGAGAGCTCGCGGAACGCCACCAGGCGGTAGACCACGCTGCGCAGCCGCTCGGCCATGCGCTTGTCCTCGGTCGGACGCCCCAGGGTCTCGCGCCGCAGGTTCCAGTAGAGCTTGCGGATCTGCAACGACACCTCGACGTCGAACCACTTGCGCCGGGGCGCCTCCCGCTGCTCGAATTCGTACATCGCCGACTCGACCGAGACCAGGGCCTTGCGCAGGCGCCGGGTGCCCGCCTCGCAGTGCGATGCCACGGTCTCGAGGTCGAGGTTGGTGCGGTGCGAGGTCGCGACCAGCAGGCTGAGGCACTGCCTGAGCTCGGTGCGGGCGAAGAACACCAGGTCGGTCAGGTCGCGCGCCGCGAACTCCGACGAGATCAGGAAACCGATGCCTTTGAGGGAGAAGGGGTCGTCCTCCTGGGGAGGCGCCTCCACGCGCTCCGGCCCGTAGAACGCCTCGACCCGCTCGAGCAGCGCCATGCCCCGCCGGAGCTGGGTGATCACCACCGGCACCAGGTCGATGGCGATGCTGATCAGGGCCGAGTCCTCCGGCACCCGCACGTCGGCGTTCTCCACCTGACGGAGGAGGTCGTCGATTTCCTGGGCGATCTCGGAGAATCCCATCTCGGGCCGGCTCCTATGGCTCGGGCGCGACGCCCCCGCACAGCTCACGAGGCGCCCATGTTATCGGAGATCGGGCCGCGGAAGACACCCGCGTGACGGCCCGACCGCGTCGCCGTCGCGGCATGTATAATCGTGCCGCCGAGACGAGGGAGCCCGCCGAGGAGAGCTGTTTGGCCGCCACCACCATTCGCCGTCTGCTCGCGTGGAGCGCGCCGCTCGCCGTGGCGGCGCCGCTGCTGGCGATTCAGGCCTGGGTGCGCGACGACGGACGCCTGAGCGAGGCGGTCTCGCTCCTGACCCTGGGCGAAGCCGCCGCCGCCGGCGAGATCCTCGCCGGTCTCGCCGACTCGCCCGGCTACCGGGCGCGGGCCCGCGCCGGCCTGCGCGTGGCCGCGGCCCTTGGGGCGCGCGTCCCCGTGGCGGCGGACGAGGATCCCGTCGACGCCTCGCCCTTCCCCCTCGCCCTGCTGGCGCGGCAGGCGTTCGAGGCCGGCCGCTTCGAGGCCGCGCTCGAGCTCGCCGGCCTCGCCCCCGAGCTCGGCCAGCCGCCCGTCCCCCTGATCGCGACCGCGGCGCGGATCGAGCTCGGAGGCGACCTGCGCGGCAACGGGGCCGGCGGCGCCCCGGCCTCCAACCGGCTGGCGCGCAGCGTCCGCGACTACCTGGCCTCGCCGGCGGTCGAGGTGATCCTGCGCGACCGCGGCGGCGTCGACCTCGGCCGCCTCGCCACGGACGGGGAGCTGACGCTCGCCCCCGGCGTGCGGCCGGAGCTGGTGCCGCGGGCGGCGGCGCGCGCCGCCGCGGACCGCCACGCGCCCTCGCTGCGCCTCAGCCTCGATCTCGAGCTCTCCGAAGGGGCGCTGGCGGCCCTCGGCCGCTACCGGGGCTCGATCGTGGTGCTCGACGCCATGAGCGGCGAGGTCCTGGCGGCGGTGAGCGACCCGTGGACGTTCGACGAAGGCGGCACGCCGGCCTTTGAGCAGCGCCGCGAGCCCGCCTCGATCTCCAAGATCATCACCGCCACCGCGGCCCTGCGCGCCGGAATCGACCCCGACGCCGCCTTCGCCGAGAAGAGCTGCCACGGCCACCAGCGCTACGACGGCCAGATCCTCTACTGCCCCTACGTCGCCGGAGCGCTCGGCGGTCTCGACCGCGCCATGGCGGTGAGCTGCAACGTGGCCTTCGCCGACCTCGGCGTCGACGTCGGCCGCCGGCGCCTGGTCGAGGAGCTGCGGCGCTACGGCTTCGACGGCTCCCTGGGCGGCTATCCCGCCGGCCGCATCCTCGAGCCCTGGGGCGACGAGCGCCAGCTCGCCGACCTGGCCATCGGCCTCGAAGCCACCGACGTGACGCCGCTCCACGCGGCCCTGCTCGCCGCCGTGCTGGCCAACGACGGCGTGATGCCGGAGCCCTCGCTGCTCCACGCCGAGGACGGCCGCCTCGGCTTTCATCCGCGGCTGCTGCCCCCGGCGCCGGGCCGGCCGGTGCTCGAAGCGGCGTGGCTGCCGCGGATCCTCTGGGCCATGGAGGCCGTGGTCGACAACGGCACGGCGAGCGGCGTGGCGCCGCGCAGTTTCCCGGTGGCGATGAAGACGGGCACCGCGAGCGATCCGCGCTCGGGCTTCCACGTCAACTACGTCGGCGTGGGTCCGATGCCCGACCCGCGCGTGGCCTTCTGCGTGCGCATCACCCACCAGAAGACGTCGCGCCGGGTGCGCGACGCCGCCCGCGAGGTCACCCGGCGCCTGCTGCTGCGGCTCGCGCGCGCCGCCGGGTCGAGATCCTGGCCCGCCGATCCGGCGCCCTCGACACCCGAGCGGCTGCTGGCCCAGCGACAAAGTGAAGGAGGAGACCGCACATGAAGAGAATGAAGCTGAGCATGAAGGGGACGATCCTGGCGACGCTCGCCGCCGCCGCGCTCGCCTGCGGCGGACCGCAGGTGGTGACCGAAAAGGCGATGCTCGACTGGGGCAACGTGCTCAACCTGCACCTGGGCACCGGCGGGCGCAACGGCGACTACTCCTATCCCCGCCAGCTCTCCGAGGTCGACGCGGAGCTGCGCGCCGGGCTCTCGGACCAGGACGCGTGGGGCAACGACTTCTACTACCGGCGCCTGCGCGACGACCGCTACCAGCTCGTTTCCGCCGGCCCCGACGGCGAGCTCGGCAACGACGACGACGTGGTCATGGCCAACAGCAAGTTCATGAAAGCCGCCGAGATCTACGCCAAGGACCCGCTCGAGAAGGGCTCGTCCATATAGGATTCGTTGATGGCCACGCCACGCCTCCAGCCCGCCCAGCAGCGCACCGCCCTCCGCGTCCTCGGACGCGACCGCCTCCGCGAGCTCACCGACCACTTCGAGCTCGACGTCGGCGACAAGCGCGTCGTCGACAACCACGCCGACGCCCTCGCGCGCAGCCGGCGCGTCGACTTCGCCGACGTGCTCGCCCGGCTCTCGCGCAAGGAGCTCAAGGCGATCTGCGCGGCGCTCGGGCTCGAGACGAGCGGCAAGGCCAAGGAACCCATCGTCCAGCGCATCCTCGACGCAGGCTTCGAGTCCGCTCCAAGGGAAGAAGAGAGAGCAGCCGAGACGGCTGCACCACAACGACCCCAGGCAGCCGGAAGGGCCTCAGGAATCGTGGTGCAGGCCCTCGGCGATTCTCTGTGGAAGGCCGCCTGCGAGATTCTGGCGAGCCACGGCGCGCACGGCGGCGGTGAGGGCCAGGCCGAGACCGATGGCGATGGTGGCGATCCGTGACGGCGGGCGCCCTCGGGCGGCGGCGTTCGCCGCCTACCGGATGCTGAAGCGCGCGGATTCGAGCTGACGCTGCCCGGCCTCACACGAGCCTGAGCAGATGCCCCATCTTGTCGCGCTTGGCCTCGAGGTAGGCGCGGGTGGCGTCGGTGGCGGGCACCTCGAGCGGCACCCGCTCGAGGATCTCGAGCCCATAGCCGTCGAGCGCGATGTACTTGCCGGGGTTGTTGGTCATCAGCCGCATCTTCCGCACCCCGAGGTCGCGCAGGATCTGCGCGCCGATGCCGTAGTTGCGCTCGTCGGGCCGAAAGCCCAGCTTCTCGTTGGCTTCCACCGTGTCGTGTCCCTGCTCCTGGAGCTCGTAGGCGCGCAGCTTGTTGAACAGGCCGATGCCGCGGCCTTCCTGCAGCAGGTACAGCAGCACGCCGTGGCCCTCTTCGGAGATGCGCTCGAGGGCCCGGTGAAGCTGCATGCCGCAGTCGCAGCGCTGGGAGCCGAAGACGTCGCCGGTCAGGCACTGGCTGTGGACCCGGACCAGGATCGCGCGCTCCGGCTCGATCTCGCCCATCACGAACGCCACGTGCTCCTCCTCGGTGAGCTCCGAGCGGTAGGCGTGGACCTGAAAGCGGCCAAAGGGCGTGGGCAGGTGCGGCGCCGCGATGCGCCGCACCAGGGTCTCGTGGGTCAGGCGGTGGCTGACCAGCTCGGAGACCGAGATGATCGGCAGGGCGTGCGCACTGGCGAACCGGTGGAGGTCGCCCAGCCGGGCCATGGTGCCGTCGTCGTTCATGATCTCGCAGATGACGCCCGCCGGCTGGAACCCCGCGAGGGCCGCCAGGTCGGAGGAGGCCTCGGTGTGGCCGGTGCGTTTGAGCACGCCGCCGCGGCGGGCGCGGATCGGGAAGACGTGACCCGGACGAATCAGGTCCGCGGGCAAGGTGGCGGGGTCCATCACGGTGCGGATGGTCGCCGCCCGGTCGTGGGCCGAGATGCCGGTCGTCACCTTGCCGCGGGCTTCGATCGACACGGTGAACGCGGTGCCGAACGGCGTCGTGTTGTCGATGACCATGAGCGGCAGGTCGAGCTCGTCGCAACGTTGCTCGGTGAGCGACAGGCAGATCAGTCCGCGGCCGTGCTTGGCCATGAAGTTGATCGCTTCGGGCGTGACCCGCTCGGCCGCCAGGGCGAGATCGCCTTCGTTCTCGCGATCCTCGTCGTCGACGATGATCAGCATGGCTCCCTGGCGGAAGTGCTCGATGGCCTCGGCGATCGGCGTGAACGCCGGCGGGTCTCTCTCTGGCTCGGTGTCCGACATGGCGACCTGGTCTCCGGATTTTGGCTTCCCCGCCGGCAGTGTATCGAATCGGCGGAGCGCGGGGTAAACCCGTCCGCCCATGACTCCCTGATAAAAGGACGAGGGGTCGGAGGATTGGGATCGGTCCTCGCTCAAGAGGGTCATGATGAACTCCCCAGATGCACACGACGAGAACGAGCTGCTTTGGGAAGTGGGAAGCAAGGTCGCGGACGAGAGCTCCGTGGACCTCCCCGACCAGGCGCTCATCGCTTACCGAGAAGGTCGATTGGCAAAAGAAGAAGCGCGAGCGCACGAACGCGACCTGGGCCGATCGACGCAGGCCCGTGCGCGGCTGGCCGAGCTCGCGACTTGCGGCTCCGCGCCGCCGGCGCCGCACGTGCGCGGCGCCGTGCTCGCGGGCTTCGACGCGTCGTTCCAGCGCCGCCCGGAGCTCGAGCCGGCTCGCGGTCCCGTCAGCGGATCGTTGCTCAAGGCCGCGGCCATCGCGGTCGTCGGCCTCGGCATGCTGATGCTGATGCGCCTGCCGTTCGCGGCGCCGCCTCCGCAGCCCCTGCCCGCGGCCGTGGCCTACGACGTGGCCGCCGAAGGGCTCGCCACACGCCGCCAATCGGTGCCGGGCGGCCGGGAGATCGAGGCTTATCCCGAGACCCGGATCAGGATCACGGCGAGCCCGCGCGCCGCCGCGGTCAAGTCCATCGAATTCGGCGTCTACCGGGAAACGGCCGAGCGGCTGGTGCGCCTCGAGCTCGGATCCGGTCTCGAGATCGAGACGATCCGCGGCGCGGCCGTGGTGACCGGCCCGGCCCGCGCGCTCGCCGCTCCCGGCCCGGGATCCACGCGACTGTTCCTGGTGGCGGCGCGGCCGGGAGACCTTCCCGCGAAGGTCGAGATCGGCGCCGAGGCGCCGGCGGACGCCGCGCCGGGCGCGGCCGCCGTCGAAGCCCTCGAAGAGGCCGGCCGGCGGCGCGCCTATCCCGTGGTGATCCACCTGCGGCCTCGGCCCGCGGCTCACTGAAGCCTCTCCCAACGAAAGAAAGGAACGGCACGCCATGACCCGCAACCACACCGAAATCGCGAGACGGACGCTCCGCGTGGTTTCGGCAGGGGTCGTGCTGGCCGCCGTCGTGGCGCAGGCCGCGGCGGCGCCGAGCTCCTCCTCGCTCTTCCTGACGGCCGCCGCGGATTGCCGCCCGCCGGGATCCGAGGAGCTGGCGTGCGGCGCCGCCGGCACCTTCTTCGTGGCCGGCGGGCCGGCGACGCCCGCCAAGAGCGGTTGCGCTCTGATCGACGCCGCCGGCGGCGCCGGGCTCTACCCGAGGACGGGCGCCGCGAGGGCGCAGGCGGCGTGGTCGCCCTGCCACGGCGGGAGCTGTTTCAGCGCCGAGCCTCGTGGCCCCTGGGTGGCGGTGGTCGACTGGGACGACGCGCACGGCTGGAGCGTGGGCGAGACGATCCGCCAGGCGTCGGGCCACGCGGTGGAGGCCCGGCTCTATCGCCTGGACGCCTCCGGGCTCGCGGCCGTCGACGCCTTGCCCGCGGTCGCCGACGTCCACGTGCTCGCCCAGCTCTGCCGGATCGCCGAGGACGCCCGGACCGATTCGCTGCTCGCCGTCAACATGAGCTTCGGCCGTCTCGCCGATCGCTCGCCGGCGCCGTGTGAGCCGAGGACCGGCGGCGTGGCCTGCGTCCTCGGCGAGGTGATCGCCGGTCTGCGCGGTCAGGGCGTCGCGGTCTTCGCCGCCGCCGGCCACGAAGGGCAACTGCTCTATCCGGCGGCGGACCCGGGCGTGCTCGCCATCGGCCAGGTCGATCTCGGGCACCTGCGGGCCACGGGCGCCTCCCGCCCACTGCCGCAGACGCCGGCAGGGGTCGCCGGGCTCTTCCCCGGTCACGGCCTCTACCTCGAGGTGGGCGGCGCCGCGGAGTTCTGGCCCGCGCCCCCCGGCTCCTCCTACGCCAGCGCGCTCGCCGCCGGCTGGTGGGCCGGCTACCGGGTGCGCGCCCCCAAGCTGGCGCGCAAGCTGCTGGGCCTGTGCGGCGGGGAGCTGGGCCTGCTGGCGCCGCTGCTCCACGCCGGCTCGGCATACCTGGGCTGCGGCTCCGTGGCGTTTCCACGCTCGGACCTCGCGCCGCCGGGAGCGCTCCTGGCCACCGCTCTGGGAGAGCGGCCGGAGGTCTGCGACCGGTCCGACGACGACGTCCGGCGCCGCGCCGGCCTCCTGCGGATCGAGGTGGACGGGCCGGCGGCGCCGGTGCCGGAGCTGACCCTGGCCGAGCTCCAGGTCGATCTCAGCCGCCCGGCCCCCGACAGCCGGCCCTGCGTGCCCTGTCACGACGGCGGCGACGACGACGACGACCCGGAGAACCCCTATGGGGACGACGACCCGACTTTGACGCTTCCGGAGAGCGAGTCGGGAAGGGAGCTCGTGATCGACATGGCGAGCTCTCAGGCGCTGCCCCGGGAGCTCGAGCTCACCGGGCTCTATCTGCAGGTGGGGACGGCGCTCTATCGCTTCAGCGATTCCGAGCATCCGGCGCTGCTCGGGGATCTCGCCCTCGGACGCGTCGGGCGGCTCACGGTGGGCAACGCGCCGTCCGAGGTCGACGAGGAACCGGTATCCCTGGTGTACGCGCTGCGTCTCGCCGGCGACGGCCGGGTCTTCCGCAGCTCGACGCCGGTGCTGGTTCACGACCACAGATAGGTGAAGGGGTAGACGAGAAACGGGTCCGCCCAGGAGGAGAAGAGGAAGACGTAACTTCACGCAACATGGAAGTCCGTTGATCGCCGTCGGCTGACCCTGCCGCTATGCTTTTTGCCCGTCGCGGGCGAAGCGTAGCCGCCGGCGGCTCTTTTTTCGTCTGGCCGCCACGATCGGGACGGATGGTATGGTCAACGCCATGAAGGGTCGACGGCCATGAAGAGTCGACGGCTACTGGCCGCCGCGCTGCTCTTGGTGCTGTGGGCTTGCGAGCCGGCGCCAGAATCACCGACGCCAGAGTCACCGACGCCAGGATCGCAGCCGCCCACGCCGGAGACGGCGGACGCGGTCTTCCCGCCGCGGCCCGGAGCCCCGGTCGTCCTGATCTCGATTGACACCCTGCGCTCCGATCGTCTGCCCGCCTACGGCTACGAGGGCGTCGAGACGCCGGCCCTCGACGCCTTCGCCCGCGACGCCCTGCTCTTCGAGCGCGCCTACGCGCATTACCCGCTGACCCTCCCCTCACACGTCGCGCTGCTCACCGGCCAGCTTCCGCCGGCGACCGGGGTGCGCGACAATGCCGGCTACCGCCTCGCGGACGCGCACGCGACCTACTTGCCCCGCCTGCTGCGCGCGGCGGGCTATGCCACGGGCGCGGCGGTCTCAAGCTTCGTGCTGCGCGGATCCACCGGTCTGGCTCAGGGATTCGATCACTACGACGACGCCGTGACCGGCGGCGCCGGCGGACATCTCGGACCCGAGCGCGACGGCCGGCGCACCCTCGAGGCCGCCCTGCGCTGGCTCGATCAGGCCGCGGCGGCGAGGCCGTTCTTCCTCTTCCTCCACCTCTACGAGCCACATCTTCCCTACCGTCCGCCCGAGCCCTTCCGGACGCGCTACGGCGACACCTACGAGGGCGAGATCGCCGCCGCCGACCAGGTGGTGGGCGAGCTGATCGCCGCCCTCGAAGAGCGCGGGCTCTACGACGGCGCCCTGATCGTGCTGCTGTCGGACCACGGCGAGGGCCTGATGGACCACCAGGAAGAGGGCCACGGCGTCTTCGTCTATCGCGAGGCGATCCAGGTGCCGCTCCTGCTCAAGCTGCCGGGCAGCCCTCGGCCGGAGCTGCGCGGCGCCCGGGTCGCCGCGCCGGTGCAGCTCGCCGACGTCGTCCCCACGGTGCTCGAAGCGCTCGGCCGGCCGCTCCCGGCGGGGCTCGGCGGCACCTCGCTGCTGCGCGTCGCAGCCGGCGAAACGGCCGCGCGGTCCATCTACGCCGAGACCATGTACCCGCGCATCCACTACGGGTGGAGCGAGCTGACCTCGCTCATCGAGGGGCGCTACCACTTCATCGCCGCGCCGGAGCCGGAGCTCTACGACCTGGAGGCCGATCCGGCCGAGAAGCGCAACGTGCTCGCCGCCGAGCGCCGGGTCGCCGCCGCGATGCGCGACCGCCTGGCCGCGCTCACCCGGCCTCTCGAGCTGCCCGCGGAGGAGGACGAGGCCACCCGCGAGCAGCTCGCCGCCCTCGGCTACCTGGCCGGGCCGGGCGCGGCCTCGCCGGCGAGCCTGCCCGATCCCAAGGCGGCGCTGGCGCGCTCGTCCGCGAAGCTGGAAACGGCCTTCGACCTCTTCCAGCAGGACGACTTCGCGGCGGCGATCCCGGCGCTCGAGGCGTTGCTCGCCGAAAACCCGCGGATGACCGACGCCTGGCGCTTTCTGGGCATGTCGCTGCAGGAGGCGGGGCGCCCCGAAGACGCCTTGCCGGCCCTCGAACGGGCGCTCGAGCTGTCGCGGGGATCGCCTCAGGTCGCCGCTCAGATCGGCCTCGTGCTGGTCGACCTGGGGCGCCCGGAGGAGGCCCGCCGTCACGCCGAGCTCGCCCGCGAGCGCGAGCCCGTGCTGGCGGCCGAGCTCGCCATCGCCATCGCGCTGGCCGCAGGCCGCCTCGACGAGGCCCTCGCTCTGGCCGCCGTGCGCTTCGGTCCCGACGCGGTGAGCCGCAAGACCCGCCGCCGGCTGGGGCTCGAGCTCGCCCACGCCGGACGCCACCGCGAAGCGATCGCCTTGCTCTCGGCGTTGGTCGAGGAATCGCCCGACCCGGCCGCCGGCACGGGGCTCGCCCACGCGCTGCTGGCGGCCGGCCGCGTCGCCGAAGCGGAGCCGCTCGTGGACCAGGTGCTGGCGGCGGCGCCCGGCAACGCCCAGGCCCTCGAGCAGCGCGGGCTGATCGCGCTGAGCGCCGGCAGGCCGGCGGCCGCCGAGGAGGCCCTGCGGCGCTCGCTGGCGGCCAACGACCGCCAGGCCAACGCCTGGAACCTCCTCGGCGTCGCCCGCCTCCAACAGGGCGACGCCGCGGGCGCCCTGGCCTCCTGGCAGCGGGCCGTGGAGCTCGATCCGCGGCACTGGGACTCGCTCTACAACCTGGGCCTGACGGCGGCTCGCAGCGGCCGGCTCGACACGGCGCGGCAGGCGCTGCGCCGCTACGTCGACACTGCGCCGGCGCAACGCTTCGCCGGCGAGATCGCCCAGGCGCGGCAGGTGCTCGCGCAGCTCGGGGGCTAGCGGCCCCCGGGGGAAGGGGTGGCTGGGAGACAGGGATTCGAACCCCGATTCAACGGTCCAGAGCCGTTTGTCCTACCGTTAGACGATCTCCCAAGCGAAGCGCATGTTACTCGCCCGACGCCGGTGAAGTCAAGCCGCGGAAGGGCAGGCTCCGCTCCTCCCCCGGCGGCCGCTCGCGGTCGACGAAGCGGCTCCAGCGCCGCCGCAGCTCGACCGCCAGGGCCCGCGCGGCCGCCGGATCGTCGACCGGCTCGACGCCTCCCTGCGTCCAGCGCTCGAGGGAGAGCCGCGGCGCCGTGCCCGCGAGGCCCGCCAGGGGCGGGGCCTTCAGAAAGGCCCGGTCGAGGCGATCGAACAGGCGCCGCGGCGGCTCTTCGAGCCGGCTCGAAGAGCCGCCGGCCACGGCCCGGAGCGCCTGGTAGTACGCGGGCTCGGGCGGCGCGAAGGACGCCGCCCAATGGAGCTGGAGATCGCCGTCGAGGAGCGAAAAGCGGTTGCGGCCGTTGCCCCGGTAGAGCTCGGAGAGGACCGGCGCCGCCGACACCCTGAACAGGCTCGGCGCCTGCACCGGCGTCACCGCGAGAGCGGTGACCTCGGCCACGGTGGCCGCGAGCCGCGCCTGGGCCACCCGGGCGCCCGCGGGCTCCGCCAGGCCGGCGCACCCCCGCGGCAGGCGCACCCACAGCGGGACCTCGATCGACGCGCGGCCGAGGTTCTTCCCGTGGAGGATCTGGCCGTGCTCGCCGAGCTCGAGACCGTGGGAGCCGGTCACGACCACCAGGGCGCGGTCCCAGGCGGCGCCGCGGCGCAGAGCGTCGACCACCTCGCCGAGGACGCCGTCGAGAATGCGGACTTTGCGGCCGTAGACGCGCCAGAGGGCGTCGCGCTCGCCCGGCGGCAGGTCGGCGCCGGGATCGGCGAAGGCCAGCAAACGGTGTCTGGCCAGCCGCCGGTCGCCGGCGGCGCGCCGCCGGCGACCGCGGGCGAGCTCGGCCTCGGCGAAGTGGAGCCAGACGAAGTCGCCGTCGGCCAGGGCGGAGGCGAGGCGGGCCGCCGCCGGACCGGAAAGCGGCTCCGCCACTTCCCTGAAGCCGGCGCCCAGGGACCCGTGGAGGAAGCTCGGCACGTAGGCCCGGGTGCGGTAGCCGCGTCGCGCCAGGCCTTGCGCCAGCGTCGGCAGGCCGGAACGCAGGGTCCGCCCGGCGCTCAGGAGCTGGTGCTGCCACGGCGACGCCCCGGTGAGCAGGGAGGCGAGCGAGACCGGCGGCTCGCTCGAGGCCGTGACCGCGGTGCCTGACCAATCGGCGTCGGCGGCGAATTCGTCGAGGCGCGCCGTCCACGACGCGTCCCGCCCCACGGCGTCGGCGCGCAGGGCCCCCGCCGTGATCAGGACGACGGGAGGGCGCGGCGCGGGAGCCGGAGGGCCGCAGCCGGCACCGAGCCCCAGGCCCAGGAGGAGCAGGGCCGTGAAGAGCCGGGCGGGCACCGTTCACATTCCCAGGAGCTTGGGGTCGCCGCCGGCCAGACGCTGGACCAGCTCCTGGTAGAAGTAGTCCTCCTGGATCCGCGGATCGATGCGCTCGTCGTACATCTGGCGGGAGCGGTCGATGTCTTCCTTGAGGCGCGAGTAGATGTTGCCGGCCATCCGGCCTTCCTCGATGACCTCTTCGTTGTAGAGCTTGATCTCGCTGACCAGCAACCGCGCCAGACGGCGGGCCTCCTCGTGGAGCGCCTCCTCGCCGGCGGGAATGCCGCTCATCTCCGCCGCCGCGACCGGCGGCTTGGCGGCGAAAGCCAGGCCCGGGCCGTCCAGGTCGGCGGGCGGGCGCACCTCGGTGCTGCCCGACTCGGCCGGACGGGTCGCGGCGCGCGGCGGCGCGGGCGGCGGCGGCGCGGGCGGTGGCGCCTGAGGCGGCGGCGCGGCAGGCATGGGGGCCGGCGGCTCGAAGGCCGCCGGCGGCTCGAAGGCGGGCGGCGGCTCGAAGGCCGCCGGTGGCTCGAAGGCGGGCGGCGGCTCGAGCTCGAACCCGCTCTCGGCCGCTTCCGTCTCGAGCTCGAACTGCGGTTCCGCCATGGGAACCGGCCGGGCCTCGAGCCGCGCGGCGTCGAGCCGCACCGTCTCCTGGCCCACCTCGCCGAAGTCGGGCGGCGAGGGCTCTGCGGCGGCCTCCTGCCGGTCGATCACCGTCGGCTCGTCGTCCTCTTCCCAGATCCGGCCTTCGTCCCTGACGGCTGGCTCGCTCACGGGCGCGACGGCGAGCTCCGTCGCGAAGACGTCCTCCGGCGCTGCTACCGCTTCCGCCGCTTCGATCAGCGGCTCTTCGGCGCCGGGCTCGAAGTACTCGTACTCCGGCTCCGCCTCGTCCGCGGGCGCCGCGAGCTCCGGCCCGGGGCCGGCCTCCGGCTCGACGAGCTCGGGCGCGGGCTCGAAAGCGGCCGGCTCTTCGTACGCCGGCACCTCGAACGCCGCCGTCACGGCCCTGTCGTCGATCTCGGGCTCGACGACGGCGGGCTCGACGACGGCGGGCTCGGCGGCGGCCACAGGCTCGGCGGCGGTCTCGACGGCGGCGGGCTCCGGCGCCGCCGCGGTCTCGGCTGCCGCGGGAGCCGGCGCGGCGACCACCGGCGGGGGCTCTTCAGCCGGCCGCCACAGGGGGATGCCGGCGGCGTCCTGGAGCGCGCTGACGCGCAGGGCGGGAGAGGCGCCGCGGTCGCGGAAGGCGACGGTATCGAGCGCCTGGGCGGCGGCGTGGGTCAGGAGCTGCAGGCTGGCGAAGTCGGGCGTCGCGCCGCCGCCCACGCGGTCGGCGAAGAGCGTGCCGGCGAGCTTGCCCCGCAGCACGAAGGGCACCAGGATGCCCTCGCTGCCGGCCTCGGCGTCGAGGCGGTGGGCGAGGTCGCGGCAGCCCTCGGCGTCCAGGCGCACGGCGCCGCTGCCGCGGGCGAGGTCGGCCCAGGCGCCTTCGCGGGGCATGTCGAAGCGCAGCTCCGCGAGGTCCGCGGCGGCGGAGTTCCAGCCCTCGCCGCTCCAGCCCCGGACCTCGCCGACCCGGATGAGGAAGAAGGCGGTGCGCGAGGCGAAGCGGCGAGCCTCCTCCACCAGCGCTTTCAGGATTTCGGTCTGCGTGGTCTCGGAATCGACCCGGCCGATGGCCGCGAGCAGCTCCGCCGCCGGATTGGGCAGCGGCGGCGGCGTGATCTCCTCAACCAGTTGGGGCACGTCGGAGCGCAGCTCCTCCTCCAGCCGACGCAGCATTTCTTCGCTCGACTCGCGGACGCGCTCCCCGAGCTTGCGCTGGAGCTCGCGCACCGCTCGGGCCACCGCGTCGTCGCTTTGGGATCCTACCGGGGACATACCAGCCTCCACGCGTGGTCGATACCGGTTCAGGGACCGGGTGCAAGGGAATCGATTATTCGGCAACCGCCGCCTCGTGTCAAGGAACGTCCCGGAGCCGCAAAACCTTGTCCTCATGAGGACTTGAGGGCCGCGCCGGCGGCGTGCCGCCGGCTTGTGGCGCCTCCGGGCCTGTGGTACGGTGAGAGCGTACGACCTCGATCGAAGACTCGCGGCTACCGACCGCTCACTCGTTCACGGAGGTGATCAAGATGCGTAGATGGGCACTCACCGCTCTCGGCTGCCTGGCCCTCGCGGCTCTCGGCCTCGCCGGCTGCGCCACCGAGGAGGTGGCGGACCCGGCCGCGGCGCAAGCGGCCGAAGACCTCGCCTGGCTGAAGGAGAACAAGCCGATCCTCGACGCCAGACGGCAAGAGCTCCAGGAGATCCGGGACCGCCTGGCCGGCAAGGGGCCTGCAGGCGAAGAGGCGGCGGCAGGCGAAGAGGGCGAGACGGCAGCCGGCGAGGGCGAGGCGCCGACCCCCGAGGAGCTCGAAGCGCGGGCCACCGTGCTCGCCGACGAGATCGAGACCCTCTCCGGCGAGCTCGGCCAGCGCGTGGTCAGCTACCTCAACAACGCGACCATCGTGGCCGGCGCCGAGCTCACGGCGGACCAGCAATTCGGCATCGACGTCAAGATCAGCGAAGACATGGTCATCGCCCAGGAGTACGTCGACAAGGGCGGCGACTACGGCAAGGCGTTGGAGATCTACCGGCAGATACGGATGCTCGATCCCGACCACCAGGCGCTCAACGCCGCCGTCGCCCAGGCCGAGGCAAACCGCTGGATGACCGAAGAGCGCTTCGCCCGGGTCAAGAAGAGGATGACCCAGGACGAGGTGCGCGAGCTGCTCGGCCAGGTCATGCTCAACAACCTCCGCGAGTACCCGGACCGCGGCGTGGTCGGCTGGTTCTACCGCAAGGAGGACGGCGGCGCCGCCGCCGTCTTCTTCCGCGAGAAGACCAGGGGTCGGGGCGACTGGCAGGTCTACGACGCCAATTTCAACGCCGTCTCGCGGCAGGTCCTCGACGGCGGGGAAGGCGAGGGAGAGGAGAGCTGAGACGGCGGCGCGGCGGCCGGCGCTCCTGACGGCGGCCGGGCGCACGCCGTGCGCCCCTACGTCGCCCTTGACTCTGGTCGGGTTTTGAGCGATACTGCCGGCCTCAGCGCCGGTCTGTCTCCGCTCCCGGAGAGCCCTCCGGCGAACCCACGGACAGCACTCGCGAGAGGACCATCGATGCCAGTAGTTCACGTCCGCGACGAGGAGAGCTTCGAGAACGCTCTGCGTCGCTTCAAGAGGAAGTGCGAGAAGGCCGGTATCCTGACCGAGCTCAAGAAGCGCCAGCACTTCGAAAAGCCCTCCGTGAAGCGCAAGCGCAAGGCGATCCAGGCGCGCAAGAAGATGCTCCGCAAGCTCACTGAGGAGCGCCGCCTGGGCCTCTAGAACCCCCGACTTCGTCGCGCGTCCCGGCGGGAGTGAGAGACCTCGCTCCCGCTTTTGCATTTGGTGCGAGCCTGCGGTGCGAGCCAGCGGTGCAAGCAATGTCCTCGTTCCACCTATCCCGCGCCACGCTGGAGGCGCTCGAGCTCCCTTCGCTCCTCGCCCTGGTGGCCGCGCGGGCGGCGACCGACCTCGGCCGCCGCGCGCTGCTCGAGCTTTCCCCCTTCGCCGACGAGGAGGAGCTGCGCGCCCACCGCCGGCGCTATGAAGAGGCGCGGCGGCTGGTGGCGGCGCGGCCCCTGGTGCCCGCGTTCGAGCACCCGCTCGCGCCGCTCCTGGGCGAGCTGGAGCGGGGCGGATACGGCCTCGGGGGACGCGAGCTGGTGGCGATCGGCGATTTCCTCGCCGCCGGCGCCGCCGCCCTCGAGCGGATCCGCGACGCCGATCCGCCCTGCGCGGCCCTCGCCGAGCGGATCGCCGAGGTGCCCGCCGCCGCCGAGCTCTGCCGCGAGCTGGAGCGGGTCTTCGACCGCCGCGGCGAGATCCGGGAGCACGCCACGCCGCTGCTCGCGGAGCTGCGCGGGCGCATCCGCCACGCCCGTTCGCAGCTCTACGCGGAGCTGGGCCGGCACGTCGAGTCGCAGCGCGAGCACCTGAGCGAGGAGACGATCCCGCTGCGCGACGGCCGCCTGGTGCTGGTGCTCCAGGCGGGCGCCCGCGGCAAGGTGGAGGGCCTCATCCACGGCCGTTCGGCCAGCGGTCGCAGCTTCTACTACGAGCCCTTCGCGGCCGTCGACCTCAACAACCGGCTCCAGGAGTCGATCGCCGAGGAGGAGGCGGAGAAGCGCCGCCTTCTCGCCGAGTTGGTGGCGCGCCTGCGCCGCGAGCTGCCGACGATCCGCGCCCACGCCCGGCTGACGACGGACCTCGACCGCCTGCAGGCGTCGGTGCGCTTCGCCCAGGCCGCCGACGCGCGCCTCGCGGACCTCGGCGGCCGCCACCAGTGGAGCCTCGCCGCCGCCCGCCATCCGCTCCTCGACCCGCGCCTGGCGCCGCTGCGCCAGGAGGCCCTCGGGCAGGCGGGCCACCAGGCCGAGATCGTGCCGCTCGACCTCGAGCTCGACGCCGAGCGCCGCGCCCTGGTGGTCACCGGCCCCAACGCCGGCGGCAAGACGGTGGCCCTGAAGACGGCTGGGATCCTCGCCCTCGCCCACCAGTGCGGCCTGCCGATTCCGGCGGCGGCGGGCAGCCGCCTGCCCTTCCTCGCGGCGCTGGTGGCCACCGTGGGCGACGACCAGGACCTGCTCGCCGACCGCTCCACCTTCAGCGGCCGGCTGCTGCGCCTGCGCGAAGCCTGGGACGCCGCCGGTCCCGACGCCCTGATCCTGCTCGACGAGCTGGGCTCGGGCACCGACCCGGAAGAGGGCTCGGCGTTGGCGATCGCCTTGCTCGAGGGTCTGCTCGAGCGCCGCAGCCTGGTGTTCGTCACCACCCACCTCACCCAGCTCGCCGCCGCCGCCCTCGAGGCCGAAGGCGCGGTGTGCGCCGCCATGGAGTTCGACGCCGCCGGCGCCGGCCCGACCTACCGTCTGCGGCCGGGGCCGCCGGGGGGCAGCGAGGCGCTGGCGCTGGCGCGGCGCCTGGGGCTTCCCGGCCGCTGGCTCGACCGCGCCGAGCAGCTCCTCGGCTCCGAGCACCGCGATCTGCGGCGTCTGCTCGCCGAGGTCGAGAAGGCCCGCCGCGAGCTCGCCGCCACCCAGGCCCTCCTCGACGTCGAGCTCTCCGACGCCGGGCGCCTGCGCGAGCGCCTCGCCGGGCAGGAGAAGGCCCTCGCCGCCGAGCGCCAGCGCCTGGGCAAGGAGCTGAAGAAAGACCTCGAGGCGTTCAAGGACAGGGCCCGCGGCCAGTTGCGCGACGAGCTCGCCCGGCTGCGCCGCGAGCTCGAAGCGGGGCGCCGGAAGGGGCTCGTGGCGGCGGCCGCCGAGCGGCTCTTCGCCGCCGCTCCCGAGCTCGCGCCGGCGAGCGGCGAGGAGGAGGCCGAGCCGGTCGTCGGCGGCCGGGTGCGCCACCGCGGGCTCGGCTGGGAAGGCCGGCTCGAGAAGCTCGACCGCGGCCGCGCCCAGGTGCGGGTGGACGGCAAGGTCTTCCGCTGCCGGCAGGAGGACCTCGTGGGGCTCGCCGCCGGCCCGCGGCCGCAGCCCCGCCGGCCGCCCGGGCGAGGCCCGGCGGTGAGCCTCGCGGCGCCGGAGGAGGAGACGCCGCGGGAGCTCAACCTGATCGGCCGCCGCGTCGAGCCGGCCCTCGACGAGCTCGAGCGTTTCCTCGACCAGGCCCTGCTCGCCGCCTACCGAGAGGTGCGGGTCGTCCACGGTCACGGCTCGGGGCGGCTGCGCGCCGCCGTGCGCGAGCGCCTGCGCGGCCATCCCGCGGTGGCCCGCCACCAGCCCGGGCGTCCCGAAGAAGGCGGCGACGGCGCCACCGTCGTCCATCTTCAGGTCGGGTAGGATTCCCTCCATGGCGGCCGGCCAGGTTCGCATCACCCGCGAGCTCACCCAGGCGGTGCGCGACGCCGTAGACATCGTCGACCTCGCCTCGGAGATGACGCGGCTCCAGCGCCGCGGCCGGCGCTATCTCGGGCTGTGCCCCTTCCACAAGGAGAAGTCGCCGTCCTTCAGCGTCGACGCCGACGCCGGGCTCTACTACTGCTTCGGCTGCGGCGCCGGCGGCGACGCCATCGGCCTCTACATGCAGGGCAGCGGCGATGACTTCCCGGCCGCCATCGAGGCCCTGGCGCGCCGCTACGGCATCCCCCTGCCGGCCGCCGCCCCCGCCGCCGGTCCGCGGGGCGAGGGCCGCGACCTCACCCGCGCCCTCGAGGCGGCCGCGCTCTACTTCGTGCGCCAGCTCGCGGCGAGCGAGCTCGCCCGCGGCTACCTGGCGCGGCGGCAGATTCCCGAAGCCCTGGTCAAGTCCTACGGCCTCGGCTACGCCCGCGAGGATTGGGGGCACCTGCTCAAGGCCCTGCAGGGGAAGGTGCCCATCGCCGACCTCCTCGCCGCCGGCCTGGTGGGCCGCAGCTCCACCTCCGGCGAGCCCTACGACCGCTTCCGCCACCGCCTGATGTTCCCCATCCACGCCCCCAACGGCCGCCTGGTGGGCTTCGGCGGCCGCGCCCTCGGCGACGACAAGGCCAAGTACGTCAACACGGCCGAGACCGCCGAGTTCCACAAGGGCCGCCTGCTCTACGGCTTCCACCAGGCCAAGCGCGCCCTGCGCGACGGGAGGCGCGCGCTGCTCGTGGAGGGCTACTTCGACGTGCTGGGAGCGGTGGCCTCGGGCGTCGAGGCGGCAGTGGCGGCGATGGGCACGGCGCTCGCCGCCGAGCAGGCGGCGCTGCTCTCCCGCTACGTCGACGAGGTCGTGGTCGCCTACGACGGCGACGAGGCCGGGGAGAAGGCGTTCCAGCGCGCCCTGCCCCTCCTGCTGGGCGCCCGGCTGCACGTGCGACGGGCGATCTTCCCGCCGGGCCACGACCCGGACTCGCTGCGCCTGGAAGAGGGCCCCGAGGCGGTGCGCCGGCTCGTGGAGGCCGCCGCCGACGGGGTCGAGGTCGAGCTCGAGCGGCTCGCGCCGCCGCCCGGCAAGCGTTCGCGCTCCGATCTCGCCCGCGCCGCCGAGACGATGATCGAGGTGCTGCGCCCGGTGCGCGACGAGATGGTGCGGCGCACCTACAGCCGGCGCGCCGCCGAGCGGCTCGGCGTGCCCGAGGACGTCTTCTTGAGGCGCCTCGGCCCGCAGCTCTACGCCGTGGCGCCCGGCCGCGAGCGCGCCCGGGAGGTGGTCGACCACGAGGAACGGGCGCTGCAACTGCTCCTCCAGGGGGCGCGGCTGCCCTCCGGCAAGGCCCTTCCTCCTCAAGAAATCTTCTTCGATGCGGATTGCCGGAATATTTACGCCGCGTTTTGCGCTCTATATAAGGACGGAGGTGAGTCTCCTCCGCCCGTCGAAGAGGTGCTGGCGCGGCTCGACGACGAGAGAGGGGCTGTTGACCGGATAGCCCGTCTTCTGCTAGAAGAGCCCTCTTCAGAAGAGGGGGACGTGGCAGCGGTCCTCTCCACGCTCGTGCAGCGCTGGCAAAAGCAGCGGCAAGGCGAACTGATACGGCAGATCCGGCAAGCCGAGGAACGAGGCGACCAGGCGCGCCGGGACCAGCTTCTCGAAGAAAAGACCAGATTGCTCCGAAGCCTCCATCCCGGCATGACCGGAAGGGTCTGGTGATGCCGGCCGGCGCAGGTGTTCGGCGCGGCACGACATAGGGAGAAACGCGTTGGCGACCAAGGTGGCGTCGATCGAGGACAAGCACGGCTCGGTCAAGAAGCTCATCGAGCTGGGTCAGGGCAAGGCCTACCTGCTCTACGACGAGATCTACGAGCTTCTGCCCGAGGAGGTCGTCAACGTCTCTGACGAGCTCGAGGAAGTCTACGTCCGGCTGAAGGAGCTCGGCATCCTGGTCATCGACCGCCCCGAGCGCTACCAGAACCGCGAGGGCGACGCGGTTCCCACCGGCGACTTCGACAAGAAGGACGAAGAGACCACGGACTACGTGCTCACGGCGCAGGAGAAGACCAACGATCCGGTGCGCATGTACCTGCGCGAGATGGGCACCGTGCCGCTGCTCGACCGCGAGGGCGAGGTGGAGATCGCCCAGCGGATCGAGAAGGGCGAGTGGCTGATCTACGAGGCGCTGTGCGAGAACCCGGTGGTGCTCCGCGAGCTGCTGCGCCTGAACGAGCTGGCGCAGAAGGACAAGGGCATCCTCCACGAGCTGGTGGCGAGCGACCCCGACGAGCCGCTCGAGCCCAAGGCGTCCGACCGCATCACCCGCAACCTCGAGGTCTTCCAGCAGATCAACGTCAACGACCACGAGATCGGCGAGCTGCGCAAGCGCCAGAAGCGCTGCAAGGCGGGGGGCGAGAAGTACCTCGAGATCGACCGCGAGATCGACCGCGTAGTGACGAAGATCGCCAAAAACATCCGCTCAATCGACTTCAGCGTCCAGGCGCGCAACCGGATGGTCGATTTCCTGAAGAACATCGACCGCCAGTTCTCGCGCTTCGAAAAGGACATCAACCGGGCGCAGACCGCGTTCAAGCGCGAGCCCAACGAGGAGCTCAAGGCGCTGCACCGGCGGCGGATCGAGAAGTACCGCGGCAAGCTCAAGGAGCTCGAGGAGCGCTACGGCACCACCTACGCCGAGATCGTTAACACCATCCACAAGATCCGCGAGGGCGAGGCGATCTGCGAGCGGGCCAAGGAGGAGCTGATCGTCGCCAACCTCCGGCTGGTGGTGTCGATCGCGAAGAAGTATACCAACCGCGGGCTGCAGTTCCTCGACCTCATCCAGGAGGGGAACATCGGCCTGATGAAGGCGGTGGAGAAGTTCGAGTACCGCCGCGGCTACAAGTTCTCGACCTACGCCACCTGGTGGATCCGGCAGGCGATCACCCGCGCCATCGCCGACCAGGCGCGGACCATCCGCATCCCGGTGCACATGATCGAGACCATCAACAAGCTCACCCGCACCTCGCGCTCGCTGGTGCAGGAGCTGGGGCGCGAGCCCACCGCCGAGGAGATCGGCGAGCGCATGGACCTTTCGGCGTCGAAGGTGCGCAAGATCATGAAGATCGCCCAGGAGCCGATCTCGCTCGAGACCCCCATCGGCGAGGAAGAGGACTCCCACCTCGGCGACTTCATCGAGGACAAGAACGCCTCGTCGCCGATCGACGCGGTGATCTTCGGCAACCTCCGCGAGTCCACCCGCCGGGTGCTCAAGTCGCTGACCCCGCGCGAGGAGCTGGTGCTCAAGATGCGCTTCGGCGTCGGCGAGGGCTCCGAGCACACCCTCGAGGAGGTCGGCCGCTCGTTCAACGTCACCCGCGAGCGCATCCGCCAGATCGAGTCCAAGGCGCTGCGCAAGCTCCGCCACCCGAGCCGCTCGGTGAAGCTCAAGCCGTTCTTGGATAACACGCTGTAGGGCGTCCGGCCCGGCGGTCGCATTTGACACCGCGACCGCCGGCGCCTACGATTCCGCACCCGGGTCCCGGTCCGCCGCGGCCCCACTGCTCCTGGGTAGCTCAGTGGTAGAGCGATCGGCTGTTAACCGATTGGTCGGGGGTTCGAATCCCTCCCCAGGAGCCATCCCCCCTCACTTTCCGCGACCCCAGAGCGCCTCGAGCCGCCCTCGGCGATGGCGGCCGAGCGGCAGCTGAGTCCCGTCGGCGAGCACCACCCTGTAGCTCCCCTTGAAGTGGAGGCGCAGCTCCTTGACCCGGTCGAGGTTGACCAGGGCGGAGCGGTGGATGCGCAC
>DASWIG010000315.1:0-7407 GCA_036397835.1 Thermoanaerobaculia bacterium
GACCTCGAGTCTCGCGTTCGTTCCAGGCACGTCGTACCAGAGCGCATACAGCCGCTCGGTGGCACGGATCACGACGTCGGGGCCGTGGCTCTCCCCGGAGAGTGTGCTCAAGCTGAGCTCAACGTCGTATTGATCGAGGGCTGTCAGGGGTCGTGGGCGCTTCAGCTCTACGAATACGTCGGCCGGCTCCGGTCTTCTGGGGACGGCCATGACCTCGGCGCCTGCGCGTGCCGTGACCGGACGCGCCGCGGCAACATACTCGTCAGCGTCGAGATCGTAGAGGAGCGCCAGCACCGGTCCTTCCGGCATCAGTGCTCCCGTGTACGCGTCGCGGCCAAAGATCCGACGGTGCATCTCATGGGCCGGCTTGCCGTCTCGATTGTGACTATCGAGATGAAGTAGCTCAAGTGCCGTTCGGTCATGGATCTCGACGTCGGACGACAGTCTGACCAGGCCGGCGGGCGCCGTCGCCAACCTGACCACCATCGGCTCTCGTCCCGCTGAGACTGCTGGACGGTGGAGAATGACGGGGGCCTCGCCCATCAGATCGGGACCCTCGAGCCAAACCCTGAGGTCTCCGGCGGGTATAGGCGTCCGGATACCGCAAAACGCCCTGTTCTCGTTCCCGGATTCGTCGATCCAGTGAGCGTCGCAGCTATCGAGCTTGACGCTGCCGTCACGGGGCAGGAAAGTCACCTCCCCGGCATGTGCGGGTAAGATTCGCGAAGAGGCGGCCAGCGCCAAGAAGGCCAGGACAAGCCCTACTCGCTTCAGTTCCATCCGTCCGCTCATGCGGCTATGGAGCAGACACCCGCGCGACGGGGAAGAGTCGGGCATGACAGCCCCGATCCTCGGCAGCCTACTTCGACGCCGCCTTGCTCTTGACCGACCTGGCGCCGCCGTCGACCCACTTCGCGAACGCCTGCTGCGCCTCCTGGCGGCCGGCGTCCCGGCGCCCGGCGTCCGCGCCCTCGACTTGCAACGCCAGCTCCTGGCCGGTGCGGCTCAGGAAGTAGCGCAGGATCGCGATCCGCTCGCCGGCCTGTTCGGGCACGTACTGAAACGGCAGGGCGGCGAAGTCCTCGAGCGCGGCGAGCTGCTCCTGGCCCTTGTCGCGGCAATCGATGAGGTCCTCGGCGTCGGCGATGAAGTCGCGGATGCGCTCCTCGCGGGCTTCGCCGGCCTCGGCGTCGAGGACGTCTCGGTAGAGCGAGACGTCGGCGGCGGCGCGGTCGCGGGCGTCCTTGCCGTAGAGGCGGTCGACGCGCGCCAGCGCCTTGTCGCGGCCCAGGACCTCGCTGGCGTAGAGGAAGGAGACGTCGCGGGCGTAGCGCACGGCGCACTCGGGGTAGTAGCCCAGCCTCGGGTCTCGCTTGCCGAGCACCGCCTGGCCCACCCAGTCCTCGAAGCCGACGGCGCTCCACGGCGTGCCCTTGCCGCCGTCGTCGCGCACGTAGTCCTCGATCTCGCCGACGTCGAGGAGCCCGGCGGCCAGCACCATGGTCGTGTTGGCCCCGAGCAGGGTGACCACCTGGGGGTAGTTGACGAGGAAGAGCCGCAGGGGCTCGGCGTCCTCGATCAGCGACCTCAGGACCTTGCCGAAGCGCACCGGGCGCTCGGCGATCGCGGCGAGGAACTTCTTCGGCGGGTTGTCGACGATCTTCCGGGCGCGGCGGCGCAGGGTGGCGCTCACCGGCAGCGCCGGCAGCAGCTCGTCCATCTCGTCGTGGGCGGCGATGAGGCGCAGCTCCTCGAGCCCTTCGCGCATGCCGCGCAGCAGGCGGCGGGCGTCGCCGAGGGTGAAGCGGCCGGCGGCCTCGGCGATGGCCACGAAGTCGCGCGCCACGGCGTTGCCGGTCGTCGACGACACCGCCATCAGGGCGTCGCGCAGCTCGCCGCGGTCGAGCTTGCTCGACGCCGAGCCCAGGTCG
Source organism: Thermoanaerobaculia bacterium (assembly GCA_036397835.1). Taxonomy (GTDB): domain Bacteria; phylum Acidobacteriota; class Thermoanaerobaculia; order Multivoradales; family J023; genus DASWIG01. The sequence goes on from DASWIG010000315.1 coordinate 1,932, forward strand.
AGCAGGCCGTTGACCGCCTGCACCGTGGCGCCCATGGTCATGCGGCCGGCGCCGGTGGCGGCGGCGGCCGACGCCGTGTCCATGCCCATCGTCAGCGGCAGCATGGCGATCCTGCCGAACGGGCCGACCACCGTGTCCGCCGTCAGCTCCGCCCAGGTGTAGCCCGGAGGACACTCCTTGCTCACCCACCGCTCGCCGGTGAGCGGGTTCCTGGGCGCCGCCGACGCTCCGCCCGTCATCTCGACGCAACGCGCCGTCAGCATCGACGCCTCCTCGGCCGCGGCCGCCGCCTGGGCGTCGACCTTCTCGGCCAGCTTGCGCGCCGCCCCGGCGCCGGGCACCACGCCCTCGAAGGCTTCGGCGGTGAGCCGGGCGGTCTTGGCGCCCGCCTGCACGCCGAGCTGGAAGGTGCGCGCCGCCAGGTTCGACGACGCCAGCACCGAGCCGGCGCCGAGCCGGCCCGCTTGCCGGATCTGCGCCAGGCTGCCGCCGACCACGCCCTGGCCGGCCACCAGGTCGTCCAAGGTCAGAAAGCTCGAAGCCAGCTTTCCGCCGACGTCCGCGATGTCTGAGAACAGGCTCATGATCCGTCTCCCTTATTCCGGAAAGGGCAGGGTGTCGTCGATGTTCTTGGGCTTGGTGTTGACGTTCGAGGTGGTGCCGCCGTCGACGTGGATGCCCACGTAGGGCGCCGCCGCCGCGGTCGAGATCTGCACCGAGACCTGGTGCAGGTCGTCGTCCTTCGACCAGGTGCCGAAGCCGCCGAAAGTGATCGTGTCGGCCTCGCCGTCGCGGGCCTCGGAGCCGCGCGAGTTGGTGGCCCGCACCCAGGAGAGCCGCGTCAGCTTGAAGGTGCCCTTGTCCTTCTCGTTGGCGTACTCGAAGAAGGCTTCGTCGGCCTTCTCCGGATCGCTCGCGATCGAGTAGCGGTACTGGAACTCCTGGCCGATCGACGAGGTCATCTTGATCCACGCCTTGTTGGCGCCGCTGGTGAACGTGTTCTTGGCGGCGCCGTTGCCCGCGCTCTCCATGGCCACGAAGCGCAGGAAGGGATCCAGACGCGACTCCCGGAACACCACGTAGGGCGGGTTGCCGTCCTCCGACGGCGAGGGGAAGCGGAAGCCCTGCGGGTAGGGGATGAAGACCTCGCCGTTGAAGCCGAAGATCGTCTCCCCCTGGGGACCGCGGTCGAAGCGCGCCGGACCCTGGTAGAGGAAGGAGTCGCCCGGCGTGCACGGCTCGATCGCGCTGAGGTTGACGAAGAGCTGCTGCACCACGAATGAACGATACAGCAATTCGTCGAGCACGTGGCCGGTCTTGAGGTTGACGGCGCATATCGGGAGGTTGAGCGGATCCATGGACGAGGACAGCTTCTTCTGGTTGTAGGTGACGCCCGAGGGGAAGATGAGCTGCTCGTTGAAGCCGATCATGCCGCGCGAGGTGCCCGGCGGCAGGTAGGGCAGCGGCACCGGGTCCTTCGACAGCAGGCCGCCCGGCGGCAGGAAGCTGATGAGGACCGGCACCGAGTCGCCGAAGCGCGGGCCGAACTGCACGCGCAGGCGTCCGAGCAGGTGCGAGCGTCCGGTGCCCTCGCCTTCGAGCTCCTCGATGTTGAGGCCGAAGACGTCGCCGAAGTTCGTGCTGTATACGAACGGCGTGTATTCCTTCACGGTGTTGACCGGGATCTCGGGCCGCTCGTCCTCGGCGAGCTCGCTGCCCAGGCTCTCCTTGGTGGTGAGGTGGATGTGGGGGTGCAGCGAGGTGCCGCGGGCCACGATCGAGGCGCACTTGAGGTCCGGGGTGCCGAAGGGCAGCGGGAAGCGCGTGTCGTGGCCGCCGTCGCCCTTGCCCAGGGGCAGGAAGAGGTTGCCGGCCAGCGTCACGTCGAGCCGGCCGTCCTCCCGCGGCTCGAAGCGGATCCACGACGAGCCGGTGTTGGGCGGGCCGGGAAAGATCAGCGGCACCGCCGGCGGGAGCTGCGGGTTGACGCCCAGGAGCGTCATCGTCGGCGTGTTGCGGAAGAAGACCGCGTAGCGGAAGTCGGTGACGATGCCGGTGTCGAGGTCGAGCTCGCCGGAGGAGACGATGCCCGGGATGTCGAGGACGCGGTTGAGCTGCGAGGGCATCTTGAAGAATTGCGGCGCCGCCAGGATGCCGTCGTCGCCCACCAGGCCGCCGGGGTGCGAGAGCTCGAAGCGGGTGACGTTGTCGGCGTCGGGCGGCGAGAAGCGGACGTGGATCTTGCCCGTCACGTGGCTGTCGGTCATCGCCAGGCCGCCGAAGAAGGCGTTGCCGCTGGCGCCGAAGGTCGGCACGCCGGGCAGGAAGGGCCGCTCGCCGGCGAAGTCCACGGCGCGCAGCGCGTCGCCGAAGTAGCTGCCTTCCTGGTTGAGCGGCAGCGTCTGCTCCAGCCCCGGCGGCAGCTTGAGGGGCTCGGCGCGCTTGGGATCGGAGAGGCCGCCGGCGGGCACGCCCTTCTTGGGCACGCAGTTGTTGGCCGCTTTGATCCCCCCGAAGTCGAACGGCGGATAGGGATAGGTGGTCTGGATCGGGAAGATGTTGAGCTTCGCGGGATCGAAGGGCGGCGGCACGTTGAGCAGCGACGGATCCGCCGGCGGCAACGGCGGCAGGTCGGCCGCGGTGCGCGGTTTCAGGTACTCGTCGGCGTAGGTCGGGCCGTCGGCGAGCCGGGCCGCCGCGTTGCCGTCGCCGGCGCGGATCTCGGCCACGTCGACCCCGGACCAGCCCTTGCCGAACTTGCCGTTGAGGTAGGCGATGAGGTCGTTGGCGATCAGGGCGTGGCCGGTGCGGCCGGGGTAGACGCCGTTCAGGAGGTAGAAGCCGCCGAGGTAGTCGGCGCTCAGCTTCTGGCCGGCGGCGTCGACGCCGTCGTCGGCCACCTTCCTGAGGAAGCCGTGGAGGTCGTAGACGTAGGCGCCCTTCTCCTCGGCCAGCGCGCGGATCTGGTCGTTCAGGGCGTCGACGCCGCGGGAGAGCTTGTCGGCTTCGCCGGCGCTGACCACGGCGCCGGCGGGGACCTTCTTGGAGATCTGCCGCGCCAGGAACTCGCAGCCCAGCTCCACCAGCCCTTCGAGGCGGATGAGGTCGCCGTCGGCGAAGTCGTACTGCGCCTTCAGGAACGACTCCTCCGTGCGCAGGATCCTCGCCGCGGTCTCCAGGCTCGAGAAGTAGGCGGTGTCGAGCGGGTTGGGGACGGTGGCCGCGACGATCGTGGTCCTGGCGCCGCCGAGCTCGTCGAGGATCTGGCCGTAGTGGTCGGCGAAGCGGCTCCAGTCGGCCGGCTCGCGGCCGCGCAGGTAGCCGTCGGCGGCCGCTTCGAGCACCTCCTGGTAGCCGAGGCAGACGAGCACGAAGGTGGGCTTGCGCGCTTTCGCGTACTCGACCTGGGTCGGCAGGGCCTTGTCGGCCTGGGTCAGGCTCGGCACGCCGAGGATCAGGTTGGTCAGGGTCTGCTCGGGGTCGTCGGTCCACACCATGGGGGCGCGCGGCCGCCGCTCGAGGGCGTCGGCCACCCTGAAGCCCGGCACCGACAGGTTCCCGAGGTCCGCCTCGTCGCGCGGGAACTCCTTGAGCACCGTGGTCTGATTGAGGTCGGGGACGATCGCGGGCAGGCTCCGGAAGCCCACGTTGCCGACCCCGGGGGGCTGCAGCAGCGGCTGTTCGAAGTCGACGTCCATCTTCTCGGCCAGGAGCGCCGGGAAGCTGAGCTCCTGGACGTCCTCGGACAGACTGAAGTGGCCCACGCCGGCGGCGAGCCCTTCTCCCAACACGACGAATCTCTCGGTATTGAGCACCCGTTTCATCGCACTCCTCACGCTAGGTCGCCTCGCGGTAGTCGCCTCGCGGCCGGCTCGCCGGTCTCGATGACGAAGCTTCGATGAAGCCTGATTGCGGCGTCTGATACTGTAGCGACCCTACCACGATCATCGATCAGGTTCAACTCTTCCGACCAGAAAAAACGGGGTTTCGTGGGTCTATAGATCGTCCGTGATTCCGGGTATGAATCCGGCATGATCCACGCTCCTACCCGGCCTTGAACCGTGCTACCATGCGCCCCCGGCGCCGCCGTGCCGGCGCCCCGCCAGGAGAATCGGAGATGCCCGTCCACCCCTACGACGGTACCGAGCCGCGGCTCGGCGCGCGCGTCTTCCTCGCCCCCACGGCCTTCGTGACCGGCGACGTCGAGGTCGGCGACGACGTGTCGTTCTGGTTCAACACCGCGGCGCGCGGCGACGTCAACTGGATCCGCATCGGCGCCGGGACCAACGTGCAGGACGGCGCGGTGCTCCACGTCTCCCACCAGACCCATCCGCTGGCGGTCGGCAGGGGCGTGGTGATCGGCCACGCCGCCGTCGTCCACGGCTGCACCATCGAGGACCACGCGCTGATCGGCATCGGCGCCACGGTGCTCGACGGCGCGGTGGTCGAGAGCTTCGCCCAGGTCGGCGCCGGCGCCGTGGTGGCGCCCGGCACCCGGGTGAGCGCGGGCCAGCTCGTGCTCGGCGTGCCGGCGCGCGTGGCGCGTCCTCTGACCGACGCCGAAAAACGAAACATCCTCGACGCCGGCGAGCGCTACGTCGCCCTCAAGGACGACTACAGCCGGATGCTGGGTCGCGGCTACTGAAACGCCGCTACTGAACGGAAGCAAGCGATGACGCTGCAACGAAGCTCCGCGGGCGCCCTGACCGCCGCCGACGTCGGCCGGCGCGTCCTGCTGCAGGCCTGGGTCCACCGCCGCCGCGACAAGGGCGGCATCGTCTTCCTCGACCTGCGCGACCGCAGCGGCCTCGCCCAGGTCGTCTACCATCCCGGCGAGCGGCCCGACGTCCACGCGGCGCTCGATCCGGCGCGCCCGGAGTGGGTGGTCGAGGTCGAGGGCGAGGTGGTGCGCCGCGAGGCCCCCAATCCCGACCTGCCCACCGGCGAGGTCGAGGTCGCCGCCGAGCGCGCCGCCGTGCTCTCGCCCTCGGCGGTGCCGCCCTTCGTGCTCGACGGTTGGGGCGAGGCCACCGAGGAGACGCGGCTCAGGCACCGCTACTACGAGCTGCGGCGCCCCGAGCTCCAGCGCAAGTTCCTGCTGCGCAGCGAGGTGACGTTCGCGGTGCGCCGCTACCTCCACGAGCACGGCTTCGTCGACCTCGAGACGCCGATGCTCACCCGCTCGACGCCCGAGGGCGCGCGCGACTACCTGGTGCCGAGCCGCATCCATCCCGGCCACTTCTACGCCTTGCCGCAGTCGCCGCAGATCTTCAAGCAACTGCTGATGGTGAGCGGCTTCGAGCGCTACTACCAGATCGCCCGCTGCTTCCGCGACGAGGACCTGCGCGCCGACCGCCAGCCCGAGTTCACCCAGATCGACCTCGAGCTGTCGTTCGTCCGCGAACGGGACGTCGAGGACCTCGTCGAAGGGCTCTTCGAGGCCGTCTTCCCGCTCGCCGGCATCACGCCCGGGGCT
>DASWIG010000316.1:0-2326 GCA_036397835.1 Thermoanaerobaculia bacterium
GCCGGAGAAGTAGGCGGCGAAGGCGCGGTCGTAGGCGTCGTAGTGCGTCTCGCTCTTGATCAGCACGGCGCGGGCGAGGTGGTAGAAGACCGAGACGTTGGCGCGGGCGTGGCCGTCGGCGAGGGCGCGGATCAGGGTCAGCCATTCGGTCAGGGTGACCTTGAGGCCGTGGCCGCGCAGATGGATGAAGAAGCTCGTGAACATCGCCGGTCGCCGAGACGCTAATGGACGTGGCGCACGCGCGTGCGCGAGCGGCCGCCGGTGACCGCGTCGAGGTCGTTCTCGTGCTTCAAGAGCACGCCGAGGAAGGGGAGCTTCTCCTGGATGGCGGCGGTGGCGATGCCGGCGCGGCGCAGCACGGCGATCCAGTCGATGAGCTCGCTCGTCGACGGCCGCTTGCGCACCTCGGGCTGCTCGCGCAGCCAGTAGAAGGCGATCAGGGCCTGGCGCAGGAGCTCGTCCTCGAGGTCCGGATGGTGGACGCGCACGATCTCCGCCATCAGCTCCTCGCCGGGGAAGGCGATGTAGTGGAAGACGCAGCGGCGCAGGAAGGCGTCGGGCAGCTCCTTCTCGTTGTTCGACGTCACCACCACCACCGGCCGGTGGCGGGTGGCCACGGTCTCGCCGGTCTCGTCGATCAGGAAGCTCATCTGGTCGAGCTCGTGGAGCAGGTCGTTTGGGAACTCCATGTCAGCCTTGTCGATCTCGTCGATCAAGAGCACCACCCGCTCCTCGTAGCGGAAGGCGCGGCCGAGCGGGCCGAGCTTGATGTACTGGCCCACGTCGCGCACGTCACGGTCGCCGAAGCGGGCGTCGTTCAATCGCTGTACGGTGTCGTAGACGTAGAGGCCGTCGCGCGCCTTGCTCGTGGACTTGACGTTCCAGGTCAGCAGCTCCATAGCGAGGTCCTGGGCGACGGCCTCGGCGAGGCGGGTCTTGCCGGTGCCGGGCTCGCCCTTGATCAGGAGCGGCCTGGCGAGCGCCACCGCCACGTTGACCGCGTCGGCCAGCTCGGCGGAGGCGATGTAGGTGGCGGTGCCGGTGAACTGTTGAAAACTCATGCGGGCTCCTACGGGCGCACGCCGTGCGCCCCTACGGGTCCTAAAGATAACCGAGGGCCTTCAATTCCTCGATGTATTCCGGGTTGATCTCGCCCGTCCCGAGGCGCTCGCCTTCCTCCTTCATGGCGCGATGGCGGCGCAGCAGTCCTTCCAGCAGCCGGTCCTTTTCGGGCGGCGGATCGTCGATCAGGTTGCGCAGCTCGAAGGGGTCGCCCTCGAGGTCGTAGATCTCGTCGTCGCCCTCGGAGTAGACGATCAGCTTGTAGCGCGCGGTCCGGAGCGCCACCACGTCGCCGGGCGGCCAGCCTTCGGCGAGCCGCTGCTCGTCGGCGGGCCGGCGCTCGGCGTAGACGGTCTGGGCGTCCCAGACGCGGCCGGGGTCGGCCAGCAGCGGCCGCAGCGAGCGTCCGGCGGCCGGGATCACCTGGCCGTCGAAGGAGGCGCCGGCGAGCTCGGCCAGGGTGGCGCCGAGGTCGACGAGCTGAACCAGGCCGCCGACGCGGCGCGGCGGGTAGCGTCCGTCGCTGAAGTGGAGCAGCAGCGGCACGCGGATCTGCTCGGCGTAGAGCGTCTTGCCGTGGCCCATGTAGTCATGGTTCCCCAGCCCCTCGCCGTGGTCCGAGGTCACGGCCCACAGGGCCTCGCGGCCGAGGCCCTCGGCCTCGACCGCGGCGAAGAAGTCGGCGAGCGCCCGGTCCACTGAGAGGATCTGGGCGTCGTAGCGGTTGACCGCAGAAAGAACCTTCCCGCGTCCCGGCTCGAATTCGGTGCCGTGCTCGCGCCGCAGGTAGTCGAGGAGCTGCTCGCCGCGCAGCTCGCCCGACGTCTCCTTGAGCGTCTTGAGCGCCGCCCGGTCGACCTGGGATTCCTTGCTCCACTGGTGGACGTCGTAGAGGTGGATCCAGACGAAGAGCCGATCGCCGGCGTCCTGGCCGCGGACCCAGGCGAGCGCCTTGGCGAGGATCTCCGCCGCCGGGTGGAAGCGCCTCTCGGAGCTGAACTCGTCGAAGCCGGCGCGCAGGCCCCTGAGGAAGCTGACGGTCGAGAAGGCCGCGGTGCGGTAGCCCAGCTCGCGGTAGATCCGGGCCAGGGTGATCACCGCGTCGCTCAACGCCTCGCCGTTGCGCAGAACGCGGTGCTGCGCCGGATGGAGGGCGGTGAAGAGCGAGGCGTGGCTCGGCGCCGTGTGCGAGCTCGAGGCGAAGGCGTGGTCGAAGACCAGGCTCCGCTCCCCGAGGGAGTCGAGGAAGGGCGAGGTGGGGCGC
>DASWIG010000317.1:0-10518 GCA_036397835.1 Thermoanaerobaculia bacterium
ATCCTAGGAATCTAGCCGCTTGCTCGGAGCCATGAGATGAAAGTAGGCGAAATGCAGCTTGGCTGGCGACAACATGATTCTTTTGGATCAGCCGGTCCACTTCGGCCCCGACATCGGACCAGGTGCATTCAGGCATAGAGCCAATCGCTGAGTAGTGTTTTCAGGTCACGCTGCGTATCTATTGATGGCGCTAGTATCTCCCCCATAAGCGACAGGGCAGAGCGGAGCAGTTCTGGGGTCGGTACTTGTCGTTCAGGGAGCCTCGGAAGAGGCAGTACATGTTCACCGTGAGGAGTTGGATCTACAAGTCCTCCGAGAAAAGGCAATGGTTCGGTACCTGAAAACGTGCGGTGTTGGGCCTGGGTAGCGCCAATTGTCTCGATAGTTGGCTGTGCCACCCGCGGGAACAACTCGGGAGATGGCTCCGGAGACCTTTGCCTAAGCTCGCCGAGTTCCGGCTTGAGGACACGTGGCTGGTCCGTAATATGGAAATAGAACCTATCATAATCAGCATCGGAGGTAAGCGGAAAGTAAGACAACTTGCGTAGGGGAACCGGGATGTTACCATAGTCGGAGCCATCGAACCAAACTGGGATGATACGCGGGCCACCGATTCCTTCATCATATAGGTGCTGTCGAATCAGACTGTACTCGTAGTGGACTCCACGTCCACGATCAGGCTCACAATCCCTCGTAGCCTTGTTGGAATAATCAGCGCTTGCCACAACCAGCACATAGTCCGCCCGCTGAATTTGCGCTTCGATCCACTGCGGCCAGCCGGCTGTCGGCGCCGGTTCGTACCCGTCATAGTTGCAGTCCACGCCTTCGTGGCACAGCCGATCAGCAAACGCCCGCACGCGCTCCTCGTGTTCAGGTGAGTCGTGGCTATAGCTGATGAATACTTTTTTGGGATCGGAGGGCATCAACCCGCCTCAAATAGATCTTCGACGCTTTTTCTCGCTAGTCGCCGAAGGTCAGCCAGCACCAGGGAGGCCGCCAAATCAACGTCCGTAGTGTGGTGAAGAACCCGCCGCTCCTTAGCATTGAGCCCATTGGGCTCGCCACCGTTGTTCTCGAGCTCACGAGCAAGACGCTCGGCTTCGCCGCCCAGAAGTCCGAGCACGTACGCCGGCCCACCGGGATGCCGACGAAGGAACCGCCGGTACTCATCGCAGATCCCAGGAGCACCGCCGATGGGCGCCTCGTCCCGCGTCTTGCCGCCGACGAAGACCGCGGCTTGCGCCTCGTCGACCATCCGGTCGCGCATCGGCTCCAACGAGTCGGAGTCCACCCAGTGAACGACGAACTGCGGTGCGCGGACCTCCGCGGGAGCGTAGTCGCGGAAGCGGGTGAGCTGGTAGAGATCGACCTTGCCCTCACCGAAGTCGCTCGCCACCCGCTGCACGAGCGGGGTCACCGCGGGATGACCGCCGAAAACGAGCCGGCCGCCCGCCGCTAGCAGGCCACGGACGAAGGCGACCAGAAAGCCCTGGAGGTCGAGGGCGCGAGGCGTACCGGACAAGGCCTGGGGTAGGCTGGCCGAGAGGAAGACCGGGAGACCTTCAAGGCTGGATAGTGTCATGGTGCTCATGGCGTTCTCCCTCCCCTATTCTAGCCGAAGAGGACGTCGAGGAGACTCGGGACGTCGTGGAGCGACACGACCGCGAGCGGCGCCCGCCCACGCGCCCAGACAATGGCGGCACCGGTGGGGTGAGGAATGGGCTGGTCGCCGCTGATCAGGACGGCCGGGCCACGACCCTGGGTGCGGTAGCTCTGGTAGAGACGATGGAGGCGCTCGATGGAGGGCAGTGCCCGCTCGTACTCGATCAAGGCCCGCCGGCCGTCGCCGGAGAGCACGACCTGTCGGCGGCCGCGGGCGGCGAGCCGCAGCCCACGAGCCTCCGCGGCTCCGGCGAGGACACGATGACAGCGCACGTCGAACGAGGTGGTCGAGGCGATGCCGCGTGAGACGAAGTCTCGGAGGCGGGCCATCATGCGACGATCACCGCCGTTCCAGGGCAGGCGCTCGACATCGAGTAGCAGCGGATAGGGATCGTCCATGCCGACGGCGAGAACGCGGACCGGAATCCGCTGATTCAGAGCCTCGACGATCTCCGCCTGTACCCAGCCAGACATCCGCGCGAGCGGCGTGTCGATGAGCAGGATGAAGTCCTTGTCGGAGATTTCTTCCATGATGCGCGACTGGACGGGGGCCCCACCCTCGATCCCGAGGACGTCGAGGAAGGGCTTGTACTCGTGTCGGCGAAGATACCGATGGATCCGCCGGGCGATGGCTTCCCCGTCCTGGCGCCGGTAGGAGATGAAGACCTTCTTCTTGCGCGGGAAGGCTTCGAAGCCGAGATGTCCGCGAGTGGCCCGGACGATTCCCTCGCCGTCGCCGGGGTTCCAGGCCACGGCATTGCGTCGATTCAGCTCGGGAAGGCTGACGGAGTCAAAGTCGTAGGTGGCCAGTTCCTCGACGATGGGGACGATGGGCAACTGCCGCCGGTCGGCTTCGCCGAGGAACGTGACGACGGCGGCCTCTGCGAGCGCCCGCGGTGAGAGCACCACCAGGACGACGGTCGCAGACGCCGGATCGGGGAAGGCGACAGGAGCAGCGTCGAGATGGGCGTCCTCAGCGGACAGGAGGGCCACGATGCGGTCGCGCAGGTCCGTGGCATCGTCGCGGGCGATGAGAAGAATGTGGTTCATTGCGTGATTATGCCCCCGCAGCCGGGGCGGCTTCGGGTGCAGACGGTCACGAGCCTCCACACGACGACGGGCTCATGGCTCATAGATGGCGTCCCTGCTCATCGTCGGCGAGCCCGAGAGACTCGAGGACGAGGCCTCCGAGCTGCGCCCGGAGCTCCCGCCGAACGCCGGCAACAGCACGATCATCGACCCGGTTGTCGATCTCGAACGGGTCCGCTTCGAGGTCGTAGAGCTCGTCGAGCTCCGGGTGGTGAACCCAGTGGATGTACTTGTACTTGGCGGTGCGCACGACCCGGTAGTCCATGTCCATGAGCCACGGCATCGGGTTCTCGTAGGCGTAGAACTCGATCAAGACGGCCTGACGCCAACCGGTGCTCTCGCCTCTCAGGATCGGAACCAGTGATCTCCCCTGGATGTGCTCGCCCACGGGAGCTCCGGCGAGCTCCAAGAGGGTCGGCGCGACGTCGACCGTGAGCACGAGATCGTCGGGCGTCGCTCCCGCCTCGACGACCGGCGGATAGCGAATAAGGAGCGGGTTGCGAATCGACTCCTCGTACGGTAGCCGCCGCTCCAGGCTCAACCCGTGCTCGCCGAAGAAGAAGCCGTTGTCGCTCGACAGCAGGATCACGGTCGAATCGAGGATTCCCATCGACTCGAGGGTAGCCAGTATGCGGCCGAGGCTCTCGTCGACGGCGAGATACATCTCCGCCCGCCGGCGGATCGTCTCCTCGCTCGTCCCCGGGTCGAGAATGCCCCCGAACTTCTCCGTGACGTCGGGGGAACCCCGGTAGGCCAGGGCCTGCCGCAGCGCCGCCTTCCCCGAGAGCTCGGCCGGCGAGCCGACGACGTTGGCCCGGCGCGTGAAGACCTCCCCTTCGTAACGACCCTGGTGTCGCTCGGCCGGCAGGTATCGCATCGGATAGTCGAGGTCGACGGAGCCGTCATCCAACTGTCGCGCCTCGGGATGGACCGCCTTGTGCGCGAGGTAGAGGAGGAACGGCGCGTCCCGTTCGCGCTCGATGAACTTGACGGCGCGGTCGGTCAACAGGTCGGTGACGTAGCCCTCGACCTGGGCCAGCTCACCTCCCTCGAAGAGGAACGGGTCGTGGGTGCGCCCCTGGCCGGGAAGACCGACCCAATAGTCGAACCCGGGTCGTGGAGTCGGGTCGTTTCCCATGTGCCACTTGCCGATGAACGCGGTGTCGTAGCCCGCGGCGTCGAGCGTTCGAGGGAAAGTCTCGAGCCGGTGGCTCAGGAGATTGCGCGCCACGTTGTCGATGATCCCGTGGCGGCTGGGGTACTGGCCGGTCAGGATGCTCGCTCGGTTGGGCGAGCACAAGGGGACGGCGTGGAAGGAGTTGACGAACATCGCCCCTTCGCGGGCCAGGCGATCGGTGTTCGGCGTCTGCAGGTAGGGGTGGCCGCCGGCCCCGAGCTCATCCCAGCGCAGGTCATCGACGACCACCACCACGATGTTGGGCCGCGTGCGGTCGCTGGTGACTCGGGGCTCGGCCGGCGAGCCGGTCCCTTCCTCGTCCACCGGCGCCGGCCGCCGGCAGCCGCCGAGTGTCGAAAGCAGCCCGAGGATCGCCAGGAACAGGGACCCGCGAAAGACCAGACGGAGAATCCAGCGCTGCATCGCACCTCCTATGAGCCGGTCTTGGGCCGGCCCGCTTGTAAGGGTGCTCGTTAGGGTGCTCGCGGCCGCTGGCGTGGCCGCGAGCCCCACCCAGAGCAAGGCCAGCCATTGATCGCTCATGCGAGCCTTCCTTGCGAACGGGTCCTACTTCCCCCTACTCAAGACGCCGCGGAGGTACTCGATTGTGGGAAGTCGATCAGGACGATCTCACCGAGCTCATAGCTCGTCATAGATGGCGTCCTGATCGTCGTAGGCGTCGAGCAGGTGATCCATGGCTGCTTGCCGCCAATCAAGAGCCTCGTCGTCGGTGTCCGGTATGCCGATCCGGATCCATTCTCCCGTCGTCGGAGGAAGTGGCTCAGCGAGCTCCAAGTGCTTGGGGTCCAAGACTCTCGCGCTCAGTGTCTTCATGCTCATCCTCTTTCTACGGCGGAGATCGGGGCGCCAGAATCAGCTTAGCACGTCATCTTCGAAAGTCCGCCGGCAGCGGCGGACCCTCGGGCCGAGCCCCCGGGGGGTGAAGGTTCCGGGCTCCCCTCTCCCCCTGGGAGTGGGGCTGGTCGCCACCCCGACGCAGCGCTCCAGCTTGCGCCACTGGTCGTCCTCGCGAGCTCGGTGCCGTGCTCGGTCGTCGACGCTATCCAGGAATGAACCCTACTTGCTCGCCAAAAGAGATCCACCCTCATTCTTGCCTCCTCGACGGGGGATTGCTATCATCAGGTAAGCGGTCGCTTGGCCGGGAAGACGAACCGATGCTCTTTGAATGGGACGAAGACAAGGCCGAGTCCAATTTACGGAAACACGGGGTAAGCTTCCAGGAAGCGAGGACCGTTCTCCGGGATCCGCTCTCGGTCACGATCTCCGATCCCAGGACCCATGACGAGTCTCGCTTCATCGACATCGGCCAGTCAGCCTCCGGCCGCCTGCTGGTGGTCGTCTACACCGAGCGCGAGTCGCGGATTCGCATCATCAGCTCACGGCCGGCCGGTCAACAGGAGCGAAAGAGCTATGAAGAAGGACCCTGAAAGCCTGACCGACGACGAAATGCTCCCGGAGTACGACTTCCGAGGCGGTGTCCGGGGGAAGCACTTCCGTGCCTACCAACAAGGCCACACGGTCGAAATTCACAGAGCCGACGGTACGACGGAAGTCCAGCGCTTCACGGTCGAGGACGGAGCCGTTTTGCTCGACCCTGAGGTCCGGCGGTACTTCCCGGACTCTGAAGCCGTCAACGACGCACTCCGCAAGCTGATCGAGCTGATTCCCTACAAGCGTGTCGGGGCTCGATCCGTCTGATCGACGAAGTTGAGCCCCGGTAGCCTCCGGAGCCGGGAGGAGAAGCTCGACGTCCTGCTTCCGGAACAGGGGACAGGTAGAACCTCCTACTCCCCCCAGACCGCCCGCGCCACCTCGACGCAACGCTCCAGCTTGCGCCACTGGTCGTCCTCGGCGAGCTCGTTGCCGTGCTCGGTCGAGGAGAAGCCGCACTGGTGGGAGAGGGCGCACTGCTCGATGGGCACGTACTCGGCGGCCTCCTCAATGCGGCGCTTGAGGTCGTCGCGCTCCTCCACCGCGGGACGCTTCGAGCTCATCAGCCCGAGGACGACGGTCTTGCCCGGCGGCATGAAGCGCAGCGGCGCGAAGTCGCCCGAGCGCTCGTCGTCGTACTCGAGGAAGAAGCCGTCGACCGCCATCTCGTTGAAGAGGATCTCGGCCACCGGCTCGTAGCCGCCCTGGGCCACCCAGGCGCTCTTGAAGTTGCCGCGGCAGAGATGAACCGAGATCACCATGTCGTCCGGACGGCCGGCGACCGAGTCGTTGACGAGCCGGCAATAGGTGCGGGTGAGGTCGTCGGGATCGTCGCTTCGCCGAGCACGATCGACGGCAAACCGCCCTCGAGGATCTCTTCCTCGACCACCGGCTCCGGAGGACCGCCGAGGAGCTTGGCGTCCAGGAGGTCCGAAGGGCGGCCGTAGCCCCGCGAAGGGCGTGGCCCCGGGCTGGAAGACCGGTTGTCGCCTTGATGGCCGGACCTCTGCCATCTGTATTACACGCTGAGGAGGCGCCGAAATAAAGTAGAGTAGCGGCCGTTTGCGGATCGCAGACGACGCGCCGCAGCGCACGGGATCTCTGGTCGAAGTCGAATGAGAGCGGCTCTACTCTGCCTGATGGCGGCTCTGGCCTTCGAAGCTCGAGCGTTCACCGGCTCGCTCACGCTGCGGCCCGGTGAGCCGCTCGAGCGCCCCCTCGAAGCGGGCCGGAGCCACACCTACGACGTCGCCCTGACGCCCGGACCCTGGCGATTCGAGCTCGACCAGGAGGACATCGACGTAGTCGTGGAAGTGAGCGGCCCGGCGGATGAGAGCCTGCTGGCCGTCGACAGCCCGTTCGACCGCCGGGGGGCGGAGACCGCACTGGTGGAGGTCGCAGCGGCGGGGGTCCATCGCGTGGTGGTGCGCTCGCGGGAACCGACGGCCACCGACGGACGCTACACGATCCGCGTCGATCGCCTGCCGCCGGAGCCGCGACTTCTCGCCGCGGAGAGGGCCATGACCGAGGCGTCGCGCCTTTATCTCGAGGGCACCCCGGCCGCCTGGCGTCAAGCCCTGGACGCGTACGCCCGTGCGCGTCAGGCCTTCGACGCCCTGGGACGAGAGCACGCCGTCGCCCGCGCCCTCTACACCGGCGCCGTCGTCCACCGCCTGGTCCGGGAGAACGCCCGCGCCCTCGAGCTCGACCGGGAGGTCCTGCTGCTCTTTCGCGACCTGGGAGATCACGTCTTCCTGGCCAATACGGTCAACGAGATGGGGCTCAACCGGTGGCACCTGGGCGAGACGGCGAGCGCGCGCTCGTCGTTCCAGCGCGCCGCCCAGCTCCAACGGCTGGCCGGCCATCGCTGGGGCGAGGCCGTGGCCTCGGCCAACCTCTGCCTGATGGACCTGGTGGAGGGGGACCTGCGAGCCGGCGCCCGGTGCTACGAGGACGCCGTGGCGCTGCTCAACGACGTGCGGGCCACCGATCTCGCCGCCACCGCTCTCTCCAATGCCGGCCGCGCCTATGACCTCATGGGCGAGCCGGGAAAGGCCCTGGCCTCCTACGACGAGGCGCTGGCGCGCGTCCGCGCTCTCGGCGACCGGGTGAAGGAGGCCCGCACGCTCAACAACCTCGGCGTGCTGCAACGGGAGACCGGTGAGCTTCAAGACGCGCTCACGAGCTTCGACCAGGCTCTGGAGGTATTCCAGGAGGCCGGGGATAGCCGCTGGCAGGCCACCGTGCTGAGCAACGTCGGCGTCGTCTATCGCTACCTGGGGCAGGTAGAGCAGGCCCTCGTCCACTTCGAGCAAGCCCTGGCCCTCGGGCGCGAGGTCGGGAATCCGCGGGGCGAGGCCGCGGCCCAGGTGAATCTCGGCTTGATCCAACGCCGTCTCCGAAGACCCCGCGAGGCGCGCGATTCCTTAGCCCGGGCCCTGACCGCGTGGCGCGCCCTGGGCGACCGGCGAGAAGAGGCCCTGACCCTCGCTCACCTGGGCCGCGTCGCCATGGATCTCGACGACGCCTCGACCTCCGTCGACCTCCTCGGCCAGGGTGCCGCGATCCTGGGTGAATCGGGCGATCGGTTCCACGAGGCCGAGGCGCTGACGGATCTGGCCGTGACCTACAACGCCCTGGGCCGGCTCCGGCAGGCCCGTGAGAGCCTGGACCGGGCGCTCACCATCGTTCGCGACCTGGGGTACGGTCCGAGCGAGGCTCGGACCCTCGGCGTCCTCGCCCGGACGCGGCGGCTGGAAGGCGACGCCGGGGCTGCCCGCGGCCATGTCGAAGCGGCGATCGAGATCGTGGAGAGCGGCCGCTCCAGGATCGGTCCGCCGGCGCTCCGCGCCTCGTTCGCCGGCACCTTCCACGACCTCTACGAGCTTGCCGTGGATCTGCTCGTCGACGCGGGCGAGCCTCGCGGCGCACTGGAGATGAGCGAGCGGGCCCGCGCTCGGACCCTCCTCGAGTTGCTGCAAGACGCCGACGTCGACGCGGGCGGCGACCCGGAGCTGCTCGAGCACCGCCGATCGCTGCTGCGCCGCCTCGACGCAAAGACCGAGCGCGCCCTGCGGCCCGTCGACACGCCCCCGCAGCAGGGCGCTCTCGCCGAGGAGCAGGCGGCGATCCTGCGCCAGCTCGACGTCGTCGAGGCCGAATTGCGCCGCGGCCGGCCGCCGTTGGGCCGGCCGCGGCCGGCCGGCACATCCGAGATCCTCGCGCTGCTCGACGGCGACACCGTGCTCCTCGTCTTCGCCCTCGGCGAGACCCGCAGCTTCGCGTGGCGTCTCGACGCCGGCGGCGTCGGCGTCCACGAGCTCGCCCCCCGCCGCCGCATCGAGGACGCCGCGCGCCGCTTCCACGAAGGCCTGAGACGCTTCGAGCCCGCGGCCAGGCACGAGGACGCCGAGGACGCCGACGAGCTGGCTCGCCTCGTGCTCACACCGCTCGCCGGGGCGCCGGAGGCCCGGAGGCTGATCGTCGTGCCCGACGGCGCTCTCTTCTACGTGCCGTTCGAAGCTCTGCCGTGGCCGCCGGAAGACACGGCGACGGCGCACGCTCCGGTCCCCCTCCTCGAGCGCTACGAAGTCGCCTACCTGCCCTCCGCCTCGGTGCTCGCCTCGCAGCGCCGGACGGCGGCGGATCGGCCGCCGAGGCCCCGCAGCTTGGCGGTCGTGGCCGACCCGGTCTTCGATTCGCGCGACGCGCGCCTCGGCGTCGCCGCGACGGGACCCGGCGCGGCCCGGACGCCGGAGGCGTCGCCACGATTCGAGCGCCTGCCCGCGGCCCGGCAAGAGGCCGAGGCCGTCGCCGCACTGGCGGCCCCTGGAGAGGTGTGGGCGGCCTTCGATTTCGACGCCGACCGGCAGTCCGTGCTGGGCGAGAGCCTCTCTCCTTACAGCTTCGTCCACTTCGCCACGCACGGAATCATCGACGCCCGGACGCCGACGCTGTCGGGGCTGGCGTTGTCGCTCTACGACCGGCAGGGACGGCCGCGAGAGGGCTTCCTGCGTCTCCACGACGTCTTCGGTCTGCGGCTCGACGCCGAGCTCGTCGTACTCTCCGGCTGCCGGACGGCTCTGGGGACGGAGCTGCGCGGCGAGGGCCTCTGGGGGTTGACCCAGGGCTTCTTCTCGGCCGGGGCGCGGCGGGTCGTGGCGAGTCTCTGGAAGGTCGAAGACCGGGCCGCCGCGGAGCTGATGCGCCGCTTCTACGGAGCCCTCTGGCGGGAAGGGATGACGCCGGCGGCGGCCTTGCGATCGGCCAGGCTCTCCCTGCGCCGGGAGCGGCGCTGGCGGGACCCCTACTTCTGGGCCGCTTTCGTCCTCGCGGGCGACTGGAGATAGCGAACGTGGATCGCTCGCCGGGGCCGCCGTGACCGGGGTGCGACAGGACCGGCTCTTGTGGCACTATCCTTTCAGAAGGACGCGACACCCTCTCAATCAACTCTTCGCAAGGAGAAAGCGATGGACCCCTCGGATTTCCTGGGCGACTACAAGGTCAAGCAGGGAGGCTCCTCCCTCCCTGAGGCCGGAGTCGTCATCGAACAAGGTGACAAGGTAACGCTCAGCTACAACGACGGCGGGCCCGGATACAAGATCGAGGTCGACGAGGGCCGGCTGACGTTCGCTCCTCTCATCTGGAACGCGGACACGGGCAGCCTGGGCGGTCCAGGACAAAAGGCCGGCACCATCGTCCAGGTTTCGTTCTATCGACAAGAGGTACCCGAGCCGCTGAAGGTGCTTTACGGCACCATCATCGAAAGGGATCCGGACAGCGTGGGGGCCTGGGCCGCCGACGATCAATGACCCTTCCGGCGATGGCCACGGCCCCGAAGCGGCGTGTCGCCCCGTGCTAAAGTCCGCCCATGGCGGAGTTCGTCGACGAGCGACGGTGCCATGAGCTGGTGGCCGCCGTCCGGGCCGGGGATCGACAAGCGGAGACGAGCCTGGTGGAGATCTTCGGACGTGCCGTTGCGCTGCTGCTCGACCGGCATACGAGCGGCCGGCCCGAGGCCGAGGACCTCTACCAGGACACCTTTCGCATCGCCCTCGAGAAGATCCGCGCCGGCGACCTCCGCGAGCCCGCTAAGCTGCCCGGCTTCCTGAGCGGCCTGGCGCGCAACCTGGCGATCG
>DASWIG010000318.1:0-2482 GCA_036397835.1 Thermoanaerobaculia bacterium
GCGCTTCGAGCAGGTCGACGCGTCCGCGGTGGACCGCCATCGGCGGCGTGTCCGGCAGGTCGACGCCGTGCTCGGCGAACAGCTCCAGGCACTGGTGCTTCCCCTGCGGATTGCGGCAGTAGGTCTCGAGGACCATGGCGACGGGCGCGAGCCGGTCGCCGTGCGCGTCGCGGATCTCCGCGCCGAGCTCGAGCAGCAGCGCCATGCCCGCGCCGGACTGCGTTTCGGCCGGTCCCATCACCGAATCGACCTCGGGACGGGCGCCCATCGCGTAGAGCTGACGGGCGGTGTCCAGTCGGCCCTGGAGACAAGCGCGGTCGAAGGCGTGCTGCAGGTCCTCCGCTCCGAGGCCGCGGAGCATGGCGACGATGCGGTCGCGCCCGAGGTTGGCGGCATAGGACATCGGCGGCCCCCAGTTCCCCTCCACGCCGCGCGCGTCCTCGTGGAGCAACCGTGGATTCCCGAGCACCAGCTCGCGGACGGCGTCGGCGTCGTCGCGCCAGATCGCACGGGTCATCCGGCAGGCGAGCACGAGCCGCGGCCAGCTCGCCAGGCCGTAGCTGCGGGCGAGGGCGAGCTGCGCGTCGGCGAGCTTGGCGTCATCGGGATCCACTCTTTCGGGGTGGTGCCGGCGCAGCTCCGCGGACGCGGCGGGATCGCCCCGCCGGATCGCGCGCAGCAGGTCCTTGGCCTGGTGCCGGAGCTGCTCGAGGTCGGGACGGACGGGTAAGTGACGGTCGGGCATGACGGACCTCCTTCGGAGCACTGCCCGGGGTCCGCTGGCTCGGGCGATCGGGAGGTTCGTGTGAACCGCGCGTCGGGCTCTCGCTCAGGTGGACTCGGTCCTTCCCGCGGACGGGGGGCGTCCTGCACGCGGAGCACATCCTACCGCAGTCTCGTCCGTCCCAACTCGCTGGGAGCCGAAGTTTTCAAGGTAGAATGACGCCGAGGCTGAGGCGTGCTGACCGACGTTTTCGTCCACGAGAAAGCGATCTGCGAGTCCCGGTCCGTGGGCCCGGGGACGCGCGTGTGGGCGTTCGCCCACGTCATGGAGGACGCCCGCGTCGGCCGCGGCTGCAACGTGGGCGAGGGCTGCTTCATCGAGGCGGGCGCGGTGATCGGCGACCACTGCACGATCAAGAACGGCGTCAAGGTCTGGAACGGCGTGACGCTCGAGGACCACGTCTTCCTGGGTCCCGACGCGGTCCTGACCAACGACTTCCTGCCGCGCAGCCGCCGCCAACGGGAGCCGCGGCCGACGCGGCTCGCGACCGGCGCCTCGGTGGGCGCCAACGCGACGATCGTCTGCGGCGTCACGGTGGGGCGCTGGGCGATGGTCGGCGCCGGCGCGGTGGTGACCCGCGACGTGCCCGACCACGCGCTCGTCTACGGCAACCCGGCGCGGCAGCACGGCTGGGTGTGCGCCTGCGCCGAGCCCATGGAGCCCGGCCGCCGCTGCCCCTGCGGCCGGCTCTACGAGCTGCGCCAGGGCGAGGCCGCCGAGGCCGGCGAATGAACGTCCCGTTCGTCGACCTCGGGGCCCAGCTCGCGGCGCTCGAGCCCGAGCTCGGCGAGACCGTGCGGCGGGTCCTCGCCGGCGGCGCCTTCATCCTCGGACCGGAGCTCGAGCGCTTCGAGGAGGAATTCGCCCGCTATTGCGGCGTCGACTGCTGCGTGGGCGTGGCCTCCGGCCTCGACGCCCTCGTCCTTTCCCTCGAGGCCTGCGGCGTGGGACCGGGAGACGAGGTGATCACCGCCGCCAACACCTTCATCGCCACCGTGTTCGCGGTCGAGCGCACCGGGGCGACGCCGGTGCTGGTGGACTGCGATCCCGACACCCGCTGTCTCGACGCCGGCGCCGCCGAGGCGGCGATCACGGCGCGGACCAGAGTGTTGCTGCCGGTCCACCTCTACGGCCACCTGGCGGCGCCCGCGGAGATCGCGGAGCTCGCCCGGCGCCACGGCTTGGCGATGGTGGAGGACGCCGCCCAGGCGCACGGCGCCGCCAGCGCGGGCCGCCGCGCCGGCAGCTTCGGGCGCGCCGGCTGCTTCAGCTTCTATCCGGCCAAGAACCTCGGCGCCTGCGGCGACGGCGGCGCCGTGGTCACCGGCGACGCGGAGCTCGCCGAGCGCCTGCGCCGGTCGCGCAACTACGGGCAGGCGGAGAAGAACCGTCACGTCGCCCTCGGCGTCAACTCGCGGCTCGACTCCCTGCAGGCCGCGATCCTGCGCCTCAAGCTGCGCCGGCTCGACGCCTGGAACGAGGCCCGGCGCCGGGCCGCCGAGACCTATGACCGGCTGCTCGCCGAGGTGCCCGGCGTCGAGGCGCCGCCGCCGGCGCCGGAGCGCACGGCCCACGTCTACCACCTCTACGTCGTCCGCGTGGCCGCCCGCGAGCGGGTGCGCCGCGAGCTCGCGGAGCGCGGCGTCGCCACCGGCGTCCACTATCCGACGCCGGTCCACTTGCAGGAGGCGTGCCGCC
>DASWIG010000319.1:0-37711 GCA_036397835.1 Thermoanaerobaculia bacterium
ACCCTCTTGCTCGCTCCAGTCAGAATGGTCCACCGTGCCAGGTCGGACGCCGGATCCGGAGCCAGCCAGAGGACGCAGGGCCGAGCACGTCGCTGCTCGACTGGCGTAGGGGCAGGCCCCCGTGCCTGCCCGAGGGCCGCGCCAGCGGCCCTCTTCCTGGAACGGGACGCTGCCGCGTCCCAGGCAGGTACCCGGTCCTTCAAACCGGCCGGGCGGGCTGCCGCGGAACGACTGGCGCGTGGTCAGGAGGGTGGGGGTGTCCTCTGCGCCAGGAACTCTTGCAGGGCTGCCTCCGCGTCCTCAGGTGAGTAACAATGGCGAAGCTCGTCGAAGACCCGGCGTTGATCTTCAAGGTCCGTCGCCGCCGTCATCCGCGTCAAGAGGTAGACGATGAGCTGGTTCAGGGACACGCCCTCTGCCCTGGCCTGATGGTTCAGGGTCTGGTGGAGTGATTCGGGAAGTCGAAGCGTAAGACGGCTCATGGCTTGGTCTCCGCGATGAGGTTGAGGAATTCGGGCGGCCGCGATATGCCGACGGTCCGAGGTGGGTCAGACACCCACCTCGTCAATCCGGTGGATCCGCTGCTCCTGGCTGGGATCTGGGCTCGAGCTGATCGGGGCGCTCGGCCAGCTCAGCAGAGCCGCCCTGTTATGAAAACTATGCCCCTTGTTTTGTAATTCCTCCCACCGAGCCCCCTTAGAACTGGACTCCGAGACAAGCTATCGTGCTCTGGCCCCGCTCCCGTTACGCGGCGCGCTACCGGGCGCTCTGCTTCGGTCGAGGGTCTCGACGCTCCTCGGGTCGAGTCGCTCAGACCCTTCATGGGCGAGAGCACAGTCGATCGCGCCTCGCTGTTCTTCGCGTACGAGCCGGTCTCGACTCCGGCTCCATCTCGAGCCCGAGGCAGGGAAAGATTCCCGGTTCCCAGGGCGGAAAAACGGCACCCCGGCAGGCCAAATAGTGTCACCATCACGCTGACAGCCCGAGGCCGGCCAAGTCAAGAACGGCAGCCAGATAGGAGAGGCTCGCTTGACATTCTGGCCTGCCTGTGAGACGCTCTGCCTTACGTTCGGTTCTACTTCGGAAACGCTCTGGCTAAGGAGTAACCCTGTGAAACCCTCCGGGCATGGAGAGCGTATTGAGGCCGGGAGTGCCTGCATGGCGCTAGGCCATGGAGCTGGCACGGTTTTTGCTTCCAAACTTCGTTTGCGATCCCTTCCTGCCGTGGAGGGCACACAAAGGGGCTATCATGGCTGAAGCCACATTTGAAGACTTGGACACCTCCGAAGACGTGCAGATCAAGTCGGCACCAGACCCCGATCCAGGGCGCCAGAGCAGGCCTGCGATTGCCGACGATGTTTTTCGCCTCCTCAAGACTCTTGGCCCTCTTTGCACCAGCCAGCTCGCTGCCGAGCTTGGTCTTTCCATCAAGAAGATCAAGTCTGGGCTCAGCGTTCTGGAGGACCAAGATCTGGTCCAACAGAGTCCCGACCGAGATCCGCATAGGACGTTCTCGGAAACCGAGATTCCATGGAGTTTGCGCAGGTTCTTCAACAAGAGAATCCCATCCCGCAATTGAGCAGCCTGTCTTTCTCTGCGATGGCGCCGGCACTTGCACCGACAAGGCGGGCGCCGTTTCATATAGAGTTGAACGATATTAGAGAAGGTAAGGACAATGGAAGCTGTCGCAATAGGAATCGGCGTACTGATTTCTGCAGTGTTCGTAATAGTCACGGCTCATAATCCCGCTCATATCCCCTTCAGGCGAGTTGCCCTCAAGGCGGCATTTGGGATAGCATTATTTGTCGTGGTCTACTTCTTCTTATCATACTTGCTTTTCAGTCTCGCAAAACCCGCGTATCAATGGGCCACTGCTTTACCTGCCGCCGCCAGCTTGAGTCTGGCTGTGCTATTCGGGATAGTGGTTCCACAGATCGGTCTAATAAAAGATCGTGTGGTCACGCCAACCATCGCGAAGAAGTTCTCGTGGTTGTTTCCGTTCTTCCAGGAAATGGACGAGTTTACGCGGATGTACTTGGTCAAGATAATAAACCGCGAAGAGAGAATCATCGCTTATGATTGGCTCTACAAGAATCACAAGGATCATGGTTGCGCCGTGGACAGGCTATTCGAATTTTACTCGGTCGAAATCGCCAAGCATGTCCGAGAGAATCTCCCGAAGAAGAAGGCCCGAAATGCCCTGGGCGTTTTCCGATTACGGGCCGAGCAGGTGAAGATAAAATACTTATTCAGGTGGCTAGGGCTTGAAGTTTCGCTCGCGAGATTAAAGAGCTTGTCAAAGAACCTAGGCAGTCTCTTCGGCGATGACATTTGGCCGATTGAGTGCCGTGACCGGAGGGAGCACTTGGAGAAGAACACTCCTTTCCGCAGGAAGTACGAGAAGGACGACACCATAGATTATGTCTTAGGCCATCTTGACTGCGACGTGAATGAGAACTGATTCTGGAGTTCTCAACTTTCTCAGAACCGACTTTATACGGAATCCCCCACCACCTCCACGAACTCCGCAATCACCCGGACGTCCCCCTCCTCCTCCGGCGTCAGCACGATCGACGCATAAGCCGGATTCAGAGGCTTGAGCTCGATCCGCGTGTGTACCCAGCCCGTCTCCGGGTCGCCGGACTTCTCGCTCTTGTATACCTTGAGCGTGTATTGACCTCCCGTGTGCGGATCGTCGATGCCGGAGTGCCAGACCAGGAGCTTCCGGCCTTCTCTCGTACCAGCCCGTGGACGACGGAAGAGGCAGTAGGAGCCGTCAGCGATCATCGGCTCCATGGAGTCGCCCTGGACCCGCGCGACGAACATCCCCTCTTCGAACTGCGTCGACGCCTCGAATGCGATCCAGTCCGTTGCCCACTCTACGGGATCGTCGAATCCGGCCTGCTCCTCGCTCCAATAACCCGCCGCGGTCCGCAGCGTGGTCAAGGGCACGCAGGTCCGGAACCGCTCGTCGGGTCTCGGCGTCACGTAGCGGAACGGCAGGACGACCGCCAGGTCGGAGTGCTTCTCGAGCGTCTTGCGCAGCTCGGCCAAGTCCCGGCAGATCTCGAACTCCCAGCGGCCGAATCGCTTCGTGTTGTTCACCGCGGCGACCCACTTCTTCGCCGCGGCATTCTTGGCGTACACTCGGTCCTCGTCGTGGATCTCGCCGGCCTTGCCCTTGATCTCGAGCAGCAACAGCTTGCCGCCACGGAGCTTGACGACGAAGTCGGGCTCGTATTGGTGGGGATTGCCCTGGTACTCGTAAGGGATCGCAAGACCGACGTTACGGTCGATCGGCGTGTAGCACTCGACGCTGTCGTGCTCCTCAATGAGCTCGATCGCGTCGCGCTCCCACTTGCTCTGCACCATCGCCAGGTTCAGGTGGCTTTTGGTGAGCCGGACTACCGGCCGTGTCGTGCGGTAGTTGACGTCCGCGGTCGTCACGTATGGCTTGAAGGAGTTGACGATCGGCAGCAGCGGCGCTCGTTCGGCGTCCGCCACCATCGGCATGATGTTGTCGCGAATACGCTCGCGGAGCAGCCGGATGTACTTCTCCAGGCCAAGCTCCCGCTGATCGACGCCGGGCTCGAAGCGGACTTTCTTCGCGATGTACTGCCGCAGGATGGCGACGATCTCGGGGAAGAGCTGGTGCCGCGCCAGGAGACCCAGCTTCGTATCTTTGGAGCGGTCCTCGGAGGCCGCAATCAGATCGTCCACGATGAGCTGGGCAAGCTTGAAGACGATCTGCTGGAATCGGACCTGCTTGTAATACTCCTCGCGGTCCTGTCGTACGAAGTCGTCGCCCTGAAGGGTGTCGGGCTCTTCCAGGTAGCCGCGGGTCGGCGCCAGGTACACCGCGGTCGGCTCCGCGTCGACGACTAGCTCCTCGAGCCCGTCGACGTCGCAGCGGATCCCGGCGCCCCGCAGCCCGTAGGTGTAGCTCTCCACCACCGGCATGCGAAGCTCGAGGCCCTTTCGCTCTTCGAGAGGAAAGATGTGATGGTAGACCGGATCGGTGACCGTCTTGTCCTCCGGACGCCCTTTGAAGGGGATCAACGAGAACGGGATGCCGTACACGTCGACGTATTCGGTCGGCAGCAATCCGGTCTTCGGATCCGGGGTGTAGCTGACACGACGAAGCCCCCGGCCTACGACCTGCTCGCACAGCAACTGGCTGCCGAATGCGCGGACGCCGAGAATGTGCGTCACGTTGTTGGCGTCCCACCCTTCGGTGAGCATCGCGACCGAGACCACGCAGCGCACCTGCTCTCCAGGGCCGCCTCGGCGGCCTACGGAGTCGATGACCTGGCGTAGGGCCAGCGCCGCCTCGTCCTTGGACTGGCCTTCCTCGGTCTCGATCTTGGCCAGGAGCTTGGTGTCGATGCGGACGGTCGGCCGCGCCGCTTCGCTGTTGGCGAGCTCGGGAAAGCCGATAGAGCTGCCCTCGTAAACGGTCCTTTGCTCCGTCTTCTTGCCGTCCTCGCTCGGCACTTCCACCGTCCGCTCGCCGCTGATCTTCTCGAAGAAGACCTGCGCCACCTGGGTGTTGTCGCAGACCACGATGAGCACCGGCGGAATGGGTACTTCGTCAGGAGTCGCCGCCCGGATCTCCGCGAGCTTCTGCTTCCATTGCGACGCCAGGGTGATCAGCGCGCCCTCTGCCTCCCGGTAGATCGCCTCGGGCTTGGGACGCTTTCCCACCTTGTCAACGGGCTTGAGGCTTTCGTTGATGTGAACCCAGAGGCGGAAATACTTGGGATCGGGACGTCCCGCGTCGTCTTTACCCACCGTGTCGTCGCGGACCGGCAGCCGCGGCACTTTCACGATGCCGCTCTCGATCGCGTCGACGAGGCCGAAGTCGCTCACCAGCCAGGGGAACGGGCTGCCCTCTGGATAGCCACTGGCACCCAGGTAGAACGGCGTGGCGGACAGGTCGACGCAGGCGAGCACGCAAGGCTCCCCCTCTCCCGTTATTCCCGCGTTGTTGATGCGGTCGAGGCCGGCGAGCCATACGCGCGCCTCGGCTTCCTCGTCCTCGAGGGCGTCGCGCTCTTCCTTCGAAAGCTCCTTGGCCGCCGCGCGGGCGGCCTTCTCCGCCGCATTGCCCGGCGCCGGGCGCCAGCAATGGTGCCCCTCGTCGTTGAGCACAAGGATGGGAAGTCGGTGGGCCAGCTCGCCGAGGCGATCGCGCGTGAAGGCTTCCGGCGTCTCCTCGCCTTTTTGCACCACCTTGTAGCTCGTGCCGCCCTCACTGTGCTCGCTCTTGAGGGCGAAGCCGTGCCAGTTGGTCACCAGCACCTTGCCGGCGCCCAGGAGCTCGCGGTACTTGGCGGGCACCAGGTTGAACTCGTCGTAGTAGTTGTTGCGGTGCTCTGGGCGCAGGACCTGGAGTCGGGTCTTGACGGTGAGGTTGGGGGCACAGATCAGGACCGCGTTGGGAAAGCTCCGGGTCGCCGGGTTGCGGCCCCGATTGCAGAAGGCCCAGGCGACGAGCATCGCCATCACGACTGTCTTGCCGCTGCCGGTGGCCATCTTGCAGCCGAAGCGCCGAAGCGGCAGCAGGGACGCGTCCGCTGGGAGATCGATCAGTCGAGGGAAGAACTCGGGAGAGATCTCGGGGAAGGCTGGCACCTCGCCTGCGAGGAGCTTCTCGAGGTCGGACGCTGCCACGTCAAAGTTGCGAAAGCCGGTACTGGGTAGGCGGCCCGGGAGCGCTATCTCGAGGAGGTAGATGACCGTCTCGGCCGCCTCGCGCTGGCAGAAGAAGAGCGGTCGAGGCAGATCGGTCCGGCTCCAATTGCGAACAAGGTCCTTCGTGACCGAGGACGCGCCGCGATAGCCGGCTTCGCGCCACCGCTTGACGTCGACTCTCAGGCGGTTGACCAGCGGAAGGGGGTCCCGCTGTTCTTCGGCACCGATCTTCATCTGTCCGGTGGCCACCTTTTCAGAGGTGTACCAGTAGCTCGCCTCTCGCCGGCCCAGAACCTTGTAAGGAACGCCGCGTTCGTAGCTCCAATGTTCCTTCGGTTCGTCGTAAGGGCTATTGATGACCGGCTCGGACACCGCCTGAGTCGGCGTCCATTCCGGGGGCGGGGTCTGATCCTGGGAGAAGCGGGCTCGCCGGGCCATTTTGCAGTCTCCCCTTCAGTCCTCTAGCCTTTGGATCGTCATGACTTCATTGCCTCGAGGGTCGATGACCTTGACTGCGATACGTCGATGCCTGCCCGACCGGAAGGGCAAGGAGACAGTA
This sequence comes from Thermoanaerobaculia bacterium, assembly GCA_036397835.1. Taxonomy (GTDB): domain Bacteria; phylum Acidobacteriota; class Thermoanaerobaculia; order Multivoradales; family J023; genus DASWIG01. The sequence goes on from DASWIG010000319.1 coordinate 6,254, forward strand.
CCTTCGAAGGCTGCGAAGGCCTCCGGGTCAGCCGAGGAGCCGAGAGTCTTGGCGATCTTCTCCCATGCATTTTCGTTGGGGAAGAAAGCCTGGGTGATGCAGAAGCAGCGGCCGTCGTAGTCCTGGTCGACGAACCAAGCGGCGACCTTGGAGGCACCGGTTGACCTTACCGTGCTTGTTAACGGGTCGTAGATGTCTACGCCAAGGAGCTCACATGTCCATTCGTTCCCATTGCGCTCGACCCGAATCTCGGGCTGGCCGAAGACTGTGAAGATTTGGCTGTTGGGAGTGTCTTTTAGCAGGCCGTCCATTCCGGGGTTGACGTCGGGTCGGATGTAGGCTTGGTGGATGCGAAGGCGCGGGTGGGCCGACTCCTGGACCACGGCCGAGGCGGCGGCGTCGAAAGAGAAACCGCCGATCACAAGTTCGTCGTACCGTCGTGACGCGCGGATGAGCTCCTCAACATGCTCGGCGGTCACAGGGCCGTATTGGGGGCCGAAGCCAATTCCTACGTGGTTTGGTTCGGTCCCGTCCTCACCTTCCCACAGGCCCTCGGCGTGGATCACGCTGCCACCGCTGTCGGAGGACTCGAAGAGGGGCTCAATTCGGGCGAAGTTTCGTTGTTGATTGTCGGGAAAGGTGACGCCGTCAGCGCGAAGGAGCTGGACCATTCGGCCGAGGTAGGCGCTCTGGTTCTGGAGATCAGCCTGGGCGGCCTCAGCGGTTTCACCTTCGGTTTCCTCGACCTTGTTCGGGGGGCCGGCGAACAGCCCTTCTTCTCCCAGATTCAACTCCCCGGGCCGCACGCCTTCGACGGTGAACGGACCTGAGACGCGCAGGACGCCCTTTACTACCTCCGGCTGGTCTACGAGCGCTTCCACTTCGGCATTGGCGGCGATGCAGTCGTTGACCTCATTCATCTTAACGCGCCAGGCTTTCTGGTAGGCGGTGACCGCCTCCTGAAGGGCCTGCGGCCAGTCGGGATCAGTGTCGAAGGGGACCTCCCACTCGTACCAGGATGGTGCGTCGAGGTCGACGGTGGCGATCTTGCGGGCCTTAGGGGAGCGATCGCGGTTGTCTGGAGGGAGGAGCCAGCGGCGTCGGTGGGCGTCGGTGACAGACCTCTTACCCTCGGTCCGCTCCTTCTCGCGGAGCTTGGCGGCAAGGCGGGTGCGGAGTGCCCCGGAGACGCCGGCTAGGAGTGCATCGTTGCAGGCGGCGAGACGGACTTGGAGGATGCTCCTGTGATAGTCCAGAATCGGCTCGAGATCGGCGGAGCGCGACACAGCGCTTAATGAAACATGAGGCACCGTCTGAACAACGAACCCGTTTCCTGGGTTGTGCCCTTCACCGTCGCCGTCTACCGTTCGAAAGAACTCGTACTTCGCGGTGAGCACTCTCTGACGGCTAATAAGTAAGGCCACTCGACTTGTATCAATTCCGATCCACCTTCGGCCCCATTTTTCCGCAACGTATGGCGTAGTGCCGCTTCCGCAAGTCGGATCAAGGACTAATTCTCCGGGATCGGTGGCCATCAGTAAGCACCGTTCAATCGCGTTTGTAGAAGTCTGCACAACATACCGCTGCTTCTCTCCGAATCCGGTTCCTACAGTATTTTCCCAATAATTCTTCTCGGGCGAAATGGGGTAGTCATCCAAGTACAGTTTGGAGCAAAGCGTATTCCCGATGACCATGGTCCTCCCGCACTCGGCCAGCTTCCGCGTGCCAGCTTCTCCAACGCTCCAGTGGCGATTACTGCCGGGGCTGAAGATCCGACCAAAGAGCTCGATCGGTCCAGACGAAGTAGCTTGGTATCCGGGCGACGAAAGAGGTCCGGGGCGGAACACGTGCCAACTCTGAGGGATAAGCGCTGAGTTTTCTAGTTCCTCTCTTGACAGAGTCCTGTAGGCACCTTTAGATAACGACTCAGCCCAAGTATATTGCCGAGCTCCCTCCCCACCGGGTACCTTCCTCAGGTAAAGTCGTCGGTACTTCAGCTCGCTTCGGTCACGAGCATAGAAGAGTATGTAATCAAAGGTGCTAGCTAACGTCTTGCTTGATGCGGCCCCAGTCTTGCGAAAAGCAATTTGGCCAACGAAGTTCTCTGGAGAGAATACATCGTCCAAGATCAAGCGGACGCGATGCACATTTTCATCGCTGATCTGCAGAAAGAGCGCCCCGGTTGCGGAGAGTAACTCTCTGGCAGCCAGAAGGCGGCTCCGCAAATAGGAGAGATAGCTGTGCGTTCCGAGCTTCCATGTATCTCGGTAAGCTCTTACCGTCTCTGGCTCCCGTGTGAGATCTTGTTCTTTCTCCGAGACCTGTCGCCGAGTTACCTCAGGTTGGAAGTTACTCGCGAACTTTACTCCGTAAGGTGGGTCTATATAGATCATCTGCACCTTGCCACCCAGACCTTCTCGCCGGGCTAGCGACGACATTACCTGCAGAGAATCCCCAAGGATCAAACGGTTCGCCCAGTCCACGTCATGGCGATAGAACTGTACCGCTTCCTGGTATGGCTGCTGAGGATCGGCGAACAAGCTCCGCTGTGCTTCCTCTCGCATCGCTGTGCGAACGATTGCCTGAGATGAGACCCTTTCATGAATGTGGAGTGCCACAGGGTCGACCTCAAAGAACCCTCTCTCGTGCTGCTCCCGCCTCTCCGTCCACTCGAGCCACGGGTTATAATGAGAGACGGCTTCCAGTAACAAGCGCTGCTCAGATACTGTCAGCAGCCGTTGACCCGCCTCGGAGATCAGCTCCTGAATTCGGTCGGCGTCGCCGGTAGGGTCGAAGCGAAGCACCGGCGGAAGGTGAGGATTGTAGGCGTAGCGAGCTTTCGACACCTTAGGCACGGGTCCTTCCGCGGCAATCTTGGCAAGCGGAATATTTGTCCGCTTCTCGCTGTCATGCCGGTAGTCGGCAGTGTCGACCGTCCCCTTTGCCCTATTTTTGAACTCTGGCTTCACCTTGGCCCGAAGCTCATCAATTGTGGGAGGTTTTCGTAGGCTCTGCGCATCTTGGTGCTTGGGCACGGAACCAGGCGCCTTGCCTTCAAAGAGCTCCTCGAGTTGGTCGAGAATCTCCTTCTCGGGCCGCCCCTTTCCCGTCTCCCACTGGGAGATCTTCACCTGGTAAGTGCCGATGAACTCCGCGAGCTGGGCCTGCGAGAACCCCAGCGCTATCCGATTCTCCCGCAGCCAGGTGCCAAAGGCGTCGTCAGCCATGATCTCCCTCTTCTGCGAAGGCACTGGTTGGCGGCGAGGCGCTCACCAGCGGGTGTTCGTGGTCCGTTCCTACCCGACCCATCGATTCTAGCCCTCAGATCGGCACCTCCGCATCGTCATGCCGATGACGGCAGAGGCGCAGGAAGTCGCAACGGCCGCAGGTGTCGACCTCGGGGCTCGCCGTGAAGTGCCCGCGGCGGATGCCGGCGACGGCGCGGGCCATGGTATCGGAGGCGTGGGCCGTCGCGGCGTCGGCAACGTCCACGCCATGGCGGGTCCCGTCTCGCAGCTCGTGAAGATAGGCGGCCTCCACGTTGAGACCTTCGCCGCGGCCGGCGGCGGTGTAGACGGCGAGCTGTCGGCGGTAGCGCTCGTCGCGCTTCTCGTCCATGGCCACCTTGTAGTCGACGATCGCGAGCGAGCCGATGCCTCCCTCCTCGTCGAGGATCACGTCGGCGCGGCCGGCGACGGTGCCGTCGGGCACGTGGAGCTCGAAGGGTCGCTCCACCGCCCACACCCGGCGCAGGTCATCCTGATAGCTCTCGACGTAGCGGCCGACGAGACGCGAAGCGGCCTGCCGCATACGCGAGAAGGCCGGCGCGTCGGCGAACGGCAGATAGAGCTCGGCGTCGATGAGAGCCTGGAGCGCGGCGGAATCGGGCAGGACGACGGACTCGCGGGCGGTGTCCGCCAAGCGCCGCAACACGTGGTGGATGGCTTTGCCGTAGCCGAGCTCCACGGCCAGCTCCTGTTGATAACCGAGGACCGCTGAGAGTCGATAGCGGTAGCCGCAGTCTTCGAAGAGCGCGACGTCGGAGAACGAGGTGGTCAGGGTCGGCGAGTCAGCCTCCCTCTGGGCCTCGGGAGGATCGGGGAGCGGCAGACCTTGGCGGCGGGGAACCTCGCCGCCCGCCACTTCGAGCAGGAAGGGCGAGGGCCGGAACCGGTTCTTCCGCTTCTCGAAGCACGAGAGGTAGGCGCAGTCGCGGGCGCGGGTGAGCGCCACGTAGAAGAGACGCCGCTCCTCGGCCTCGCTGCCTTCGTAGCGCCGGCGTTTGTTCGGCGGGAAAGTAGCGTCCGAGAGGAGCCAGGGTTGGGACCGGCCGGTGAGGCGTGAGGGGAAGCGCCCGTCGACCATGGCGGGCAGGAAGACCACCGGCCATTCCAGCCCCTTGGCCTGATGGACGGTGAGGATGTCGACGGCGTCGAGGTCGAGGGTCTGCTCGCCCTCGAAGTCCTCATAGGCGTCGCGGGCGTAGTGCAGGAGGTAGTTGGCAAGGGCCCAGAAGTAGGGCTTGCCGCGGTCGCGGCCGGCGCGGAACGTACGCTTCCCGCCCTCCTCGACGTAGCGCCCGCGGCGGTTCACGTGCTCGAAGTCGGCGAGCACCTTGGAGAAGCGGCCGAAGGCGCCGAAGCGGGCCGAGCCTTCGGGCGAATCGACGTCGATCTCGTAGGCTTTGAGCCGCCAGAGGAGCCGGTAGAAGTCGCCGACCAGGCTTACGGGGCGGGTGCCCCGAAGCTGGTAGGCCCGCCAATCCTCGAGGTACTTGCGGAGACCTTCGAGCGGCTCGCCGTTGCCGAAGCTGCGCTCGAGGCCCTCGACGACGTGGTCGAGATTGGCCGGGCGCGTTTCCCCGAAGCGTTCGTCGCGCCAGTCGCCGTCGACGAACCAGGTTAAGATCTCGCCGAAGAGCGCGATTTCCGGGTGCATGAAGAGCCCGGTGCGCCCGGCGCAACTGAAGGGGATGGAGCGTTCGCGCAGGGCCTCGATGAGCGGCGGCGCCGAGGTCCGTACGGAGCGGAAGAGCACGGCGATGTCGCCGTAGCGGTAGCCGAGGCTGCGCAGCCGCTGGACGGTCTCGGCGATCCGCTCGGCTTCCTCCTCCTCGGTTTCCGCCTTCCAGGCCACCACTTCGGTGCCCGCGGCGGGGCGCACCGGCCTCATGGCCTTGTCGAGGCGCTGGGGGATGGAGCGGGCGAAGGCGTTGGCGGCCTCGATGATCGCCGGACGGGAGCGCCGGTTGCTGTCGAGCGGGACGGTCTCCGTGCCCGGCCGGCGCCGCGTGAAGTCGAGGATGTTGTTCACGTCGGAGCCGCGCCACTGGTAGATGGACTGATCGTCGTCGCCGACCACGCAGAGAGTGACCGGCGGGGTTGCCAGGAGCTCGACCAGCCGCTCCTGGGCCGGGTTGACGTCCTGGTATTCGTCCACCAGCAGGTGGCGCAGGGGGCCGTGGACGCGCTCGAAGATGGCCGGGTCCTCGAGAGCCTCGACGGTACACGAGATGATGAGCCCGAAGGTGAGGAAGTGGTAGCGGTCGAGCATCTCGCGGTAGGCCTGGTAGCACTCGCCGAGGGGCGTGCCGTCGAGCTCGGCGGGGTCGATGAGCTCGTTGCCGATCACGTCGACGGTACGGATGAAGTCGCGGATGGGAGCCCAGTGGCGAGGCCCGAGCCGTGACAGGCCGAGATTTCGGTATTCACGGCTCAGCAGGCCGGCGTGGCGGTGGTCGTCGAGGACGTCGTAGCTGCCGTAGCGGGGAACGTGGTCCTGGAGGATGCGGAAGCAGTAGCTATGGATGGTGCCGACGAACATCGGTCCCAGGCGGTCGAGGAAGTCGGAGCCCATGCTCTCCTCGACGCGGCGGACGATCCGCTCCTTGAGCTCGGCCGCGGCCCGCTCGGTGAACGTGAAGGCCACGATCGACGCCGGCTCCGCGCCTTCGGTGATGAGGGCCGCGACGCGTCGCGAGATGGACTCGGTCTTGCCCGAGCCGGCGCAGGCGATCACCTGGAGATGGCCGCCGCGGTGGTCGACGACCTGCTGCTGTTGTGGGGAGAGGGCCATGGACTGAGAAGTCATAGTCTCGCCAATGCTGGTTGTGGCCCACGGAGCCCTGCCCGCGTCCGGGGAATAATGCACGCGCGGCTCGGCGTATCCTATCAAGGCCCATCGCAGCAAGCCCGGTCCGTTGGACCGGGTGAGCGAGCACGGGGGCTCGCCCCTACGCCGGATGCCGTCCGGATATTCGGCGGCCGGTGCTTGGCATGCAGGTGTGGGACGTGCGGATGGCAGGCGTCCGTGTGGAGGCCGGCGGGAATATCTCCGCCGGAATCGACGTTGCCAGTCAGGCTTCAGGCCGGGCGGCGTGGTCGATCGGACCCCCCACGCCGAGGTCGGCCGGATGGGTCCCGACTCGCCAACGCGAGGAGAATCCCACGGATTACCGCGCCTGAAGGCGCTCGTTCTCGGCGCAACGCCCCTCGACCGTCGTCGAGAGCCGTCGTACACGGCAAACCCGCTCATCCCGGGATTGAAGGCGACGGAATCGCACGAGAGCCTCTCCGACCATAGTCCGGAGACACTTCCACGGTCCGACGCGCTTCTCCGGCGTCTGACGAGCTCTCCTCCTCGTCCCCTCGCCTTCGGAGGCCAATCGAAGCCGACTGGCGACGTCAAGCCCGCTCAGGACGCGGACGACGTCGAGTCTCGCCGTCCACCTCCGCTTCTTCCGCCGCTGAAGGCGGCTTCCTCCACGATACCCCGTCTCGTACGCGGCTGAGGTCGAGGCGCGGCGATCCGCTCGGCGTCTTCAGGGGTCGTTCAGGATCTCTTCCGCGGAGTCGGCCAGCGTAGCCCTTCGGAGCCAACGCCCGAGCTGGGGTGCTGTGGCGGCGCGGTCCGTCGACGGTCCGCGAGGTCCACGCCGAGCTCGAGCAGACCGGCTACACCACGGCCTTGAAGCAGCTCCAGATCATGACCGAGAAGGGGCTGGTGGTGCGCGACGAGACCGACCGCGCCCACGTCTACGCGGCCGGTGAGCCCCAGGAGCTGGTGCAGCGCGGCCTCGTGGGCGACCTGATGGACCGCGCCTTCGGCGGCTCGGCGAGCCAGCTCGTGCTCCAGGCCCTGTCGTCGCGGCCGGCCTCGGAGGCCGAGCTGGCGCAGATCCGCAAACTTTTGGACGAGCTCGAAGGAGGACGCCCATGAAATCCCTGGAAACGCTGCTCGACCCCCTGGCATGGACGCTGCTGCACTTCCTCTGGCAAGGCGCCCTGGTGGCGCTGGCGGCGGCCCTGGCGCTGGCGGCGCTGCGCGGCCGCGGCGCCCGCGTCCGCTACCTGACGGCCTGCGCGGGCCTGGCGACGATGGCGGTCTTGCCGCCGGCGACCGCCTTCTACCTCGGCGCTGATGCGACGCTGGCGGCCTCGTCCGCCGCGGCGCCGGCGACGGACGCGGCGCCCGTCGAGAGCGTCGCGACGCCTGCCGCGGTCCGCGACCCATCATTCCCGCCGGCGGCGCGCTTCGAGGCGTCGTCGACCTGGCTCGTCGCAGTCTGGCTGGCCGGCGTGGCGGCGCTGTCGCTGGCGCACCTCGGCGGCTGGCGACGCGTGCGTCGTCTGCGGCGCGACACGCGGCCCGCGGCCGAGCGCTGGACCGCGGCCGTGGAGCGTCTGGCGGGGCGGCTCGGGATCGCGCGACCGGTGCGGCTGCTCGAGTCGGCGGCGCTGCGGGTGCCGGTGGTCGTGGGCTGGCTGCGGCCGGCGATCCTGGTGCCGGCGAGCGCCTTCGCCGGTCTGGCGCCGCACCAGCTCGAGGCCGTGCTGGCGCACGAGCTGGCCCACGTGCGGCGTCACGACTTCCTGGTGAACCTGGTCCAGGTCGCGCTCGAGACGCTGCTCTTCTATCACCCGGCGGTGTGGTGGCTGTCGAAGCAGGTCCGCGTCGAGCGCGAGAACTGCTGCGACGACCTGGCGGTGGAGGTCTGCGGCAACGCCGCGGCCTACGCCCGCGCCCTCGCCGAGCTCGAGGGGCTGCGCTTCGGCGCCCCGGCCTTCGCCCTCGGGGCCGACGGCGGATCCCTGCTGGCGCGGGTGCGGCGTCTCCTGGGCCGCGGCGACGAGCCGCCGGCCGACGGCTGGCTGTCCGCCGCCGTGGCCGCGCTGGCCGCGGCCCTGGTCGCCGCCGCCGGCGCCACCCTCCTCGTCCTCGCCTCTTCGAGCGACGCGGCGCCGGCGCCCGAGACGCCGGCCGACGCCGAGGAAGCGCCGTCATGGGCCGAGGGCTGGCTCGGCGCCAAGGAAGGGCCGTCATGGACCGAGGGCTGGTGGTCCGCGGACGCCGGGGAATCGCCGGCGTGGGCCGAAGGCTGGTCCGCCGACGCTGAAGAGTCGCCGTCATGGGCCGTGAGCTGGGCGTCCGAGGACGCCGCCTTCGAGCTCGCCCAGATGGCCGAGGAGGAGCCGGCCGAGGAGACCGACCGACGCCGAGTGCGGAGGCACCAGCTCGAGGACGACATCGACGACCTGCGCCGCGGCGCCGCCGGCACGGCCTACGAGGCCCGGCTCAGCGAGGACGACTTCCGCGAGATGGCCAGGCACGGCTGCGACGAGGACCTGCTGCCTTCCCTCGCCGGCGCGGGCGTGACCGGCGCCGGCGCCGACGACCTGGTGCGTCTGTGCCGCCACGGCGTCGACGGCGACGACCTCCGCGAGTACGCGGAAGCGGGCTTCGACGTCGCCGCGTTCGACGACGTCCTGAGCCTGGCGCGCCACGGCGTCGACGGCGACGACGTGCGGGAGCTCCGCGACGCCGGCTACGAGCTGAGCGCCGAGGAGATCGTGAAGCTGGCGCGTCACGGCGTCGACGGCGACGACGTCCGCGGCTTTCGCGAGGCGGGCTACGAGCACCTCGCCGTGGACGATCTGGTGAAGCTCGCCCGCCACGGCGTCGATGGCGACGACGTGGAGGAGCTCGCCGCGGCCGGCTACCAGAGCTTGACCGTGGACGACCTCATCGATCTGGCGCGTTATGGCGTCGACGGCGACGAGGCCGAGGAATTCGTCAAGGCCGGCTACAAGAACCTGAGCGTGGACGACCTGATCGAGCTGGCGCGCCACGGCGTCGACGGCGACGAGGCCGAGGAATTCGCCGAGGCGGGCTATCCGGCGCTGAGCGTCGACCAGCTCGTGGAGCTGGCGCGTCACGGTGTCGACGGCGACGAGCTCGAGGAGCTCCGGGAGGCCGGCCACGACCTGTCGATCGACGAGGTCCTGCGCCTCGCCCGCGACGGCGAGCTCCACGAGATGACGGACCGCTACGACGACTGACCCCGGACCCTCAGTCTGACCCTGGCCCCTCAGTCGTCCTCGCCGGTGCTGTCGTCGTCGCCGCCGCTGTCGACGGCCACGCCGATCGCCCCCGCGACCAGCACCGGCACGTACCAGTGCTTCTTGAGCCAGCGGCCGAAGCCGCGCTTCTTCGGCGCGGCCTGGGCCTCCGCCTCCTGAGTCTGCTGTTGCAGCGTCGTCCCGGAGCCCCGCAGCGAGCTCCAGGCGGGGGCGGTCGCCCGGCTGAGGTCGGGGAGCGGACCCGTTCGCGGCGCGACGGCGGCCGCGAGGCCGTCGGGATAGCTGTCGCCACCCTGGAACGTCATCGCGAGGGTCAGGGTCTTTTCGAGGTTGAGCCGGACCTCGCCGGCGGCGTCCGGCTCCGGCGGGCCGCCCATCTCACCGTCCTGGGCGCTGGCAGGGACTGCTGCGCCGAGAAGCGCCGCCGTCGTCAGCCATAGGGAGAGCCGCTTGTAGCTTCGGGTGATCATCGCTGGTCCTCCTGTCGTCGGTCTAGTGGTGGGTACACTGCTCTCCCATGAGACGAGTCCCGGAGCCGGAGAATCCTTCGGACTTTCTTCGCACTGCCTGTAGACTCCTCTTGCCGTGAGTCTCCCTTACCTCCCAAGCGGATCTGCTAGAGTCGGTACATGGCGCTGCCCGCACCCAAGATCGACACTGGCCGATCCCCATCTCGGCCTCGCGAAGAGGCCGGGGAAGCCCTTTTTCGCACCTCCGGACGTCCGGACGGCGAGGTCGTCGTCGAGAAGCTTCCGCTGACTCTCGACGTGCTCCTCCATCCCCGGGAAGACGACCAGGTGACGCAGAGCCGGCCGCACCACAAGAAGCTGAATCCCCTGGCCGACACCCTGGAACGGTTCCTGGAGCGCCGGAGCGGCGTCGGCGTCTTCAGCGACTTGCTGATCCTGTGGGGGCAGCTCGGCGAGCGGGACGTGTCGCCCGACGTGTACGTGGTCAAGGGCTTGCGCGACCGCGAGGCGATCGACCGTCACTTCGACCCGGTGGCAGAGGGCGCCAGCCCCTGCTTGGTGATCGAGGTGGTCTCGACCGGCAGCCGGGAGCAGGTGCAGAAAGACGCGGAGAAGAACCCGGAGCTGTTCGCGCGGATGAAGGTGGACGACCTGGTGCTCGTGTATCCGCCGCGTCCGGCCACGTCGGAGCGGCTGCGTCTGGACGTGCGGCGGCTCGGAGTGTCGGGCCGCTACCGGGCGAACCTCCCGGATTCCCAGGGCTGGATCCGGCTGCCGTCGGTGGGCCTGCGGATCAAGGCGGACGAGGACGGCGAGCGGCTGCTGATCGAGGACGTCAAGACGGGTGAGCGGCTGTTGACGTCGATGGAAGAGGAGGCGGCGCGGCGGGCGGCCGAGGAGCGCGCCGAGCAGGAGGCCGCGGCGCGTCGTCAGGAGGCCACGGCGCGGCGTCAGGCTGAGGCGCGCGTGGAGGCGGTGCTACGGCGTAGCGTCCAGGATCTGTGCAACGTCTTGGGGATCGAGTGGACTGCCGAACGCGGCACGGTCGTCGCAGGCATGGGTCTGTCGCAGCTCGAAGCGCTGAGGGCAGACCTCGTGAGCCGGAAACGCTGGCCTTGACCGCGGTGGGGATCGACCCGGCGTCCCACCTTGACAGAGGGGATTTCGCTGCGAAGCTGCGGATCGGCAGGCGCAGCCTGCCCTACGAGAGCCACGCCTTCGGGCCGGAGCAGCCAGGGGTGGCAAGGGTAAGCGCGAGGATGGGTGGCCGCCGTTGATCGTGGGCGCCCATGCCGGAGAGCGTCAAGGCACCTCTGGCTTACCCTTGCGCTCGAGGCTGGATCGTAGAACATGGCCTCGACGGTGGCTCGCGGCACGGCCTGCCTCTTCGTCCCGGAGGGACGCCAGCGTCCAGCCCTGGGTTTCAACGCAGGGCTTACCGCGGCTGGCCACGCGGCACGTGCCGCGCGCCGCTGTTGACGTCTATTCCTGGTCTACAGCTTCGAGCGCAAGGGTAAGGTCCCTCTTCGACGACGGACTGAGACAGACCACCCGTGGCTTCTGGCTTCGACGACCGCTCCTTGGCCTTACCCTTGCCACCCATCGCCGGTGTAGAGGGACGCTGGGATCGAACCGAGAGCACGGCGAGGAATAGCCCGCCCCGGCCGGCGTGTTAGCCTGAGGACGGCGCCCGGCCTGCCGCCGGGCGCTCCGTCCCAGCGTGGAATCCGCCAGCGACAGGCCGACGCCGTTTTCCGGGACCCGCCCAACCCCGGTCCGGGGTTTCTACGTAAGTAGGGGCACGATCCCCGGAGGACGGTCCTTCGCGAGGACCGATCTCCATGAACGATGACGCGCCTTACCTCGAGCTCCGCGGCCTCTACAAACGATTCGGCGAGGTGGAGGTGCTCCGCGACCTCTCCCTGGAGCTGGCGGAGGGCGAGATCCTCGCCCTATTGGGACCTTCGGGCAGCGGCAAGACCACGGCGCTGCGCCTGCTGGCCGGGTTCGAGACGCCCGACCGCGGCGCCGTGGTGGTGGGAGGCGACGAGGTGACCGCGCTGGCGCCGGCGGCGCGCGGCTTCGGGATGGTCTTCCAGCACTACGCCCTCTTCCCCCACATGACGGTCTACCAGAACGTCGCCTTCGGCCTCGAGAGCCGCGGCCAGGACCGGCGGATGATCGCGCGGCGCGTGGATGCGATGCTCGAGCTCGTGGACCTCGGCGGCTTCGGCGCGCGGAGGGTGAGCGAGATCTCGGGCGGCCAGCAGCAGCGCGTGGCGCTCGCCCGCGCTCTCGCCCCCGAGCCGCGGGTGCTGCTGCTCGACGAGCCGCTCTCGAACCTCGATCCGGCGCTGCGCGAGCGCACCCGCCGCGAGCTGCGCGAGGCGGTGCGCGAGGTGGGCATCACCACCGTGCTGGTGACCCACGAGCAGGAGGAGGCCTTCCACGTGGGCGAGCGGGTGGCCGTGCTCCACCGCGGACGCCTCGAGCAGGTCGGCCGCCCCGAGGAGCTCTACGCCCTGCCCGAGAGCCGCTTCGTGGCCACCTTCGTCGGCCGCGCCAGTGGCCTCAAGGGCACCCTGGCCTCGTTCCACGACGGCGGTCTCGCCGCCGTCGAGATCGCCACCGGCACCGGCGGCAGCGTGCGCTGGCGCGGGCGACGCGCCGGCGAGCTCGCCGCAGGCCGGCCGGCCGAGCTGGTGGCGCGGCCGGAATCGCTGCGCCTGGCCGACGCCGGAGGCCCGGGCACGCTGCCGGGCCGCGTGGTGGAGCGGCGCTTCACCGGCGCGCTCGCCTACGCCACGGTGCGGCTCGAGAACGCGGCCGAGATCGAGGTCCTGATCGACGCCGGCGCCGGCGTCGACGCCGGCGATCCCGTCAGCGTCGAGCCGCGCGCCGGCGCCTTGCCGTTCAGCGTCTTCTCCGTGGAGGACGAGTGAGCCGTCCGACCGTGTCCCGTCCGACCCTGGCGCGGTACGGCCCGGCGCTTGCCGTCGCGGCGGCGCTCCTGTGGCTGGTGGGCTATCCGCTGCTCCTCACCCTCTTCGAGGCCCTGGGAATCGGCGGCGTGGGCGCCGGCTTCACGCTCGCCCACTTCGCGGAATTCGCCGGCCGCGGCGACGAATGGCTGGCCCTGTGGCGCAGCCTGTGGATCTCGGCGGCTTCGGTGGCGCTGGCGGCCCTGGTGGGCATGCCGCTGGCGTTCCTCTTCGAGCGCGCCGATTTCCCGGGGCGGCGCACGCTCGGTGCCCTGGTGGTGCTGCCGGTGGCGCTGCCGCCGCTGGTGGGGGTGGTCGCCTTCCTCTTCCTCTGGGGCGAGAGCGGCTTCGCCTCGCGCCTGATCCAGGCGGCGCTGACGCTCGAGCGTCCGCCCTGGCGGCTCCAGGGGCCCGCCGCCATCCTCCTCGTCCACGGCTATTCGATGTTCGTCTTCTTCTACCTCTTCGTGCGCGCCGCCCTGGCGCGGCTCGACGGCGCCATGCTGGAGGCGGCGGCGGTGCTGGGGGCCGGCCGCGCGCGCACCTTCTTCCGCGTCGTGCTGCCGCAGCTCCGGCCGGCGCTGCTGGGGGCCTCGCTGCTGACCTTCATGACCTCGCTCGGCTCGTTCTCCGCGCCCTACGTCTTCGCCGGCGGCTACCGGGTGATGACGACCCAGATCTACGCCTCGATGTCCAACAACCGCATCGGGACGGCGCGGGTCGAAGCGGTGGTGCTGGCCGTCGTGGCGCTGCTGGCCCTGGTCGTGATCCGCCGCCTCCAGGGACCTGACGCGGTGGCCGCGGGCCACGGCGTGGCGCCGGCGCGCCGGCAAACCGCGCGGCCGCTGGCGCGCGCCGCGCTCACGGCGGCCGCGGCGGCGGCCGTCGCCTTCCTGCTCCTGCCCCACGCCACGTTGCTCCTGATCTCGCTGGCGCCGGCCGACGTGTGGACGGTGGAGCTGCTGCCGCCGGAGCTCTCGCTGGCCAACTACCGCGACCTCTTCTCCGAGCCGGAGCGCCTGCGGCCGATGCTCAACTCGCTGTGGATGGCGACGGCGGCGACCGCCGGCGCGGTGGCCCTCGGGCTGGCGGCGGCGCGCCAGGCCCTGCGCCTCGGCGGCCGCCTGGGGGCCGGCCTCGAGGGGTTGGTGGCGCTGCCCTGGGCGATCCCGGGCACCGTCTTCGCCCTCGCCCTGGGCACCGCCTTCAGCGTCGACCAGCCCTACCTCGGCCGCTTCGTGTGGGTGGGCACCGCGGTCATCCTGCCGCTCGCCTACCTGGTGCGCTGTCTGCCGATCACCGGCCGCGCCATTCTGGCCGGTCTGCGCCAGCTCGACCCGGCGCTCGAGGAGGCGGCGGCGAGCCTCGGCGCCGGCCGCGCGCGCGCGTTCGCCCGGGTGGTGCTGCCGCTGCTGCGGCCGGCGCTCGTCGCCGGCCTGGGCCTCGCGTTCATCACCGCCCTCGGCGACTTCGTGACCTCCATCGTGCTCTACACCTTCACCACGCGGCCGATCTCGATCGAGATCCAGACCTCGCTGCGGGTGCAGGAGTTCGGCGCCGCCGCCGCCTACGGCGTGCTGCTCATGGTGCTGAGCGCCACGGTTTTCATGGTCTGGGGCCGGGGCGAGGAGGCGTGACGGTGGGGGAAATTTCCTTACGGCGGCTCTGGGTCTTGATGGTCACGGCCTTCGTCGACATGCTGGGCTACGCTCTGGTGCTGCCGCTGCTGCCGCTCTACGCCAAGGACTTCGGCGCCAACGCCTTCACCATCGGCCTGTTGCTCGCGGGCTTCGCCTTCGCCCAGCTCCTGACGGCGCCGCTGTGGGGACGGCTCTCCGACCGCGTCGGCCGGCGGCCGGTGATCGTCGGCGGCCAGGCCCTGGCGGCCGTCGCCTTCGCGCTCTTCGCCGCGGCGTCGGTCCTGCCGCGCGCGGAAGGCGGCCAGTGGACCTGGCCGGTGTGGATCCTCCTCGTCTCGCGCCTGGCCCAGGGCGCCGGCGGCGGCAGCATCTCGGCCAACCACGCCTACGTGGCCGACGCCGTCCAGCCCGAGCAACGCGCCCAGGCCCTGGGCTGGATCACCGCGGCGAGCAGCGCCGGGGTGATGATCGGGCCCGCGATCGGCTCCCTGAGCCTCGCCTGGACGGGCCACGACGCCGCCCCCGGCCTGATCTCGGCCGGCCTCTGCGCGCTCAACGTGCTCTTCGCCTGGCGCTGGCTGCCCGAGTCGACCACCCAGGAGACGCGCGACACGCCGCGGGCGCGGCAGCCGCTGCTGGCCAACGTGGCTGCGGTGGTGCGCCACCCGGCGCGGCCGGTCCACACGCTCATCTGGGTCTACGCCTCGGGCCTGCTGGCGTTCATGGCGGCGAGCAGCGTGATGGCCCTCTACCTCTCCGACCGCTTCGGCGTCGGCAAGGAGCAGATCGGATACTTCTACGTGGTGATCGGCTTCGTCTCGGTGGTGATGCGCGCCCTCGTGCTCGGCTGGGCGGTGCGGCTGCTCGGCGAGGTCCGCGTGCTGCGCGCCGGCGCGCTGGCGATCGCCGCCGGGCTGGTGATCGCGCCGGTGGCGGCGAGCCCGGTGACGTTCCTGCTGGCGATCCTCTTCATCCCCCTGGGCACGGCGCTGCTCTTCCCGTCGACCACGTCGCTCATCTCGCGCTACGCCCACCACAACGAAGTGGGCGAGCTCTACGGCGTGCAGCAGGCGTTCGGCGGCTCGAGCCGGCTGCTGGCGCCGATCTGGGCCGGCGCCGCCTACCAGCTCTGGCCGCCGTCGCCGGCGGCCGGCTTCGGCGGCGCCTTGCCGTACTGGATCAGCGCCGGGATCCTGGTGCTGACGCTCTGCGCCGCGCTGCGGATCCGGCCGGGGGAGGCCCCCAAGCCCCGCGAGTCCGGCGAGCCTGAAGGCAGCGTCGTCGAGGCTTGAGGGCGCTTGCCGTCACGACGGCTTCTCTTCGCTCTCGCCTTCGCTCTCGCTCTCGCTTTCGCCCTCGCCTTCGCTCTCGCCTTCAAGGATCACCAGGTGACCGGTGCCGGCGAGCGTCGCGAGGTCGACGTCGGCCTCGACGCGCACGTCGACGCCGTCGAGGTTGAGCTTGCCGGCGACGCGGACCGTGCCCTCGCCCTTCTCGAAGTCGCCGCCGGAGAGATCCGAATGCTCCGGGTCGAGGTAGAACCCGAGCTCGGTGCCGCCGCGGGTCTCCGTGAACTTCACGTGGACGTAGTTGCGGTCGACCGCCGCCTTGAACTCCGGGAGCGTGTTGTCGCGGCCGGCGGTGGCGATGACCTTCCAATCTCCCTTGGCCAGCTTGTGGGGAAGCTCGCTCATCGACTGACTCCTCCGTGAGATTTGCGTTGTCGGTCCGAGATCCGGCGCGGACGCACCCTCACCGGTCGGTGAGACGACGGCTCTTCGGGATCGCATCCTGCTCAGGCCGGACCTCCGGGTGCGCGCATCATAGCATCAGAACCCTCACCCCCCAACCCCCTCTCCCAGGGGGAGAGGGGGCAAGAATCCGACTCCCCTCTCCCCTTGGGAGAGGGGTCGGGGGTGAGGGTTCCCGCGGTGCTACTGCACGCTGAAGGTCACGATGAGGTTGTAGTAGACCGCCACCGGCTCGCCGTTCAGGGTCGCCGGCTTGAAGCGCCACTCGCGGACCGTGTCGAGCGCCGACTCGGTCAGCCCCATCGACAGCCCCTTCAGGACCGTGACGTCGCGGACGTTGCCGAGCGCGTCGATCACCGCCTGCAGGATCACGGCGCCCTGGATGCGCGCCTTGCGCGCCTCCTCGGAGTACTTCGGCTGCGGCGCGTAGATCTTCTCCGGCGCGCTCACGCCGCCGCCGACCTGCAGCGGGCCGCTCTGCGGGCCGCCCGGACCCGGCGGCGCCTCCGGGATGCCGAAGACGAGACCGTCGAGGGCCGGCACGTCGACGTCGGGGACCTCGATCTCCTCGACCACGACGGGCTCCGGCGCGTCAGGCGTCGGGTCGGGGATCGGGATCTTCTTCGCCTTGTGCTTCGGGGCCTTCTCGGCCTGCCGCGGCGCCGGCGGCTGGAAGCGCACCGTCTGCACCAGGTAGACCTTGCCCGGCTCGGGCTTGGGCAGCTCCCGAGCAGCGAGCTCGGGGAGATGGACGATCAGGAGGACGAGGTGGAACATGACGGCGACGGCGAGCGTCCACCGCAGGGTCCGGTTCTCGTCGCGATCCGCAAGGCCGTAGAGCTCGGGGATCGCGTCGAGGATCCCCTCACCGGCCGTATCTTCAGGTGTCGATTTCGTTTCATGTCTCAAGGGTGCGAGCTCCTTCCTGCCGGAACCCGGTCAGTCCGTCTTGTACGTGCAGGAATCGTGCCCGGTTTCCAGGACCGAGGCGAGCCAGGATCCGCACCCTGGGGTGCCGCATCCTAGAACAAACGCATCTGGCCTTCGGCGTCCTCGTCCTCCTCCCCCGGCCACGGCGGCATGGTCCCCACCGCGACGCTCTCGGCGAGCATCGCGTGCAGCCGCCGCGCCAACCGCGGCGAATGGGCGTCGTTCGGGCAGTGGACGAAGACGAACGGCCGCCGGCCGTGCTCGATCCAGCGGGTGAGCGTGCGGCACCAGCGCTCCATCCAGGGGAGGTTGACCGCGTCGTCGGGATGGCCCACGAAGCGCACCAGCGGGTGCGGGCCCAGCGCGATCGGCTCGACCGGCAGGTGGGGCTTCTTGCGGCGCGCGGCGGCGACGTCCGGGTGGCCGGGGTCGCCGCTGGCCAGGGCGCGGGTATCGAGCACCACGCGCTCGGCGCCGTAGAGCGCCAGCACGTCGTTGGCCCGCTCCATGGCGTGCTCGGAGTCGTAGAAGCCGCGGTGGCGCAGCTCCACGGCGTAGTGGAAACCGCCGGGGAGACGGCGCAGGAAGCGGTCGAGAACTTCGAGGCGGTCAGGACCGAACGACGGCGGGAGCTGGATCATGAACGGCCCCAGCCGCTCGCCGAGCGGCGCCATGCGCTCGAGGAACTCCGTCGTCTCGGCGTCGGCGCCCTCGAGGGCGTGCTCGTGGGTGATCGAGCGCGGCAGCTTGAAGGAGAAGCGGAAGCCCTCCGGCGTCGACTGCCGCCAGCGCGCCACCGAAGTCTCCGGCGGCAGGCTGTAGAAGGTCGTGTTGCCCTCGACCGCGTTGAAGACGCGGGCGTACTCGGCGAGATAGTCCGACGCACGGGCGTCCCGGTGGTAGAGACCGCCCACCCAGTCCTTGAGCCCCCAAGAAGGGCATCCCAGGTAGTAACCTTCGATCGCCATCTTTTGCGCCTCTTCCCAGAGTACCAGGAAGCTGCCCCGAGATGCTCATAGACCAATAAACAGGTGATAGAGACAGATCACCTCCAAGCCAGATCGGGGATGCCGAGAGCGATGAAGAGCGTTTCTCTCCGATTCCACGAGGGTCAACGGTTCCTCGCACGGTGGCGCTCCAGCCAGTTGGCACTCCGCCTCGGGTCATCCCGCAGCAGCTCACAGGCCTTCTCCAGCAAACCCAACACGCTGAGCTCGAATCCCGGCCAGATGATGCTCTTCCATGCAGCAGGAATACGCGCCGAGCGGGTGTGATCAGCGACCGGCATGGGGCTTGCTCGCCAGGACTTGGGCCAGGGTCTCATCGGCGTCGGAATAGGCGGCGCTCCGAGTCCAGAAACGCCTCTCGGCCGGTTTGACAATGTGTAGCACGCGATCCTCGAAGATGCGCAGATGACGGCGCCGGTAGAGGTTGATCCCTTCGCGCTGCCAGACGCGGCTGCTCAGGCTGTCGAGCACCTGAGTAATCCGTTCGTCAGCCGCTGCCGTGACGCTGTTTCGACCGCCTCGGCCATCTTCGATGCGGAAGGAGACCACGAACATCGGGGAGTGGCCGAGATGGATTCTTGCTGACAGAGTCTGGCCGCTTTCGGAAAAAACCTGACTTAAGACAGATGAGAAGGCGCCAGCATACGCAGTGAGCTCCTCCGCGCGAGGCGGCCTGAAGGACCGTGAGTCGGGACCGTCGTGGACATACGAAACAGCGGTAGCGAATAGATCCTTGACGAGACGGCGCTCTCCTGAAGAAAGATCGAAAACCTCGTAAACGGCGTCGTCCATCTGCTCAATGAGCGACTTTCTTCTGTCGACCGAGCTTTGTTCTCCGAACGCATCGAACAACTCGGCAAGCTTCGCCACCACTTCTTTTCGGCGCAGAAAGGCCACGGGAAGCGCGAGAACCTCTCCTTTCTTCACCCGGCGCCGATCGATACCCCAACCTGAAGTCAGGAAGAGTAGGTAGCCGGCCAGGGACGACGTCAGATACACCGTCAGTGCCTTCAGAAAGTGGCTGTCTCCTGGTGGTGCATGGATGCCAGTGACAGTGTCCCGAAAGGAGAAGCCCTGCGTGCTGAAAGCCGCACAGAGGCGCCTGTCTACCAAGCCCTCTTTGAACACCAAGTGTGGACCCTCGTAGATTGCCTCGGGACCCGTCCTCTTGAATCCATCTGTTGCCCATGATTCCGCATCGGGATCAAGCTGCAAGATGTAAGGAGTCATATCGGACGCGTCCAGGAATGGCAGCTCAAGAATCCGAGTGCAAGGCTTATCCCCGGATGGTTGGAATCCACGGCCATGTGCCCATCCCTGGACCTTCCTGGCCTTGAGGAAGTCTCCGAGCGTCGCCCCAGTCGCCCGCAAGCGACGGACAAGGCGGAGGTCCCGCCAAGAGCCCACGTAGAGCGCTTTCCACACATCGTCGTTAACCTCGGCTTCGTGGCGGGGGATCCACTTTATGTCCCCGCCGTCCAGTGCCAGGGCCGCGGGAAGACCTGCCAGGGACCCGGGCCGTGGAGTGCAGTAGAGCACCGCCCCGGCCGCGGCGTTCGGGCTGGAACGGTGAAAGACGATGGCCGTCGCGGGGGCACTGGCATTGAAAAGACGCCGGTCGCCGCCAACAAGGGCTGACAGATTGATGACAGCCTCTACGTGGTTCTTGGCGAAGAACGCCCGCCGGAAGGCTACGTCTGGTTTTTCGCGGTTGAACAACCACTTGCTGGGAGATAGCAGCGCGACCTGCCCTGCCGGAGCAAGGTCACGGGCCAACCACATGAAGGCCTGAGCGATCTCCCCGGCCACAGGATAGCCCTTGGCGTTGCACCAGGATTCAATCTCTGGCAGCAGTCTGCGACGCCGCCATGGCGGGTTGCCTATTATCAGGTCGAAGCGGCTAACCGTTGTGCGCTCCTGTGCAAAGGCGTCCCCGGTGACGAGATTTGGTTCTGCGCTCCGGGTTGCAGTGGTGAGCCTCGGAAAGCGGAGACGCGACCACACCTCGGCAGTATCGACCTCATCGAGCAGGGCCAGGCACAGGCTGAAGGCCGCGACCCGTACCGCCAGGACGTTCTTGTCGATACCGAAGATGTGGGCGCTGAGAAGCTGGCTCAGACTGGCGCAGTCCGACGTGGCCGCCGGCTGCCGCCGACGCCAGTGGGCAACAAGCCGCCGGTAGGCTTCCACCAGGAAGACTCCGGAGCCGCAACTCGGATCGCAGATCCGCGGCAAGGCGCCAGTTGTCGATTTATCGGGATCAGGCCAAGGCAAAACTTCGTTCATCATCAGCTCGACGAGAGGATAGGGCGTATAGAACGCGCCTTCCTTTTTCGCGGCGTCGGGATCCTCGCCGTGAAGCAGCCGTTCGTAGACCGCGCTGAGAAGCTGAATCGGGACAACGCTGAAATCGTAGAGCGGCCAGAGAGTGCGCTGCCCCGATGTCACTTCCTCCTCTCCTTGAAGGAAGCACCGCAGAAGCCGGAGATGGGCTTGCTGCACGACCCCTTCTTCCGGTTGAACCGGTAGTAGATCTCCGTTGAATTTCTCAGCGAGTCGTCCGAAAAGCCTGTAGGTGCTCTCCCGGCTGTCGTACACGTCGGTGAGCTTTCTGGCGCCGCGCAAGAACTGGCCGTAGATGGAAGGCCCAAGGACGCCCCGGTGCTCGAGATGGAGGAGGAGGATGGAGCGCAGGAGAAGGAGGTGGGCGACATCGCACCGTAGGCCGCTCTTGCCTTCCACGAGGCGGTTGCGGGTCGCTTCAAGATTCTCAATCAATGTGGTGTCGCAGCGTCGCGAGGCGTCGAAGCGCCCTGGGAGGTCAGCAGCGTAGGCACCACTGTCCAGACGAGCACGCTGCAGCTCAGGAAGCGCTCGCAGGAAGTCTTCGCTGGCAGTAAGAGCCCGGACCAAGCGCTCTTCGTCGTCGATCCGCTCGGCGTTGGTGGTGGGCTCCGCCCAGGCATCGTAGACCCGGACTTGAGCGGCGTCGATGACGAAGAGAATCGGCACGCGGGCGTCGTTCCACACTTGGCGGTGCAGAGACGCCACCTGCGCCTTATGCGTGCTTCCCCCGACCGCGAAGTAGGCGAGCGGAACCTCTCCGGCGAAGTAGATCGCATCCACCTTCGGCAAATGGCGGCGGGCACGCTCTACGAGCATCGACCGCACGCCTCCCAGTGCTTGCTCGGCCGTCCATACGAGGCCATCGGCGTCGGCGTACCCCAGGTCGCGGCATAGGCGTTCGTACACTTGAAGAGCAGCAGTCATCTCGCGCACCTTATCAAAGCGCCGCCAAGGGAGACGACGCTCATGCTCAGACCTCCGTTTCGACCTCTCCTGATCCCGTTGACGGTCCTGTTCGGCCTCTGCGCCTCCGGTTGCTCGCCGGAGAAGAAGGTGGGCGTCGTGCTGCCTTTGACCGGAGAGTACCAGGTCTACGGGGAAGAGAGCCGCAAAGGGATCGAGATGGCGCGCGGCTCGCCCTCGGCCACCCTGGGCGCGCATCCCGAGGGCGCCCGCCACGTCTACAGCCTGGAGGCGCAGGGCGGCGAGCTGACGGCGACGGTGGCGGTGCCGCCCGAGGCGGAGGCCCTCGCGGGCACGATCGCCGAGGCCGTCGCCTCGGGGCCCGACGCCGTCTTGGTGGCGGGCTACGAGCCGGACGTCGGCGGCTGGATCCGCGAGCTGCGGCGCCGGGGCTACAAGGGCAGGATCCTCTCCACCCAGGCGTTCGCGTCGCCGGCGACGATCCACCGCACGGGCGCCGCCGCCGCCGGCGTGCTGGTCTCCCACACGGCGTTCGCGCCCGAGGACGACGAGCGCGTCGCGAGCTTCGTCGAGCGCTACCGCGCGCGTTACGGCGGGCCGCCCGGCATCTACGCGGCCGAGGGCTACGACGCGTTCCGGGTGCTGGCGGCGGCGCTCGCGGGCCGTCCGGCGCTGGCGAGCGAGGTGCGCAAGGGGCTGATCCACGAGATCAAGGACTTCCCCGGCGTCACCGGCGCCCTGCAGTTCGACGAGACGGGCGCCGTCCACAAGATCCCCCGCGTCTACTCGATCGCCGAGGACCTGACGCTGCGCGACCACGGCAAGTGGCTGCAGGCCGAGCGCGACCGGATCCGCGTGGAGCGCGAAAAGCTCGAGAAGCAGCTCCAGGCGATCCGGGATCAGGCGGCCTCGGGGTGACGCTGGGCTATTGGACGTATCCCAGGCTGCGCAGGCGCTCGAGCTCGGCCGCGTCGAGCCCGCCGAGGTCTTCGTCATCCGCGATGCCCGGAGTCTGGAATCCTGTATTACAATACCATGGAAGGGCCGCCCTGCACCGTCCCGGGCCGAGAGCCGCTGTAGCCGGCGCCCGCGTGCGATAGACTCCCCGCTCGCCCCGCCCCTGGGACCCCATCGACCGGAGACGAGACATGAGCGACGACTACGAGATCGGAGTGATCGGCGGCAGCGGCCTCTACGCCATGGACGGGCTCGAGGTCCACGAGGAGCGCCGCCTGGAGACGCCCTTCGGCGATCCCTCGGACCCCTACGTGCTCGGCGAGCTCGAAGGCCGCCGGGTGGCCTTCCTGGCGCGCCACGGCCGCGGCCACCGGCTGATGCCCACCGAGCTCAACTTCCGCGCCAACGTCTACGGCTTCAAGCTCCTCGGCTGCCGCGAGATCCTCTCGGTCTCCGCCGTCGGCTCGATGAAGCTCGAGTACGCTCCGACCCACGTGGTGGTGCCCGACCAGTTCTTCGACCGCACCCGGCACCGCGTCGACACCTTCTTCGGCGACGGCCTGGTGGCGCACGTGTCGCTGGCCGATCCGGTGTGCCCGGCGCTCGCCGCGCGCCTCGCCGACGCGGCCGCGGCCGCCGGCGCCGTCGTCCACCGCGGCGGCACCTACCTGTGCATGGAAGGGCCGCAGTTCTCCACCCGCGCCGAGTCCCGGATCTACCGCCAGTGGGGCGTCGACGTGATCGGCATGACCAACCTCCAGGAGGCCCGCCTCGCCCGCGAGGCCGAGATCTGCTACGCCACCCTCGCCATGGTCACCGACTACGACTGCTGGCACGACTCGGAGGATGATGTTAGCGTCGACGGCGTTCTCGAGGTGCTGCGCCGCAACGCCCGCATGGGCCAGGAGGTGGTGCGGCGCGCGGTCTCGTCTCCCGCGCCGGCCGCGGGGGCCGGCCCGGCCTGCTCCTGCGGCGAGGCGCTCAGGACGGCTCTCATCACCGACCTGTCGGCGGTGCCGGCGGCGACCCTCGTCAAGCTGGCGCCGATCGTCGGCAGGTACCTGGAAGTCTCCGAACCGGCTTAGGTGCATCGGATGCGCATTCTCGTCACCAACGACGACGGCGTCTTCGCCGAGGGGCTGCGCCGCCTGGTCACGGCCGCCAGCGCCTTCGGCGAGGTCGTGGTGGTGGCGCCGGACCGCGAGCAGAGCGCCTCGAGCCACGCCCTGACGCTGCACCGGCCGCTGCGCTTGCGGCTGGTGGAGGAGAGCTGGTACGCGGTGGACGGCACGCCCACCGACTGCGTGAACATGGCGGTGCAGGGCCTGCTCAAGGACGGTCGGCCCGACCTGGTGCTCGCGGGGATCAACTACGGCCCCAACATGGGCGACGACGTGACCTACTCGGGCACGGTGAGCGCCGCCTTCGAGGCCAGCCTCCACCGGCTGCCGGCGCTCGCCTTCAGCCAGAGCGTGGAGGAAGGCTTCTCCTTCGACGCCGCCGAGGAGCTGGCGCGCAGCTTCCTGCAATCGGTCCTCGACGAGGGGCTGCCGAAGGACCTGCTACTCAACGTCAACTTTCCGGCCGGGCCGTGCCGCGGCGTGAGCCTGACGCGCCTCGGCCGCCGCTACTATCACCAGACGGTGGTGGCCAAGACCGATCCCAAGGGCCGCGACTACTATTGGATCGCCGGCACGCCCGAGTGGGAGCGCGAGGAGGGGACCGATCACACCGCGGTCACCGACGGCTACGTCTCGGTGACGCCGTTGCACCTCGACCTGACGGACTACCGCGGTCTCGAGCGCTACGCGGCGCTCGGCGAGCGCCTCCGCCACCTGGGATGCGTCGAAACCTGAAGCGGACCGGCCCCGTGCCGTTCGTCGCGCCGGCCCGCGACCCCTTCGCGTTCGCCCGCGGGCGGATGGTGCGCGATCACATCGAGAAGCGCGGCGTCAAGGACCCGCGGGTGCTCGCGGCGATGCGCGAGGCGCCGCGCCACCTCTTCGTGCGCGATCACCTGCGCAGCCAGGCGTACGCCGACTACGCGCTGCCGATCGGCGACGGGCAGACGATCTCGCAGCCCTACGTGGTCGCCCGCATGACCGAGATGCTCGACGTCGGCCCCGAGCACTCGGTGCTCGAGATCGGCACCGGCTCGGGTTACCAGACCTACGTCCTCTCGCGTCTGGCCCGCCGCGTCTACTCCCTGGAGCGCCTCGGCTCGTTGGTGCGCCAGGCGATCGCCCGCATGCGCGAGCTCGGGGTGGAGAACGTCAAGATCCAGACCTTCGACGGCACCGTGGGGTGGAGCGAGGTGGCGCCCTTCGACCGCATCCTGGTCACCGCCGGCTCGCCGGAGGTGCCGCGGCCGCTCGTCGACCAGCTCGCGGACGGCGGCAAGCTGGTGCTGCCCGAGGGCTCGCGCGAGGTCCAGTGCCTGGTGCGCTACGAGAAGACGTCCGCGGGCCTCTCCCGCGAGATCGGCGAGGCGGTGAGCTTCGTGCCGCTGATCGGCCGCCACGGATGGCCGGGCGAGAAATGACCCGAGCCGTCGACCCACTCGAGGAGGAAGGCGTGAGGTGATGGATTCTCTGCACGACGTTTTGACCCAGCTCCTGCGCTGGGTGGAGAGCTTCGCCGCGACGCCCTACGGCGACTGGGCGCTGTTCGCTCTCGCCTTCGCCGAATCGAGCTTCTTCCCCGTTCCGCCCGACGTGCTGCTGATCGCCCTCTGCCTCGGGCGGCCTTCGGGGTCGCTCTACTTCGCGCTGCTGTGTACGGCGGGCTCGGTGCTCGGCGGCATGGCGGGCTACGCCATCGGCTACTACGGCGGCCGGCCGCTGCTCAAGCGTCTCTTCAGGGCGCGCAAAGTCCAGGCGGTGGAGGCGCTCTACGACCGCTACAACGCGTGGGCCACCGGCATCGCCGGCTTGACGCCCCTGCCCTACAAGATCTTCACCGTCTCGGGCGGCGTCTTCGCGATCAACTTCAAGGTCTTCGTGATCGCCTCGATCCTCGCCCGCGGCCTGCGTTTCTTCGTGGTCGCGGGGATGATGTACGTCTACGGCGAGCCGGTGAAGGCGTTCATCGAGCGCTACCTCAACGTGCTCTCGATCGCTTTCGTGGCGATCCTGATTCTGGGATACTGGTTGGCCTCGCACGTCTTCGCCCGCGCCGGCGCCGAGGAGGCTCCGGCGGAGAAGAGCGAGGGACGAGGATGAGCCAAGACGACGGCGAAGCGGCCTGGCGCTGGATCGTGAGCGGACGGGTGCAAGGGGTCTGGTACCGCGACTTCACGCGCCGGGAGGCCCGCGGCCTGGGGCTCGCGGGCTGGGTGAGGAACCTGCCGGACGGCACCGTGGAGCTCCGGGTGCGGGGGCCGGCGGAGAAGCTCGCGGCGTTGCGCGAGCGATTGCGCGAAGGGCCGCCCGCGGCCCGGGTGGACGGAATTTCCGAGCAGGAGCTGCCGCCCGGCACGGAATTGCCGGAGACCTTCGAGGTCCGTTACTGATCCCGACTGCCGGAGGCCTGCGATGGACGAGCTGAAGCGCTACATCCGCGAGATTCCCGATCACCCGAAGCCGGGGATTCTCTTCTACGACATCACCACGCTGCTCAAGGAGCCGCGCGCCCTGCGCCGGCTCCTCGACGCTTTCAGCGAGCGCTACCACGAGGCCGAGATCGACAAGGTCGTGGGGATCGAGTCGCGCGGCTTCGTCTTCGGTGCCCACCTCGCCTACCGCCTGGACGCCGGCTTCGTGCCGGTGCGCAAGGGCGGCAAGCTCCCCGCCGCCACCCACGGCGAGTCCTACGAGCTCGAGTACGGCACCGACCGCCTCGAGATCCACCGCGACGCGGTGGCCGCGGGCGAGCGGGTGCTGGTGGTCGACGACCTGATCGCCACCGGCGGCACGGCCCGCGCCACCGCCAGGCTGGTGGAGGCGTGCGGCGGCCGGGTGGCGGGTCTGGGATTCGTGATCGAGCTCACCTTCCTCGAAGGCCGCAAGCGCCTCGCCGACTACGACGTCACGTCGCTGCTGAGCTACGACTCTTGAGCGGAACCCTCACCCCCGGCCCCTCTCCCAGGGGGAGAGGGGAGCAGGACGTCGGGGCTCAGGCCCCCTCTCCCTCTGGGAGAGGGTTGGGGTGAGGGTGATTCTGCTAACATCGGCCGATCATGACCACGAATGCCGCTCTCCGGCAGCCGATCGAGACCCTGGGGGAGCTGGCGACGCGCCTCGAGCCGCGGCTCAAGCAGATCGTCAACCGCTACCGCATTCCGGCCCAGGACGCCGAAGACCTGCTGCAGACCGCGCTCATCGCGACGCTGCGCAACTGGTCGGAGCTGGCGGATCCCGAGGGCTGGCTGGTCCGCACGGTGATCAACCAATGCCTGATGTACCACCGCAGCCGCCGGCGCCATCCCTCCGAGCCGCTCGACGACGCCATCGAGCTGCTGCCGGTGCCCTCGCCCGAGGAGCGGATGGCCGACCGCGAGGAGATCGAGCGCCGCCTGGCCAGGCTGCCGCACCAGTGCCGGCAGCTCTTCCGCCTGCGCTTCATCTACGGGTTCAACGCCAAGGAGGTCGCGGAGCTGCTCGGACGCAAGATCTCCAGCGTCTACAACACCACGCACCGTTGCACGAAGCTGCTCGAGAGCGTGCGCACCCTGCCGCCTCCCGCTGCTCGCGACAGGAGGAGGCCGCGTTGAGCGTCGAGGTCTTCCGCGCCACGCCGCCGTCGCGGTCGTACCGCTTCGAGCTGCTCCCGGACGACGCCATGGACTCCGCCCTCCAGCTCCTCGACCAGCCGCTCGGCGACGACGTGCCCGAGGAGCTCGACGCCGCGGTCGCCCGCGGTCTGCGGCGCGCCCTGGCCTTCGCCGCCGCCCAGGCCACGGAGCAGCGGCCGGCGCTGGTCTTCCTTTCCGGGGTCTCGTCGCTGCCCTACCGCGAGATGGAGCGGCGCCTGGAGGAGCACCGGCCGCGGTTCCGTTCCACCGACCTGTGCAGGCTGCTGGTCGAGCGTTGCGCCGAGGAGGCCCATCACGATCCGGCGCGGGCGCGAGCTCTCAGCCGTCTCGGGCAGCGGGCCGCGGACCTCCTCGCCGGCACGCTGCCGCCGTCGATCTGGCACGACGCCAAGGCGCAGGCGTGGGCCGCGGCGGCCGACACCTGGCGCCTCGAAGGCCGCCTGCAGCGCGCCGAGCGCGCTCTTGCCGAAGCCTGGCGCCATCTGCGCGACGGTAGCGGCACGCTCATGGTGCGCGCCGAGCTCCTGGTCCGCCAGGCGTCCCTCCACTGCGACCGGGGCCGCTTCGACCACGGCCAACGCGCCGTCGATCAGGCCCTGTGCGTGCTGCGCGCCGGCGCCCAGGGGCCCGAGATCGCGCGCGTGCTCGTGGCCAAAGGCCGGCTGCGGCTCGGGAGCGGCCGCGCCGAGGCGGCGCTGGCGCTCTTCGAGGAGGCCCTCGCCCTGGCGGGCGACGGCGCCGACCGCGCCCTGGTGAACGCGGCCCAGCACAACGTCGCCGCCGCGCTGTGCGAGCTCGGACGTTTCGCCGCGGCGCGGCAACCGCTGGCGGCGGCGGCGTTCGCCGCCAAGCTGCTCTCGCGGCCGCTCGCCGTGCTCCGCCTGCGCTGGCTGGAGGGCCGCCTCGACGACGGCGAAGGCGACCTCGACGCCGCCGAGGCCGCCTACGTCGAAGCGCTGGAGGGATTCCTCGCACGGCGGCAGCGGCCGGCGGCGGCCGCGGCCAGCCTCGACCTGGCGCGGTTGTATCTGCGTCACCGGGCGTGGCTGCGGCATCGGCGCCGCGCCCGGTTGAGCCCGCTCGTCCGCTCGTTCTCCGCTCTCGCTCGTCACGGCAAGGAGGCGTGGCCGCGGCGGCCGGTCACCGATCGCTCGTGGTGACGCTTGCGCGGCCAAGGTCGATGGCGGTAACCTTGAATCGTCAAGAATCTCTGCCAGCCAGGATCGTCCTTGGCGCATCGAGGCAGGATTCCGAGTCCGATGCATTCTGCTGACAGATCGAAGAGAGTCCAGGACCACCGGCTGAACGGCATCTCGCCGTGCGGGGCGCCGGTCAGCAGCCCTTAACCGTTGGAGGAGAAATGGCGACGGACAAATCGACCAAGACCACTGCGATCCGAGAGGCCTACACCAAGGCCCAGCTTCTCGCGGCCATCAGCGAGGAAACCGGGCTGAACAAGAAGGAAGTCGGGGCGGTCCTCGAGTCCCTCGGGGGCGTCATGCACCGCCACCTCAAGAAGCGCGGCGCCGGCGCGTTCACCTTGCCGGGCCTCGCCAAGTTCACCGTGACCACCAAGAAGGCCACCAAGGCCCGCAAGGGAATCAACCCTTTCACCGGACAGGAGACGGTATTCCAGGCCAAGCCGGCCCGTCGGGTGATCAAGGTCCGTCCCTTGAAGGGCCTCAAGGAAATGGCGGACTCCTGATTCAGAGCCAGCGGCAGGCCGCCGAGCTCCGGCGGCTTGCCCAACGGCGCCGCCGCGGCAGCGCCGCCCCGTCAGCTCACCCCCCTCCCCCTGCCATGCGACGACCTCCACGCCAGCCTCCCCCGCACTCCTGGGCCCCTTATCGCGACGTCGAGCGCGCGGTGCGCCCCTTCTCGCCGCACGCGCCTTTCCGGCTCGCGCTGGCCTACGCCAACAGCTACGAGGTCGGCATGTCGAGCCTCGGCTTCCAGCGCGTCTACGAGCTGATCCACGACGTGCCCGGCTGGAGCTGCGAGCGCTTCTTCACCGACGGCATCGGCATGCCTTTGTCGGTGGAGACGGGCTCGCCGCTGACCGACTTCGGCTGCGTCGCCTTCTCGGTGTCGTTCGAGGAGGATTACGTCCACCTCCTGCGGATGCTCGACCGCGCCCGGGTGCCGCTGCGGCGGCGCGAGCGGGGCCCCTGGGATCCTCTGGTCGTCATGGGCGGCTCGTGCGCCGCGATCAATCCGCTGCCGATGGCGGACTTCGTGGACGTCTTCGCGCTCGGCGCCGCGGAGAACCTCCTGCCGCGGCTGCTGCCGGCGCTCGCCGGAGAGCGCGAGCGCGAGGCGGTGCTCGAGCGCCTCGCCGCCTGCGACGGCTTCTACGTGCCGGAGCGCCACGACGTCGCCGGCGGCGAGCTGCCGAAGCTGCGCAAGCTGGAGCTGACCGGCGAGCAGATGGCGCGGCCGGGCCACCTGCCGGCGAGCGCCATCGTCACGCCGCGCACCGAGTTCGCCGAGAAGGTCCTGGTCGAGATGTCGCGCGGCTGCCCCGAGAAGTGCCGCTATTGCTGGGCCACTTTCGGCATGGGCAAGTTCCGCTGGCACCCCACCGAATTCATCCTCGGCTCCTTCGACCGCGCCCGCGCGGTGACCGATCAGATCGGTTTCGTGGCGACCGCGGTGGGCGATCACCCGGAGATCGAGCGCATCCTGGCGGCGGCCTACGAGATGGGCTTCCGCGCTTCGGTGTCGTCGATCCGCATCCCGGCGGTCACCGCCGGAGTGCTCGAGCCCCTCGCCGCCTCCGGCGCGCGCTCGATCACGCTCGCTCCCGAGACCGGCAGCGACGCGCTGCGGCTGGCGATGAACAAACCGATCAGCAACGACTTCCTGCTCGAGAAGGTGCGGCTGATCTTCCGCCACGGCTTCACCCAGCTCAAGCTCTACTTCATCGTCGGCCTGCCGGGCGAGACCATGGACGACGTCGCCGCCATCGCCCGCCTGGCGGCCGCGTGCCGCGCGATCATGCTCGAGGAGACCAGGACGACGGGCGCCGCCGGCCACGTCCACCTCGGCGTCAACGTGCTCATCCCCAAGCCCTACACCCCCTGGCAGCGCGAGCCGATGGACGAGGAGGCGACCCTCAAGCGCAAGCTCTCGATGCTCAAGAAAAACGTCGCGACGCTGGCCAACGTGTCCATGAGCTGCATGTCGATCCGCCAGGCGGTATGGCAGACCTACGTCAGCCGCGCCGGCAGCGACGCCGCCGAGGCCCTCGAGCGGGCGGCCCGGGGACAGCCGCTCGCCTCGCTGCTCCGCGATTTTGCGGAGCGCATCCGTCCCGAGGTCTTTCAGCCTTTCCCGCGCGACCTGCGCTGGCAATTCCTGCGGCTCGGCTGAGCGTGTCCCCCGAAGTCCGGCTCAACTTGAACGTCCGGGGCGTGGAGATCCTCCACGCCGCTACCCATGCCTGATGCCGGCGACCAGGATGCCGACGCCCGCGAGCGCCAGCAACGCGCCGGTCGGCACCAGGACGATGAAGAGCGACGGGTCTCCCTCGGCGGCGCCGAAGCCTCCGAGGAAGAACCCGGCCGGCACCAGCACCGCGCCCGCCCGCAACAACCGCGACGCCAGCAGCCGCTGTCCCGCGTGGGCGATCAACCGCGCGGCGGAAAGACCGAAGAGGACGTTGACGGCGCCGAGCAGCGTGCCGTGGGCGTGGGCCAGCGTCCACAGCTCGCGGCGCAGCCGCAGGTCGAGGTAGAAGGGCAGCTTCACGAGGTGGAAGGACTCGAGCGCCAGCCCCAGGGCCAGGAAGAGCGCCACCATCGCCCAGCCGAGGCGCAGGCAGGCGAGCGACGGGCCGTCCTCGGCGGCGGCGGGCGGCGGGACGTGCTTCGTCATTCCCCGATGTGGATCAGCTTGTCGGTTTGCAGGGCCAGGAGCGGCGCCGCCGCCTCCCGCGTCAGGCGGTAATCGGGCCCCACCAGGGAGCCCTCCGGCGGCGCCGGCAGCGACGACTTGGCGTGCTCCTGCCAGAGCCCGAGGAGCTCCGCCGTCACGACCTGGCGCTGCGGCGGCGGCGCCAGGTAGTCGAAGCGCTCGAGCGCGGCGGTCATGCCCGGAACGGCCACGTCCGCGAGCAGCGAACGCAGGCTGAGCTGCGAGAACCATCGAATCGTCGGATAGCGGTCCTGCAGACCCTGGAGCAGGAGCGGCACCAGGAACGCCCGCTCGCCGGCCTTCAGCGGCGCGTCGCCGCGGCCGGCGAGACGCGCCGCCACCGCCCGCTGCACCGGGTCGCCGGCCAGCAGCGCCGCCGCCGTGTCGGCGAGCTCCACCGGCGCGCCGTCGCCGCGACGCTCGGG